>CAZZWA010000534.1:0-1427 GCA_964657555.1 uncultured Microcoleus sp.
TGCTCAAGAACAGCCCAGCACCACCGAAATCTGAATACTTGACCGATGCTCTAGGTATGGGAGAGCTGGGTTAGGAAGCTACTAATTTCTGTTGCTGCCGTTGGGCTTTGGGAACTGGTCTCTGACGAGGGGATTGATGGCGGCCAGAGTTAAAATTAGCTGAGACTTGAGAAGAGTCTAGAATTGTTTGCTGACGCTTACGCTTATTGCGGCTATGGTTATTATAGTTAGCTGAGAGTTCAGCCTCAGTGGTAAATAATTGGGATTTGGCTAAGATAATTTCTTGCAGTGTATCCATGCGAGTCATCACCTGTTGGAATTGGCCTTGTAGTTCTTGAATCTGCGTGAGAGGTTCTGATTGAGCTTGAGCGATTAAGGTTGCCAGTGAAATCTCAGCAGTTTTATTCCCAACTAAGGAAGTTGTTTCACTAACTGCGGCAAATGTAGTTACAGAGATTGGGTCACTTTGGATAGGAAACACAGATTCCTGAAAAGACACGTTCGGTTGAGGCTCGACAGACTGAGCAGCATTCGCCACCAGTTCCAGGACTTGTACGGATGCGGAAACAGCGCCAAGCTCAGCGACTGTTGTCCCATTTGAAGAGGTGAGTTGCTGCTCCTCAGAAACCTCATTTTTTAGAAAAGAGTTCAGTCCAGAAGCTTGAAATTGCAATTCTGAGACTTTTAGCTCCTGTAGCTGTGTTTCTGTTTTCTTGAGATTTTGTTGTACAGCAGACAACTGATCTTCGAGCTGAGCTGACTTTTTAGAGGACTGCTGCCACCCAGCTAGCACTACACTGCTAGCTGCTACTCCCAATGAGAGTGCTGTAGCAAATCCTAGATAGGGAGCAGCTATATCCCTAAGCTTGCCATAAAAAATTGGTTCCTCTTGAAGTTGGATAGTCACTTGATTGGAGCCAAAAGCAGCTAAGGGTAAAGTTAAAAAACAAAATACTGCACTAGAAAGAATAACAGGCCGCAGTAAAAACTTATTGAGTGGAGAAGCGCTCATCTAGAACCTCCAAAAAGTTCAGGTGGAAAAAACTGAGAGTGCTACTTGAAAGTGGCAATAATGCTCAAAATCGACTTTCAAATATCTTAAGCAGAAGCTTTAGAGTAAAGCGTATGCGCTTTCTGCCCATAAGGAAAGCATCAAAATCTCTCTTAAAAGAGTGTTTGAGGAGTGCAACTTCCTTATTTCAATTAGTTTTGGGTTACTATGAAAGGCTGATTGTTTCCTAGACTAAACTCACTAGTGAAGCACTCACAAGGAGTCAAATAGTCTTTTCAAACACCCTCTTAGAATTCAGAGTATCTCAAGGTAGACGGTAGGAGTAGAGAATCGCTTTACCTACGTAAAGTATGAACCTTCACTCTCCTTACTGTTAAATTTAACCTGCAACTCAGTAAATTAAGTTAAAGATATG
>CAZZWA010000534.1:1527-3661 GCA_964657555.1 uncultured Microcoleus sp.
CCAGTGGAAATACATAAAGATTTTATGAATTTTGATGCGGCTATTCTAAAGCAAGTAGAATGCTAAAACTCAGTCTATGCAAGAGATTGAGATTATATTACATCTACAGGTGAGCGTGATTGTTTGGGACTTGCAGAGCAATATAGGGTTATAGATAAGAGAGGGCCTAGCACAAACGCGATCGCTAGAACGGACTTTTCAAACTATGCAGCAACGTACCCAATCAAGACAATTCCGGCAATGGTTTAGTGTGGGCTTATTACTCTGGCTGAGTAATTTTTCATGGCATCATCACAATTTAATGGACAGGGCAGACGCTACCCAAACGCTCAACCCCCCGCTTTCTACTCGCGGCTCCCAAATTGTTGATGAGACAGGTCGGCCAATCTTGCTTAGAGGTGTCAACTGGTTTGGGTTGGAGACAGAAAACCATGCTCCTCACGGATTATGGGCCAGAGATTACAAAGACATGTTAAGGCAGATTAAAAGCCTAGGGTACAACGTAATCAGGCTTCCCTACTCGGTGCAATCTCTGCGCTCACAGACGGTAAGTGGTATTAATTTCAGCCTTGGAAATAACAAAGACCTTGAAGGTAAAACCCCGCTAGAGGTGATGGATGCAGTGATTCAGGAGGCAGAACGACAGGGAATATTGATTTTGCTCGACAGTCATCGGCTTAACGACCAGCGCATCCCTGAACTATGGTATGGCGATGGGTTTACGGAGGCAGATTGGATTGATACCTGGAAAATGCTAGCCACCCGTTACAAAAGTCAGGCCAATGTAATTGGAGCGGACTTAAAAAATGAACCCCACGGTCGAGCTAGTTGGGGAACCAAAGACCAGGCTACAGACTGGCGACTAGCAGCAGAGCGAGCTGGCAATGCCATTCTATCCGTCAATCCTAATTGGTTGATCGTGGTTGAAGGCGTGGAAAAGAATGTCCCAGGTCAAAAACTTTCGGGTCATTGGCAGGGTGGTAATTTGGAAGGCGTCCGGCGCTATCCAGTACGTCTGTCTGTTGCCAATAAACTTGTCTATTCTCCCCATGAGTACGGTGCTGGAGTTGCCGATCAGCCTTGGTTTTCCGACCCCAATTTTCCCAAAAATCTCTACAAACGTTGGGAAACTGGATTTAACTACATCGCCACTCAGAAAATTGCCCCAATTTTGATGGGAGAGTTTGGTGGCCGTCAGGTTGATAGCAGTTCCAAGGAAGGCATCTGGCAGCAGCAGTTGGTTGACTACATTGCTAGAAAAAATCTCAGCTTCACCTACTGGAGTTGGAATCCTGATAGTGGTGATACAGGTGGTATTTTGCAAGATGACTGGCAAAATGTCAATGTAGCTAAGCAAGAACTCCTTAACCAACTTCTGGCCGCGAATAGTTTTGTTGCCAATTCTCCTACAAATTCCGCCCCTAACTCCTCTCCCAGTACTCAATTAAGTCGCCCGGTCACTCTTCCTCCGCCTAACCCATCTCCTAGCATTCAATCATATCGCTCGGTCAGTTCTAGTAGTCTGTCAAGTTCTGAATCTTACTTGAAGGCAAAGTCTATCATCCAGTCAGACTGGCAAAATGGCTTCTGTGTTAGTATGCAGGTGACTAACCAAGGCAACACAAGTATTCAAAACTGGCAACTGAAGTTCCAGATGCATCAGGCAGCCATTAATAATAGTTGGAATGGCAGTTTTATGCCTCAAGGGTCGCAGTATGTGGTGACTCCGCCAGATTGGGGAAGGGTTATTCAGCCAAATCAAACAATTGATATGGGCTTCTGTGCTAACAAGTTGGGCGCTGATTATCAACCTAAGCAAGTTTCAGTTTCCAGTTTTTAATAGGGAACTGCTGGAACAAAATGAGCTGACACAAGAGCTATTTAACGTAGGCGAGTCCACAGCGATCGCCCAACTATACTTCCTTGATAAAAAATGTGGTTGCCCAAAAAAACAGATATTCCGGCGAACAATAATCCCAAATACATTTACGCAAATTCACTCAGTCTTTAATTTCTGCCAAAGCATAGTTATAAACCTTACAGGATATGTCCAACCTGTCAAGCATCATTTGCTCTGGGATGGCACCAGGATAATTTGGTAGCGGTAGTTGATAATGAGAGTCATGTCAGTAAT
>CAZZWA010000535.1:0-3647 GCA_964657555.1 uncultured Microcoleus sp.
CGCAGACTCCAGAAGACGCTGATGAAGTCCTGGTCTGCAAAGTGTCTCTCGATCAGGCGGGTAACACAAGACAATCAGGGGAAAAAGACGGCAGGAGTGGATAAGGTCAAATCCCTATCCCCAGCAGCACGTCTCAAACTGGTTGCCGAATTAAAACTAGGCTCAAAGGTAAAACCGACACGACGGGTTTGGATTCCCAAGCCAGGAACGGATGAGAAAAGACCTTTGGGCATACCCACAATGAATGACCGAGCCTTACAAGCGCTTGTCAAACTGGCTTTAGAACCGGAATGGGAAGCACGATTTGATTCTTCACGAAGACATAACCGTCGTTAGATAATCTCATGTACCAAAAGCTAAAAGCTTGGGGAAAATACCGCCACCCTCAAAAATCGATGGGATGGGTGACAAAGAAATATTGGCAAACCATAGGCGGTAATAATTGGGTATTCGCAACCAGGCAATCGGGTGAAATTTCGATGCGATTACGGTCACACGCGGAAACACCAATTATCCGCCATGTGAAGGTGAAAGGCGAAGCCAGTCCTTATGATGGCAACCTAATTTACTGGAGTTCAAGAATGGGTACACACCCAGAAGCGACTAAAAGAATGGCAACACTCTTGAAGAAGCAAAAGGGAAAATGTACTCATTGCGGACTGTACTTCCGAGATGAAGATGTACTAGAGATTGACCACATAACCCCCAAAAATGTGGGAGGCAAAGACGAATACAAAAATCTCCAGATATTACATAGACACTGCCATGATGTTAAAACAGCCAATGACAACCAAGCCCTCAAGACCAGTAATGGAACCTCGGTTAGGAAATCAAAGGTTGGAGGTATGCATGACTTGCACCAAATTACTGAGGAGCCGGATGAAGGGAAACTTTCACGTCCGGTTTTGAAGACGAGTTGGAGAGGCGACTCTCCGGCTTAGTTTAACAGTTCACTGCCTCCAAAGTTCAGCTTCTTGCTAGAGCAAATGGATTGGTGGTGAGCCGACAGCCTATTGCTTGCTTCGGGGGCATCGTGACGAAGTCCGCGTAGCGTCACCCCACTCAGCAAGCGCACCTATCCCTCCCCACGCACAAGGCGATGGGGTTTCTCGGTGAAAATTATGAATCCTGATTTTAAGTTAGACCCACCCCCCCAAAGTTTGCAATCTCCGCTCTTGGAGTTGCGAGACTACTACAAAGCTCTGGTGGAAGAGTACGAACAAAAAGCCGTACAGGCGAAGGAGAAGTTGGCTCATATAGAGGCATTATTGGCAGTGTGGGCGATTCCCAATACAGGTGACGAGTCAGAGACTGCCCTAGTGATGAGCGCCGATCATAGTTTCGAGACTAGCGAACCCGATTTAGATGAAAACAACAGTAAAGTATTCATTGCCTTGAAGCCTAGAACGACTACACCAGGGCACGAGCAGGAACTTACCCATTCGTTAAACGGTAATGTTCCACCCAAAGCACCAGAACCACCAATTCAAGAATCTCCTCAAGAAGATATCGAGCCCTACTCTGTAGATGTATCTCCTCAGCTTACACTGCTTCCCAATAATCACCCTAATGATCATCGGATAGTTGCTAATAACTCTATTGAAGAAAGCGCGCTTCAGGAAGTCAATAGTCAAACAACTTCTTCAAATCATAACAATATCCTCATGCTGCCACCTTATCAAGCTCTCAACAGGTTTGAGGCAATAAAGAAGGTTTTAAGTGACCATAAAGGGGCTATCCTGCATATAGATTTTATCGTTAGAGAGCTGTACGGAGAGTTAAAGCCGGAAAACCTTAGGCTAGTAAAATCCCCCATAGGGACAGCGCTATCTCATGGAAAAATCAAGAAAATATGGGAAAGTGTTCCCGATTCAAAGGGATGCTATACCTTGGATTTAAATTTGATTCAGCCAAATGAGCCAGAAAAAGTAGAATTCGTCGCTCAAGATGATTGTCAAACATCCACTCAACCCAATAGCGGCAACCTTGACAATACATTAACGAGTCCGCCATCAGAAACCATGTCTGTGATGCAGGCAATAAGCAAGTTTTTGCAAGACAATAAGGGGAAAGTATTACAGATAGATGATATAGTCAAGGCGATTTATGGAGATTTGTCAGGTCAATTAGCAAAAAAAGCTAGACGCGCAGTCACGAATAGACTTTCAAAAGGGAAGCTAGAAGGACGTTGGGATAGCATACCCAGGAAGCCTGGTTATTACACTTGGAACTTACGGCTGATGTCGCCATAGCGTTGGGATGCAATTACTTGCCCCTGCTCAGAGTAGCGATTCTGCTCAACGCAACTAGGCTAGGAAATCTAGCATTCCTATTTGATTTCCGAATCAGGGGGACAAGCCAGAGGTGGAGAGCATCTGATTAAGGATTGCTATAGGATACTAACGAAAGCAAGGGCAAGCAGTATTAGTATCCACCTGCATATACCAGATTCCCATAGTAGCGGTTGCCATTTGGGAAGTTCGGATCGTCTTGAAAGCCATAACTTTTGGGCTGGGCTGCGGCATCACTTCGCAACTTAATTATGATTTCTTGGGGTGTTTTGCCTGCACAGCTACCGGAGGCAATACAAAGGGCAGCTGTTCCAGCAACATGAGGTGAAGCCATGCTGGTACCAGAAATTGTCTTGTAACCACTATTTAGCCAAGTAGAAGTGATACAAACGCCTGGTGCAGCAATAGTATGTGCGACATCACTGCTACCAATAGTGGTGAAATCGCTGAAGTCAGCAGCAGTATCATCCACATCTGAGCGACAGGTAGGGGCAGCACCACCACCAGGTTTGCCATTAAAATCAGCCATAGCCGTTACTGTAAGAACTTCCTTATAAGCTGCGGGAGTATCGTTAGCCAAGTTCTGGGCATCATTTCCCGCGGCAACGACATAGGTGACACCTGCCGCCACTGAATTACAGATGGCTTGATGCATGGCGTCATTGTTAGTTTTTCCGCAGTTTCCATCATCAGAACCAGTACCGCCAAGGCTCATATTCGCCACCTTAATCCCTTTATTGGCGGCATTTTCTGTCACCCAATCAATTCCACAGATTACCGAAGATGTCGTTCCTGATCCGTCGCTGTTTAGAACGCGTACTGCATAAAGTGGCGCACCAGGTATTACACCAACAACACCATTAGTCTTATTGTTCTTTGCTGCAATTGTTCCAGCAACATGGGTTCCATGTCCGTTCCCATCGTTATAATTCCCTAAGAAGGAAAAGAGTAAGCAGCTTTTACCACCAACCACATTTAAGTCAGGATGGCTGGTACTGATACCAGTGTCAATAATCGCCACGCCTACATTGACACTATTTGTTTTGCTATAACCCGTCGCCCTACTAAGGTTGCTTTGGATGCGTTGTACACCTGTTGGTGGTGTCTGAGCTGTGATCTTGACTGGACGATCCTCTGAAATAAACGAAACACGGGGATCGTTTCTGAGTACCGAGAGGATTGGTTCTGGAAGCAAGGCAGTGTAGCCTTTGAGAGCATGTTGATAAGTAAAATCTACATTGAAGGCGTAAGTGATAGCCTGTTCCACAGCGACAGCTACAGAATCAACATCGTCTTTCAGCACAACAATATATTCCTTTGGTGAGTCTGCTGCCGCAGTGATTGGCAGAATCAAAA
>CAZZWA010000536.1:0-3625 GCA_964657555.1 uncultured Microcoleus sp.
CTTACTCATCGCACCTCGCATATCTTGAATGAACATTTCCCGTCTTTCTAAATCTTCTAACTCTTCAGGGGTGAGGTTTGATTGATTGGCAATTTCAAAAGCTTGGCTTATTTCTGGTACACTTCCCATCAGCTCTGGTACAGTACGTAATTCTCTAGCACTCTTGAGGAAGTAAATCCATTTGTCGGCAATTGTCTCTAGATTATCCAGTTCTTTTTTGAATTTTGGTAACTCGACAAACACCAGCTCAATATCATCGCTCAGATAATCTACTAGATAATCTTTTTCCTTGAGTACGAATCGGGAAATTACCTTATCAAATTGGTCGAACATTTTAAAATCCGTGATAGTCAAAGCAATCACAGGATTCAGTAGTCGATAGTTTTCTCCCATCTGGAGTTGAACTGAGTAAGATTTAGCAGCATTATACAAAATTCGCTTCTCAAAGCTCTCTACGTTCAATACCTGCATCTCAATGATTACAGTTTTGTCTTCAGTAACCTTGGCTTTGACATCCAGATAAGTATCTTTCACTCCTCTGATTTTAGGGGCTAGATAAGGATTGAGGATTTCCAAGTCTTCAATAATAGGCTGACCATCGTAGAGGAGAGCATTCAAGAAGCTGATTAGAATGTCTTTACTTTGCTCCGAACCAAAGATTTTTTTGAAAGCGAAATCTGTTTTAGGATTGATGAAAATCATATTTGTTTGGGGAAGAGGGTGTTAAGAATAATATGAATTTGGATATTTTAGAGTTCAAAGAGGCCAAATTATCTCCTATTCTTACCAAGGATTACCAATCATAGTGAAACCAGCCCAGAAGTAGGGATGAGACAGAGTTTGATCTCCTAGCTTTGCCAGTTCTGAGGGCAATGGCACATCAGTACCGGAAGTGCGGAGTTGACCCCCTTCTATCCTCACTTGCCCGTTCAGCATCGCCACCTGTGCTCGCCGCAGTGCTTCCGCCTTAATTGGGGCGGTTTTCAATTCCTCGTAGAAATCCGTCATCAGCCCCAGAGTTCCCTCATCGCTGACATTCCACAGACTTGCCACTGCTGACTTCACCCCTGCTTGCACTGCTAACCCGGCAAAGCCCAACTCCGCCTGCTCATCCCCTAAAGCCGTGCGACAGGCAGAAAGCACCAATAAATTTACAGGAGGGTTATTCCAGCCCAACAGACGCAGCTGGTCTAGTGGCAGCTTGGTGTCCCATAACTGAATGTAGGAGTCACCTGGTGCCCCTGGCAAAAATTCTGCATGGGTCGCCAGATGGATAATCCCAAAGGGTTGGATGCGCCGTTGCAACTTGAGATTATCCAGAGTAAAGGCTTCATTTAGAAAAAATTTACCCGGCCACAACTTTTGCGCGATCTCTGATAACTCCACTGGTACAGAAGGTAAGGAATGTTGCTCCTTGAATGTCTGTGCTCCCATGGCCAGAACTTGGTCGTTCTTGATGTCCACGTAACGGGTGTCACTCAAGCTGAGACTGGGCATCAAACCAACGCTATAGTTTTCCACTAGAAACTTTTGACCATCGTAGAGGGCAGCTAAGGGAATTGAGCGCAGCCCTGTTTCCATAATGAATGATAGATTCTGGATACCACGAGAGCGCAAATCAGCTTCTATGGGTACAATGAGCCACTGATACATCTGCTGGGCTGGAGCTTTGTAACTAGTGCGACTTAGGAGATCAGTCACTTTGATGCGGAATGCTTGAGCGACTTTGAGAACCTGCTTGCGAGTAGTTCCTTCAACTCGTTTGCGAATCGGTGGTCCCTGAGAAGTCACCAATACCAATTCCAACTGATCGTCATCCTGCCTTGGGCTAGGGAGTGGAGATTGTGAAGATGTTGTCGAGGCCAACCCCTGAGAATTGAACTGCCAAAGGATGTCGGATGAAGCCCCTGTCGTCTTTGATTTACTCTCGCTTGTCGCCCCAGAAGGTGGCGCGGTTGCAGGAGTAAAAGCTACATAGATGAGTGCCGGTTTAACACCTGTTGCTGTCTCAATTTTTTGCAGGATATTACGGGCTTCTGTGAGGCTGTCAACCGCAGTCGTGTTTGTTATGCCAAGATACTGCTGTTCATAGTGCGTGAACCGCTCCTCCAGTTCGGCAACCGCAGTGTCTAATTCAGCCTGAGGCAGGCTGCTATAAAGTTGCGGTTGGTCGCGGGGATGATTCTGGATATCTCGCGACGGAAAGTTAAACAATGTGGCTTCGTTTATAGAGAGTGAAAAAGGTGTACTACTACCAACAGAACTGGTAATAATTTGAATGTTGTCCTGAATATAGGTGCCTAAAAAAGATTGAGTAGGGGAGATTGTATTGCTTGCTCCTGTGGTGATAGCGCCAGCTGTCCCATTTGTTGTGCCATCCCCTACCACGAAGGGAATACGTCTTGCTCCACCTCCGTGGTGAATTGTGATGTCACCGCTACCAGTCCCGCCTGCTGTAGAAATGCTGGCACTGATGCGATTTTGGTCTGTGAAGGAGCCAGTAGCTCGAAAAAACTGGTCAGTGGTGATGTCAACAGTTCCGCCAGTGCCCCTACTTCCCCCTTGGGCATTAATTGAAGTCGCTTGGATGTCCCCAAGCGGGTCAAGGGTAACATTGCCTCCACTTCCTGAGCTAGAACTGGAGTCGATCACCCCGGTCGTGATGTGATCGCCAGCCTTAATCGTAACTGCTCCACCACCACCAAAGCCTGAGGTGCTGAGATCCTGAGTGGTAACTGCTCCGGCAAGGCTGTTGAGGACAATTCCCGTCGCCCTAATGTTGCCTACTGTGATGTCACCGTTGGCGATCGCGTTTACAGGGCCACTGGCGGCAATCAAGCCGTTCAAGTTGATGCCGCCACTTTGACCGTTGTTTTGCACTTGCACATTCCCAGCAATCAGATTGCCCAGAGTAATATCACCACTGGCGTTGTTAGCCAAACCTGCCCCTGTACTCAAAATCACCTTTGTATCGCCCGTGCCTGAGTTGATCGTTACGCCTGGGGCAACGACGATCGCCGCGTTACCGGGGTCGCGAAAGGCATCGATCACACGGTTAGCTTGAGTTTCGTTAGCTACCAAAGTTAAATTGCTGTTACCTGTCGTAATATCGGCATTGACGAGAATACTACGCCCTGCCTGTAGCGTTAGTGCGCCCCCATTCCCTGTCGGGTTGTTAGTAGTAATTGCCTGATTCACGGTAATGTCATTGTTTGCCTGCATCACCACATTCGTTCCAGTGTTAGTGATAGCGGTAATGTCCCGAGGAGCAATGGTGACGGATTGAGAGGGGCGATCATCAAAACTGATTGAGCTTTTGGGCGTCCCAGCAAATAAATAGGCAGAACTGGCAGACGCATCTTTAAAAGGGGCGCCAGCAAGTACATTCGTCCCCACGGCAGCCACAGAAAAACCGAGGGCGTCACCAGCTGCGGGAGTAGGATTATTAAAGGTTGAAAGCAGCGCCCCAGTGCTGCCATTGTAGAGATAGGCAGCACCAGCAGACGGTGCCCCCGTATTGTCCGAAGCAGCTCCAATCAGCACGTTCGTCCCCACTGCTGCCACTACCCTGCCGAAGCTACTTGCTGTGGAGGTGGGGTTGTGAAAAGATTGTAGTAGTGCCCCA
>CAZZWA010000537.1:0-3608 GCA_964657555.1 uncultured Microcoleus sp.
GTTGCTACGCTTGATGCAGATTTTCACACGTTGTTGGCGCTTGATGAAGCGACTTCTCCCTCAGTCATTCGCATTCGTATTGAGAGGCTGCGTGCCCAACCATTAACTGATTTGCTGCTAACAGTAATCACCGAGTGCGAGGAAGATTTGAACCAAGGTTCAGCCGTCACAGTTGAGCCAAATCGTATTTGTATTCGTCGTTTACCTTTGTTACCTAATGTCTAAGATCGTTGGAGTGGACAGACTCTTGTATCAAACTACTTTGTAGATAGCAGTACATTCAATCATTACATCAGCAACTTTAGCGACCTTTATGACTAAAACTCTAACAGAGCAACTCAGAAATCCAAACACTTTCAGCTTAAAATCTATAGTTCAAGTAAATCCATGAACCTTTCAGAAATCTTTATTCGTCGCCCCGTCATGACGACCTTGGTGATGATCGGTATCGTCATCTTCGGTCTCATGGGTTATGTGTTGTTGCCAATCAGTGCCCTGCCCCACGTTGACTATCCCTTCGTATCTGTCTCTGCCAGCCTGCCTGGTGGGACGCCTGAAATCATGGCATCATCTGTCGCTGCCCCTTTAGAGAGACAGTTTTCTGGTATTGCTGGACTCAATTCCTACAACTCTACTAGTTCAACGGGTAGTACCAGCATCTCCTTGCAGTTCGACTTCAGTCGCAAAATTGATGAGGCTGCCAAGGATGTCCAGGCAGCAATCTCGGCGGCAGCAGGACAACTGCCCGCAGGTATGCCCAAACCTCCCACCTACCGCAAGGCAAACCCCTCAACTGCGCCAATTCTCTACCTCTACCTCTATTCCCAAACGCTCCCCATCTCTACCGTAGACGAGTATGCGGAGGTGACAGTCGGGCAACCGATCTCGATGGTTGATGGTGTTGCTCAAGTAACGGTCTTTGGTCAGCAGCAATATGCCGTTCGCGTCCAAGTTAATCCGCGAGAGTTGACAACGCGGGGGCTCGGACTGGATCAGGTGCAAACGGCGATCGCGCAAGCAAATGTCGAATTGCCGACAGGTACTCTCTCTGGCAAAGACAAAAATTACATGATCAAAGCCAGTGGTCAACTCAGCAATGCTGCCGCCTACCGACCACTGATCGTTGCCTACAAAAACGGCGCACCACTGCGGCTCCAGGATTTGGGGCCAGTGATTGACAGTGTGCAGAACAACAAAGTTTCAAACCTCTACAACGGCATTCCCTCCGTTGTTCTCGCCGTCCAGCCTCAGCCGGATGGTAACACTGTGGCGATCGTCGATGCTATCAAGAAACTCATGCCTACCCTGCGTGAGCAAGTTCCCAAATCGATTCAGATGGGCATCATGTACGATCGCTCTGAATCCATCCGCTCTTCCATTGATGATGTGAAATTCACCCTAGTTCTATCGGTTTGTCTGGTTGTTCTGGTGATTTTCCTGTTCTTGCGCAGTCTCTCTGCCACGTTGATTCCCTCTCTGGCGCTGCCTGTGGCGATCATCGGCACGTTTGCCGTGATGTATTTGTTGGGCTTTTCTCTGGACAACATCTCGCTGATGGCGTTGACGCTCTCTGTTGGCTTCGTCGTTGATGATGCAGTGGTGGTGCTGGAAAATATCGTCCGTTATCAAGAAATGGGTGTACCTCCTCTGGAAGCAGCACTAAGGGGATCGAGAGAAATCAGCTTCACGATTTTGTCGATGACGTTATCGCTAGTGGCGGTATTCATTCCCATCATGTTCATGAGTGGATTGATTGGTCGGCTGTTCAATGAATTTGCCGTGACAATTGCCGTGGCGATTTTGGTATCGGGATTCGTTTCCCTCAGCCTTACCCCGATGCTGTGCAGTCGATTTATCCGTCCCACCCATAATCAGCAACAAAACCGCCTGTACCGAATCTCCGAGGGGACATTTGACGCGCTGCTGCGGGGTTATGAATGGACTCTCAAGCCAGCCTTAAAACACCATCGCCTGACGCTGATTGTCTCCGGCATCATCTTCTTGATGACAATCTACCTGTTCGTTATCGTTCCTAAAGGATTCATCCCGACAGAAGACACCGGACAACTGATGGGAAATACCAAGGCAGCACAAGACATCTCCTTTGATGAAATGCTGCGTCACCAGCAGCAGGTCGCTGACATCATTCGCCAAGATCCCAACATAGCAGCAGTTGACTCTACTGTGGGTGCGAGTGGACCTAACGCTTCTGTTAACGGGGGACGCCTGACAATTCTGCTGAAGCCGCGTTCTCAACGCCAGAAAGTTCAGGATTCAATACTAGGGTTCATTCCTTGGTCGCATCGAGCAAGTGCAGATGATGTCGTTCAAGAACTGAGCTGCAAGCTGGGGCAAATTGGACCGCAGTGCAAGAAGCTAAAGCTGAAGCACCAAGATATTCCTGGTATTCAGGTGTTTTTGCGATCGCCACCTGCTATTCCGATTGGCGGTCAACAAACCAATTCACTATACCAGTTCACATTGCAGAGCTTAAACTTCCAAGACCTCCAGCAGTACGTTCCCATACTGACAGACAAAATCAAAGCGATACCAGGACTTCAGCGTGTTGACAGTGACCTACAACTGAGCACTCCGCAGGTGCGAGTCACTATTGACCACAACAAAACAGCAGCTCTCGGTATTACAGCACAACAAGTTGAAAAAAGTCTCAGTGCTGCCTATGGTTCTGGCCAGATTTCAACCATCTACGCTCCAAACGATCAGTTTTTCGTAATTCTAGAACTGGAGCCGCAGTATCAGCGCGATCCTAACGCCCTATCGCTGCTCTACATCCGAACCAGCAACGGACAAGAGGTTCCCCTAAGCACAATCGCCAAGATTACCCAAGATGTCGGCCCTTTAACTGTTAACCACGTTGCTCATCTCCCCTCTTCCACCATCTCCTTCGACTTGACACCGGGAACGTCTTTGAGTCAAGCGCAGGATGCGATCAATCAGCTAGCGAGTGAGACTCTGCCTTCAACCATTACTACCAACTTTCAGGGTTCGGCACAAGTCTTCCAACAGTCCTTCAACGATTTAGGCACGCTGTTGATTGTGTCCATCGTGGTCATTTATCTGATTCTGGGTATCCTCTATGAAGATTTCATTCATCCCCTAACCATTCTTTCTGGTCTGCCTTCGGCTGGTTTTGGCGCACTATTGACACTGTTAATTTTCGGTGTCGATCTGAATCTCTACTCTTTCATCGGGATTATTCTGCTGGTGGGCATCGTCAAGAAAAACGGCATCATGTTGGTGGACTTTGCCATTGAATCGCAGCGACGGGAACGGAAAAGTCCGTATGATGCTATCTATGAAGCCTGCCTGATCCGCTTCCGTCCAATCATGATGACGACGATGGCGGCGCTGTTCGGCACACTACCAATCGCCTTGGGCGCTGGTTCAGGTTCGGAAGCACGTCGTCCTCTGGGAATTGCGATCGTGGGTGGATTGGTGTTTTCGCAGATATTGACTCTCTACCTGACGCCTGTGTTCTACACTTATATGGAAGCTTGGCGCAAACAGCTCAATTCGCCTAAATGGCCCCGAATCTTCTCTCGCTCGAAGGCCACTCGTAGCAGCAGATAATCCATCAAGATTCGCCG
>CAZZWA010000538.1:0-3608 GCA_964657555.1 uncultured Microcoleus sp.
GTATTCTTTTCTTGAGTTTTCCAGATAGCCTAGAAAGGACAGATGTGTCGCTGACGAATGGGGCACAAGTGTTTGTCCGTGCTGCTAGTGGGGGTAGTATTACTATCAACGCTCGGAACTTTGATATGGCAGGAGGAAGTAATCTGCTAGCCGGGATAGATTCTGGGATGGGGACGCCTCAATCTCAGGCGGGAGATGTGGAGGTCAATGCTACAGGGGCAGTCAACCTGAGAGATGGCAGCTCCATTTTTAATGATGTACTGGGAGTAGGCAATGGTGGCAACATCTACATCAACTCTAGCTCGCTATCGGGAACCGATGGCGCTGAAGTAGCTGGTGGCACTTTTGGACAGGGGAATGCAGGTAATGTGACGATTACGGCTAGGGATACTGTGGCCTTTGATGGCGTGGGCAATGGATATTCCAGCGGTGCCTTCAGCCAAGTGGCATCAACAGGAGTGGGCAATGGTGGCGATGTGAACATCACCACTGGGTCTCTCTCCTTAACTAATGGCGCTTACGTGGGTGCTAGCACTTATGGCAAAGGGAATGCGGGCAATGTGACGATTACGGCTAGGGATACTGTGGCCTTTGATGGAGGGGGCAGCGATGGAAATCCCAGTGGTGCCGGAAGCCAAGTAGCCTCAACAGGAGTGGGCAATGGTGGCGATGTGAAGATCACCACTGGGTCACTCTCCTTGACTAATGGCGCTCAAGTAAGCACCGCTACCTTGGGACAAGGGAATGCAGGCAATGTGATAATTAACGCTAGGGATACCGTGGCCTTTGATGGGGTGAATCAGAATGGAAGTACCAGCGGGGCCTTTAGCGCTGTGGAATCAACAAGGGTCAGCAAGGGGGGCGATATCACTATTAACACCACCAACCTCAACCTAACTAACGGTGCTGTCATAGATGCCGAAAGTCAGGGCACAGGGAATGCAGGGAATATCAATATCAATGCTCGTCAAAACATCAGAGCCAGTCAGGGTACCATCTCCACCAAATCAACTCAAGCAGGAGGTGGCAACATCACTATTAATGCTAACGACATCCGCTTACGCAATGATAGTCCCATCCTCAGCAGCGTGCAAAATAGCGACAGCAGTGGTAACGGTGGCAACATCACCATCAACTCCAAAATCTTCATTACCCTGGAAGATAGCGACATCCTAGCGAACGCCGTGCGGGGGAATGGCGGCAACATCACGATTAACTCTGCCGCCTTCCTAGCTGACCTATTCTCCAGTGGTAAAGCTGTCGCCGTGGGGCGTAACCCAGGGAATTTTGCTCAGTTTCGCGGTAATGGTCGCGTCGATATCTCCGCCGCCTCGGAAGTCGGCATCAGCGGTAACGCTAACATCCCAGATTTCACGTTTCTGCAAAATAGCCTCAGTGCGCTACCAGCTAATTTGCTCGATACCAACAAGTTGCTGGCCAATGCTGCCTAGAGGGTCGTCGGCGGCAAACCAGAGGGCGGTTCATCGTCACAGGGAATGGGGGATTCGCACCACGTCCGGGAGACCAGCTCCATTCAGACTATCCGATAGTTGGTGTCAGTGCTCTACCTAGCAAGCAGGCACACGAAAGTGGACAGAGAAATTCGCCCTCAACCCCTGAGTGGAAATTAGGCGACCCAGTACAGGAAGCGCAGGGGTTAGTCCTCACGCCTGATGGACGCATTGTTGCCAGTACGAAAGCGGAACTAGAGGCGATCGCACAAGCCAAGAAATCTGGTTGCCCTTACCTCTCTGTGCATTGAAGGGAGGCTGCCGACACCCCTGATCGGAGAGAAGAAGAAACCCTCTAGTGGTCTGTAAACTTAATTTTGATAGGCTGGTAGTGTGAGCGTCTCGCTCACAACGCGAGCAAGATACTCGCACTATCCATCAATTAAATTTTGACAGAGTACTAGATTTCTGCGGACGACTTTGGTTTGGCTTTGAGCAGGAGAAAGGATTTTGATTGTCCAGTCAGAGGCGATCGCGCACAGCAGAGGAGCAACACCTCCAGCAACTCTAAATCGATAGATTCTTTCCTTCAAGCAAGACTTGTCATGTATGCCTGAACCAGATCGGCAGTCTACCACTGGACGTGCGTAGCTGGACTTGTTCCAACTGTGACACCAAGCACGACACAGACGTGAATGCAGCTATCGATATTCGGGATGAAGGCTTGCGTTTATTAGCCTTGGGAACCAGCGCTACTACCAATGGAGGCTCTGTAAGTCCGAGGGTTGGAAGGAAATCTTCCGTATCTAAGGCTGGGGCTGTTGAGATGGGAAGCCCGCGCCATACTGCCTAGCAGTTGGCGTCGGGTAGTTCACAAGAACAATTTGCTAACTTGTTTAAGATCCACATTACCGCCACTGACAATCACGCCGACTCGTGCACCAGGTGCTGTAACAATGCCTTCCAGTAGGGCTGCTGCTGCCAGTACCCCTGTCGGTTCAACAACAATCTTTAGCCGTTCCCACAGGAAAAACATTGTGCGGCAAATTGCTGCCTCTGAAACCGTCACCATATCCTCTACATAGTGCAACACCAGTGGAAAGGTAATCTTGCCCAGGCAGGGTGTACGAGCACCATCGGCAATTGTGTCAGGATTGTGAACTGTTTGCAGGGTCTTAGTATGAAAAGAGCGGGTGGCATCGTCTGCCCGTTCTGGTTCCACTCCAATAATACGACATCCGGGTGCTAATGCTTTGGCAGCAATAGCACAGCCAGATAGCAAGCCACCGCCGCCGCAGCAAACCAGCAGCACATCCAGCGAACCAACTTCTTCGAGCAGTTCTTTGGCGGCTGTACCTTGTCCCGCGACGATCTGGGGGTGGTCGTAGGGTGGAATAATTGTTGTGCCACGTTCTCTAGCAATAGATTGGCTCAATTCTTCCCGATTCGTTTGAGCGCGATTATACAGAATCACCTCTGCTCCGTAACCGCGAGTTGCGGCTTGCTTAACAGTCGGAGCATTATCTGGCATGATAACTGTGGTAGGAATGCCTAGCATCTGTCCGGAAAGGGCGATCGCTTGGGCGTGATTTCCAGAGGAATACGTCAGGACGCCGCGCTGCTTTTGGTCTTCCTCTAGCTGAGATAGAGCATTATAAGCTCCCCGAAATTTGAAGGAACCCGTGCGCTGAAAATTCTCGCATTTGAAGAATACCTGAGAGTTGGTGCGTTGATTGATCGTGGTTGATGTAAGAACTGGTGTTTTGTGGGCAACACCTAGCAAACGTGTAGCGGCTGTTTCTACGTCGGCATAGGTCACTGGCAAGACTGTGAGATCAGCCTCGTTAGACTTTGGGGCAGATGTGTGAGGATAAAAGCTCATGAGCATATAGTATTTCCCATAACCATAAAAGTACTGCTTTTTATGAGATCAAGTCAGATGGAGGACAAGTGGTATTTTCTTTTCCCCTTGTCTCCCCCTCCCCTTGTGATCTTTCGTCGGCTACTTACTGGAAAGAGTCTGCTTTGAGGCAGATGTTTGGGGATAAAAGCTCAGGACAATGAGGAGAGTGATGAGTTAGAACCTTTACTCATCAGTTGACGAGGTAGTAATAAGCATGACTCCAAAAGCTACACGACGGAAGTTTCTGGCAACGA
>CAZZWA010000539.1:0-3605 GCA_964657555.1 uncultured Microcoleus sp.
CTTTGGCAATTTTGTCTAAATGAATAGCTTGTAACAGCGCCGCCCAGTCAGCAGCAAAGCTGGTATTCTTTGAATCACTGCGACATAACTCAGTTATGGAATCGTACCAAACGCCTGCTTTGGCATAAAGACGCGCCCGTTCCCGTGGGGTGGCTGCATTTTCTAACTGTTTTTTAAGGGAGTCTTCGGGTTTGATTCGTTGGAGCCACCCATCAATGACAATATCCGAAGATGAATCTGTGCGATCGCAAATCACTCTAAAAAACCAGTGATATTTTTTGCCAATCTCTAGAGGTGCTACCGTGGGTGGCAGAGGAACGCTCACAACACTAAGAAGTGTTCCCGTTACCGTCACAGGGGTTTTATAGATATCTTCTTGATTCTCGTTCTCTAAACTAAACTCTCCAGAGTGATCGGGTGTAAGTGAGTCAGGAATATAAAACCAGAAGGTAGGATACTCTTTGGTTGTTAAACCCCAAACTAAATGCTGAGGCTGATCATAAACCGGAGCTAAGGCTATCAAAGCCTTATTATTACAGCCACGGCTTGCTCCTTGACCACGATCACTAGATGCCCCGACATCCGGTGGTGGAGGTGGCGTTTCGAATATTAATGGTCTGTTTAATTGTCCGCTTGAGCTAAGAATCGACCTTTGCACAAGAATTACAGGTGTGACAGACTGAGCTTGTACTTGTGTAAAGCCCATGAGTGCCAAAGTTATAGGAAAAGTCAGTTTAATCTGTTGAAGAAGCACCTTGATATCAGCCATGACTCCAACTTATGGGTTAGTGTTGACACTCCTCCAGCTAGAAGCGCGGGGATTCTCCTTGATTGTTCCTTGCAATCAACAATGAACAATCAACAATTTTGACAATGTGTTAATAGCTACAATTGTGGCAGGCAGATTTGATTGCAAAGACGAGCAGACTAAACTTGGGGACATGGTTAATCCAGGTGAGCAAGTGGATCTCATTTTTGAGAGAACACACTAAACTACCAATTGAAGTTGCAGCATTCCGGATTCTATCACCAGATTGTTTTGCCAAACTGAGATGCTTAACTCATCTCAACAGCAGTGAGTTTACTGCTTAGCAGCACCGGAGTGCACAAACGGAGCTTTTGTAATTTCGTCCAGATCAAGATCATGTCGCTGGTTTGGGGGGCGAGTGGAGGTGATTACACATCCGGCTGTGGTAATCAAAGCCAACGCTGAAGGGATGAGTGGCACCCAACCGCCTTGGGTGATCAGGCCAAAGCAAAGCCCGGATAAAACCCCTAGACTGGCGACTCCTGCCAGTCCCCGATCGCGTATTGTCTGGCAGCGCCAAGCGATCGCGCCCCCCACTACAGACCAACCCCAAACCCACAACACCTCGCCCCACATCGGCCAAACCCACAATAGAGGTCGCCCATCTAGAACAGCACTGAGGATCTGACTCACCATCTGCGCCTGAGCAATCACCCCTGGCATCTTCTCAGAAGGCCATTTATTAGCACTGTATGGGGTGAGAAAATCATCATGGCTACTTTGGGCTGTCACTCCAATCAGGACGATCCGACCCTTTACTTGGTCGGGTTTGACCTTACCAGTTAAGACTTCCGTTAGCGTGACTGTTGGGGCAAACTTCACAGGGGAACTATGGGAGCGGTAATTGAGCAATATTTGGTAGTCGGATGCATCCACTTGTTGATAGCCGCCCATGTGCGATCGCCAGCGCTTAAAAACAGCTTTGCCCAACTGCAAATCTCCTTTCTGGGTGTACTTTGCAAATATGCCTTCCCCCTCTAGATAACGGAATGCCAGTCGGGAACTGAGGGCATAGGGCGTAGTACAAGGCGATGCCGAAGGGGGTTTCATCGCGATCAGATGGCGACGGAGAATGCTATCGGCGTCGATCACAAAATCACTAAACCCCTGCTGTGCTTTCGGGATACCAGGAGGGGGTGCAATGCCGGGGAGTTTGGCCTCTGGATCGCTAACTTTGCAGATAGCAACAAAACTGTCATTTTGCTGCATCAGAGTTGCTAAATCTGCTTGGTTGCGGTTTACTGGGAAATCGTGATAGATATCTAAGCCAATAGCTCGTGCTTTGAACTGTGCGAGTTTGCTTAAAACGAGGGCTAGTGCCCGATCCGAGAGTGACCCTTTTCTCTGCTGCTGTTCTGGAAGTTGAAAATCCTCTTCGTTAATAGTGACGACCAACAGGCGCGAATCTGGCAACTCATCTAACCGCAACCGCATCAGCTGGTCGAAAGCCTGTAACTCCCATGATTGCAGCATTCCCAGCCATCTCACCCCCATAATTAAACTGGTGGCGATCGCGCCTGTCAATAAGAGTGTGCGGAGCTTATGCCAGCTGGGAGAAGACATGCTCACAGAGTAGGAGTCATTCCTTGTGTGCCCAGAAAATTCGCCCTCACCCAATCTTGCCAAGATAACTTGTGTATTAGCAGGCCGATACTGTGGCGCGATCGCCATCAGGTGATCAATCAACCCTGCTAACGATTCCGATACCTGCGGGGCACTAGATCTCCAAATCAACTCACCTGTTTGAGGTTCCTTCAGTTCACGAGGGTGCTTGCCCGTCAGCAAATGGACAAAAGTACGCCCCAGCGCAAAGAAATCGGATTGTGGCACAGATGCGCCCTCGTATTGCTCTGGTGGCGTGTAACCGCGTGAAATTAGCTCTGTGACATCCTTGTGTTCTACATCCCGCAAATAAGTTTCTGTGATTTCTCGGACTGCACCAAAGTCAATCAACGCTAGTTGCCCATTGGGTCGGAGCATGATGTTAGACGGCTTAATATCCCGATGGAAATACTGCTGCTGATGGACTTGAGCCAAGATTTCTACCAGCTGTGTTAACCAGTCAAGCGCTTGCTCCTGGGTGATGGGTGGATTGCTCCTCAGCCACTCCTGTAAATTCTGGCCCTCAATCTTTTCCATCACCAGGCAGTGTAATGGCTGGCTCGCACCTTCTGGTAAAAAGGTGAAGTAACCATCTGGTTCCACTTTGGGAATCCCTGAATGATGCAGCCGACTCAATACCCTGGCTTCCCTCTCAAATAGCTCAATAGCCTTGGAATAGTCGGTTAGCAACACTTTCAAAACTTTCGGTGTGCCGTGATCATCTACCTCAAAAGTCCTAGCAAAGCCGCCTTGAGCCAGTGCCCGAATCACCCGATAGCGCCCTTGCAGTAGCAGTTCTGATCCACAGTTTCGACAAGTTTCCTCGTTAGCATTCAAGGGATCGTCCGGAGTTTGGCAGAGGGGATTTAGGCAATAACTCACAGCACCTCCATACCCTTACTCAGCCTGCAATATTTTAGTGCCCAACGTCAGCGATAAATCGAAAAGCTTCTTACGAGATCATATCAAGTTGCATTTTAAAGATATCATGCTTTAAGTAGTCACCATGAGCGATTAGGGACTTGCATGAAAATAAAGTACCAGTTGATTGGGTTTCGGCTGCGCTCAACCCTCGACGGCTGAAGGTTGAGCGAAGTCGAAACCGGGCTGATTGGTATGCTATTAGCCCGCAGATCCCTTATCTCTTCGCACATAGCTTCCATGAGCTTCACTCACAACGGCGGCTCAGGGAACT
>CAZZWA010000540.1:0-3604 GCA_964657555.1 uncultured Microcoleus sp.
TAACTTTCCGTTCTGCCCACAGTAGTTTTTGTTCTAATCCCAGCATCTTTAATGCTTTGCCTAGTAAAGGCGCAAATCTAAATAAATATTGTGCCTTTGTATAATTGCACTTTCATGGTTTTAAGCTTAAGCTCAAACAACTGAGCTTAAATCGGCTCGATTACTATCACATCAATCCTTCCGTAGCCAGTCGGCATCGCCTCCATCTCCCTCCTATCCTAGACATGATCGGCTAATTTGCTCAACCCGGCAGCACCTAATGACCAGGAGGAAATCGCCCTATGTACGCCTCTCGCTGTATGATTCCCATTGTTAAGACTCCTAGCGACTATCAAGTATATCGCATTAGTCCTAGTGACACTAACCGATTAGCAATTGTCTTTGATCCGACAACAGCTGACTTTTCATTAACATTTTGTGTCGAAATTTTTGATGTCGGTGGCAAGACTCCTCCTAACCGACATCAGATGGCAGTGGAAATGTTTTTCGTCTTGAAAGGGGAAGGACTAGCCAAATGTGATGGCAAAACGATACCGATTCGCGCTGGTAACAGCATATTGGTGCCACCAACTGGCACCCATGTGATTGAAAATACAGGTTCTAGCCGCTTGTATTCCTTATGTATTATGGTGCCCAATGAAAACTTTGCAGAACTGATTCGCAGTGGGATGCCAGTTGAGTTGGATGAGGAAGATATGGCAGTGTTAGGTCGCACAGATGCCTTGGTAACGTGATAAAAAAAGCAAAAGGCAAAAGTTAAAAGGCAAAAGAGAAAAATCTTTTTTACCACCTTCTTTTACCTTTTTACTTTTTAACGACTGGCGCCATGCTAAATATCAGACCCAAAGAAACAGCATCAATGCTGACTCGCGATCAAGTGCGCTTGGATGCAGACATCTACCGTCCCGACGCCGAAGGTGAGTTCCCTGTCCTGCTGATGCGTCAACCTTATGGGAGAGCGATCGCCTCCACTGTTGTTTATGCCCATCCCACTTGGTATGCCGCCCACGGGTATATTGTAGTCATTCAAGATGTGCGGGGACGAGGGACGTCAGAAGGAGAATTTAAGCTATTCACCCATGAAATTGAGGATGGCTTTGACAGCCTTACCTGGGCAGCAAGTTTACCAGGCAGTACGGGACAAGTAGGAATGTACGGGTTTTCCTATCAAGGGATGACCCAGCTTTACGCTGCTGCTGCCAAGCCCACAGCACTAAAAGTTATCTGTCCGGCGATGATTGGCTACGATTTATATACAGATTGGGCTTATGAAGGGGGAGCCTTTTGTTTACAGACGAATTTGAGTTGGGCAATCCAACTGGCAACAGAAACTGCCCGTTTGCGGAGAGATGAAGTGGCTTATCAAGCGCTTTATGCTGCTTCTCGGCATCTCCCTTTGCATGACTTATTGCCAGCCCGTCCAGACATCCTCACAAACCTAGCACCTGACTCTTTCTATCAAGAGTGGTTAGATCACCCAAAACCAGGCGAATACTGGGAGCAACTTTCTCCCAAGCAGCATTTGCAGGCAGTGGATTTACCGATGCTGCACATTGGTGGCTGGTTCGATACCTTTATGCGCGGCACCCTTAACCTATATAAAGATATGGCAGCCCGCAGCAGCTATCCCCAATATTTGGTGGTGGGGCCGTGGGCACATCTGCCTTGGGGCCGCAAGGTTGGAACTCTAGACTATAGCTCAGAAGCAGTCAGCATGGTTGATTGGTGGCAAATAGATTGGTTCGATCAGTTTCTTAAAGGTGTAAAGACAGGGATACTAGATGAGCCATCGATTTCTTTGTTTGAAATGGGATCTAATAGCTGGCGCAGTTTCGAGCAATGGCCGAGTGCTTATCAAAAATGCTACTTCTTATCGAGTACAGGGCTTTCTAGTGTGAGGGAATCAGGCACTTTGGTAGACAGTGTAACAGAAACCTGTCCTAACGATGTGTTTGTCCATGACCCTTGGCGACCTGTTCCGGCTTTAGGAGGTCATGCTTCTGTACCAGTTGGGTCATGCGATCGCGCTAGCTTAGATTCGCGCACGGATGTCTTAACATACACCACTATACCCTTGGCAGAAGATTTGCATTTAGCAGGAGATGTTAGGGTAGAAGTCTGGTGTACGGCAGACACCCCCAGTTTTGACTTGTGTGCGGTGCTGTCTCAGGTGCGAACTGATGGCAGTGTCTACAATTTCACGCAAGGTTACGTGCGGGTTGTTACGCTTGAGGAAGATACAAGTGAGATATCTCTGACAAAAGAAGCAGTGCGAATCTCGCTTCAACCGACATGCGTGCGAATTTCCAAAGGTCATGCTTTGCGCCTCAGTTTGAGTGCAGCTTGTTTCCCTGCTTATCCCGTTAATCCAGGAACAGGAGCATTTCCTGGTGAGGTGCGTTTGATCGATGCTCAGGTAATCACGTTGGCAGTAAGTTGTGGAGGCGATCAGCCTTCGCAAGTTGTGCTGCCTGTGGTTTCATCATCAGGATGATCAGCCCCTGCTCCCTAAGAATGTAGGACGGGCACTTTAAAAAGGCGAGACGTAGCGAATAGATCAACAGGATTCTCTTGTATCTTTGGGGGAAAACTCATGATTTCTGATAGCTTCCTCGAAAATGTATTTCCAGAATCTTGCAGAGCAAGATTCTGGAAATGATCATCTCAGCTTATACCAAGTTGCGTTCTATCATGTCATTCTGAGCGAAGCGAAGCATCTCCGAGATGCTTCACTACACTACGTTTGGCGTACTCAATGACAGATTACCTCTTTGACTGCAACTTGGTATTATCCCTATCAGTACGAGAGAGCCTAGATTTTCCCCTACATCAGATTCAGTGCGCGATCACACAGTTGCCAGTCACAATTGTTGTTAGACCGACACTTGACATTAAGAGTCCGTAAATCGTCAGTTTGGCAAGAAGAGGATCGAGGGGTTCAACAAGCTTATCGAGCCAGGGTGTGAGTGGTTGAACGAATTGATTTAGATAATGATCGAGGGATTTAAAAACAAGCAAGAGGCTAGCTTGATTATTTATTTGCTTAGGATGTTTAGTGTGCTGAAGAGTTGTTTGAGGTTCAGCAGACGACTGATCGGGTTTTTGGAACTCGCTCATATATTGCAGGTATTTCTTCCTAGATGGCTATAGAAAGAACAATGCAGTTCCCTCGTTTATACTTGAGGCTTCACAAGCATAAACTCCTGTAAAAAATGCTGTTGAAATTCACATCAAACAGATGCAACTTAATACTATAATTTAGCTATCATAAATAAAGTGTAAAAATTGAAATTCCATCTCCTCAGTTAGGGAATGTCTCGCAACATTCCTCATAACTTAACAACTTTAGAGAAAATAAACTCAAATTGGATTACGCCGATTTTTGCCATTTTGTCAATTCTTTAGAAGACTTCTTCGGGTTCAAGAGAAAATTTGCCAGGATTTTTCAGAACCATATATTGTAAGTTTTGTCAAGATTCGCTATCCAAAAGTTTAATAGTTAGTTGAATCATTTGAATTGCTAAAACTCTGGGTAACATATTTGAGGCGATCTGTAAACTAAATGTATTTCTAACTTTTTCTTTAAGCGATCGCCGGAAAGAAA
>CAZZWA010000541.1:0-3591 GCA_964657555.1 uncultured Microcoleus sp.
CTGCAATAGTTCTGGCTTCTGTGTCAAAGAAATGAACAGTCGTTGGTGCAACTGTACCTGTAGTATGCTATTTTGCAAGCGATTCAGAAGACGTGTTTCTGTCTCAGCGTTTTCTCTTAGCTGTATAGCTTGTTGGTAGTAGCGATCTCCAATCGCGAATCCAGTAGTTACTCCCAAAATGACAATGCCAAGAGCCAGTCCATACCCACAGCTAATTTTTTGGCTAACATTGAGGCGGCTAGTCATCCGGCTAATCCAGCCTGAAGCACTAGATTTTACCTTTAATGAGTCGTTTGAGGCTGACTGATGTGCCGCAGTAATGTGAGGCTTAAAATTCATAGCTATACCACCAGAGGAGTCGTGAAGGTTCCAGGCTAAGTGATTTGCTGAATCCAGCCCAAGGCAACCAGCTCTAATCTAGAGCCTCTCGTTTAACCAAATCATCCTTGAATACACTAGGACAGTATCCCTGGCTATTAGGTGATAACACACAAAGGTGAAGAAGATTAAAATCAGAAGCGTCTCCCTACCACAACCCTGTTCATGCCTCTGTCGCGCTTACTGACGCTGATTATCGGCATCTGCTTAATCTTAGGGCTGATGCTGTGGTTGGTGCATTCCCTATACCTGCTTTACATTCAAGTTTCCTTTACAACACCCCTGCTGGCAAATTTGCTGCTGTTGCTGCTGATTGCCCTATTGGGGATGTTAATCGCTGCGTTTATTTACTACGCCATCTTGTTTCAGCGTTCCCAGAAGCAAAGTCGGCGGCGTCGTGTAGCGCCAAAAATTCCAGAAGCCAAAACAGAAGCGGCAGAAGAAACTCTCAAAGCAGTGCGGCAACAGGTGGCACAGATTCAGGATGAAGTGTCACGGCAGGCATTACTGGCGCGATCGCGGGAAATTGAGACTAACTTGGAGCGTGGGGAGTTGCTAGTTGTGGTGTTTGGCACTGGTTCGGCTGGCAAGACTTCGCTAGTAAATGCACTGATTGGGCGGATAGTAGGTAAGGTAGCAGCACCGATGGGCACAACAGAGATGGGGGAAACCTATTGCCTCAAGTTGAAGGGATTGAATCGGGAAATTTTGATTACGGATACGCCAGGAATTTTAGAAGCTGGTGTGGCTGGTACGCAGCGAGAGCAACTGGCACGTCAGCTGGCAACACAAGCAGATTTGCTGTTGTTTGTCGTCGATAACGATTTGCGCAAGTCAGAATACGACCCACTGCATAGCTTGGCACAGATTGGCAAGCGATCGCTCCTCATCCTTAACAAAACTGACTTATATACAGAAGCAGACAGGGAGATCATCTTAGCACAGTTGCGGGAGCGAGTGCGGGGGTTGATCCCCACATCGGATGTCGTGGCGATCGCGGCTCATCCCCAGTCAGTGCAGCTGGAAACTGGCGAAATGTTCCAGCCAGATCCAGACGTAATGCCTTTATTCCGGCGCATGGCCGCTGTTTTGAGGGCAGAAGGAGAAGACTTAGTCGCAGACAACATCTTACTACAATCCCAGCGATTAGGAGAGGAGGCGCGACGCTTGCTTGATGCTCAGCGGCGGCGTCAGGCAGATAAAGTTGTCGAACGGTTCCAGTGGATTAGTGGGGGTGTGATTGCGGTAACGCCGGTGCCTGTTGTGGATATGTTAGCAACAGCAGCTGTCAACGCCCAAATGGTGGTAGAAATTGGCAAAGTCTACGGCTGCGAACTCAACATGGAACGGGGGCGCGAGTTGGCACTGTCTTTGGCTAAAACCCTCGCCAGTTTGGGAATAGTCAGAGGAGCAATTGAGCTGCTTTCCACAGCACTAGAGCTAAACGTCGCTACCTATATCATTGGTAAGGTGATTCAGGGCGTCACTGCCGCCTATGTTACTCGCATTGCTGGTAAGAGTTTTATCGAATACTTCCGCCACGATCAAGACTGGGGAGATGGGGGAATGACTGAAGTGGTGCAGCAGCAGTTTCAGCTAAATCGGCGGGATGAGTTTATCAAGGCATTTGTGCAGGAGGCGATCGCCCGAGTTGTTAAACCTTTGGCAGACAACTCAGAGGTGCAAATACAAGAGGAGGAACTGGACGAGCATGGTCGTCGAGAGTAGCACGTCAAGCCAGCAAACATTAATTCCTAAAAAACAGATTTTACCTGTCAATAGACCATGAAGGCAGTAGAAAATAGTGACACTCCCACATCTCGCTGACGCTGTGACGGGAGGGAAATGGCGAAAGAATGTTGAATGATGGAATATTTAAATCCACTAAACGATAAATGGAAACCATAAACTTGCTTCGCTCTGGACAGTTAGCGGGGAGCAAACAACTCAAGCTTGCCTGCGGGCTGACTCAATTTCCCTCAGAGATTTTCGAGCTGGCAGATTCTTTAGAAATCTTGGATCTATCGAACAACCATTTAAAAGCCTTACCCGATGAGTTTGAACGGTTGAAGCACCTCAAAATTGCTTTCTTTACCAACAATGACTTTTGGGAAATTCCCGCAGTGCTTTCGCAGTGCTTTGGCCTCAACATGGTGAGTTTTAAATCTAACCAGATTGAGACTGTTGGCGAGCACGCCTTCTCGCCTTCGCTCCGCTGGCTCATTCTTACCAACAACAAAATTGAGCAGCTACCCGCTTCCATTGGCAGCATGAGCCATTTGCAAAAGCTGATGCTGGCTGGCAACAGGCTCCAGTCGCTTCCAGAGGAGATGGCTTCGTGCTTGAATCTTGAACTCATAAGGCTTTCAGCGAATCAGCTCCAGGGGCTGCCTCCCTGGTTGTTCACTCTTCCCCGCCTGTCCTGGCTGGCTTATGCTGGCAATCCCTTCTGTAGTGCAGACGCGAAGGCCAAGCCAGCGTTACCAGACATTGATTGGGCTGATCTGACTCTGGGGGAAACCCTTGGGCAAGGTGCTTCTGGGGTGATCTCTAAAGGGCTTTGGACGACCAAACTGGCCCAAGAAGAGGTAGCGATCAAGATCTTCAAGGGTGAGATCACCAGTGACGGGTTTCCTGCTGATGAAATGGCTGCAAGTCTTGCGGCTGGATGCCATGACAATCTTGTTAGGGTGCTAGGCCAGCTCACCAACGAACCCCAGGAGAAAGAAGGGCTTGTGTTTTCTTTCATCCCCCCCCATTACAAAAGCTTAGGGCAGCCGCCAGACTTTAACACCTGCACAAGAGATACCTACAGTGCTAACGCTTCGTTCTCTTTGCCTGTCATTTTCCGCCTGACAAAGGGCATTTCCTCTGCTGCCGCACATCTTCACGCCAAAGGCATCATGCATGGCGATCTCTATGCTCACAATATTCTGGTCAATGAAACGGGCGATAGTTTGCTGGGAGACTTTGGAGCCGCCTCTTTTTACGACCCGACTGATGCGGTGCTCGGGCCAGCGCTAGAACGTTTAGAGGTGAGGGCTTTTGGGTGCTTACTTGAGGAGATGTTAGACCGTTGCACAATAGAGGAGTCGTCTTCGCACAAAGAAGCGATGGATAGTCTTCGTCGCTTACAGCAAGACTGTCTAAAGCAAGTTTTATCGCTGCGGCCTCGGTTTACAGAAATCTGCGAGCTTTTGACTAGCGTTGAGC
>CAZZWA010000542.1:0-3573 GCA_964657555.1 uncultured Microcoleus sp.
CGTGAATTAAAACAGGAATTTTCTGACTTACAACTAGAGCAAGTTATAGATGCAGAAGGCTTCAATCAAGCATTATCAACAAGCAATTTCAACCTAGTTATTACAGACTACCAACTTCACTGGAGCGATGGACTAACAGTTCTCCATAAGATTAAAGAGCGCTATCCTAACTGTCCAGTCATCATGTGCACTGGTAGCGGCAGCCAAGAGGTTGCGGTAGAGGCGATGAAGGCTGGGTTAGATGATTACATAGTCAAATCGCCCAAGCATTTTGTTCGCCTGCCGGGTGCGGTACGCTCAGCTTTGAAACGAGCTGAGTCTCAGCAGAAGGCTGAGCATCTAGAAATGCGTCTAGAGTCTTTGCTGAATCGTTTGGATGTAGGGATCTTTAGTTCAACTTTAGATGGGCACCTCCTAGAGGGAAACGCTTCATTCCTGCGTTTATTGGGTGTGAGTTCCCTAGAGGAGGCGCAAAACCTGTATTTATCTGAACTATTCCAAGCTCCAGAATCGGCACTTCCAGGCTGGAACCAGAAAAGTGAGATGCAGTTGCAACGAGGGGATGATAGTTCTATCTGGGTTTCATTGAGCCAGATTCTCAGGATCACGGCAGATGAGCCTGTGATTGAAGGACTGATAGAAGATATCAGCGATCGCCAGCAGGCTTTCATCCGCGAGCAAGAATATCAGTTAATGCGCTTAAGCGAAGAACGCTACCGACAAATAGTGGAATTATGTCCTGAAGCTATATTTATCCAAAGTGGCGAGCGGATAATCTTTGTCAACAGTGCATCTGTCAAGCTTTACAGCGCCATCAACCCCCAAGAGCTAATCGGCAGACGAGTCTTAGATCTTGTGCATCCAGACTGTCGTCCAATTGTTCAGCAACAGATGCAACAGATCCTAGAGGGTCAGCAAACAGCGCTGATGGAACAGAAGTTTCTCCGGCTTGATGGCACTGTTATCAATGTAGAGGTGGCGGCAATTCCCTTTACTTATCAAAATCAGCCAGCAGTTCAAGTGGTTGCCCGTGACATTAGCACTCGCAAGCGAGCCGAGTTAGAAATTCTGAAAGCCCTAGCCAAAGAAACAGAGCTTAACGAAATCAAATCTCGCATCATCACCACGATTTCTCACGAGTATCGCACCCCGTTGACAGCAATCACGATGTCAGCTGAGTTACTTAAAACTTACGCTCACAAATGGACTCAACAGAAACAACTGACTCATATTTGTCGCATTAACAATGCCGCTCAACGCTTGACTGAACTGGTTAATGATATGCTCACAATTTCTACAGTAGAAGCAGGAAAAGTTCAGTTCCATCCAGTCCCACTGGATTTAAAACAATTCTGCCAGGAAATGCTAGAAGAAATTAAAATTAGCACGAATGGCTCTGATCGCCCCGAAATCACCTTTTACAGTCGTGGCAACTGTACTGATGCCTGTCTGGATGAAAAACTGCTCAGGCAAATCCTGACTAATTTGCTCTCCAACGCCATCAAGTACTCTCCTCAAGGTGGCACAGTGCAGTTTGACCTAGAATGTACGGATGGTACTGTCACTATGCGCATCCAAGACAAAGGCATCGGCATTCCAGAAGCAGACCTGTCTCGACTATTTGAGTCTTTCTATCGTGCCACTAATGTCGGCACGCTCCCTGGCACAGGTCTAGGATTGGCAATTGTCAAAAAATATGTGGACTTACATGAGGGTCGGATTAGTGTGGAAAGTGCTGTGAATGTGGGAACAACCTTTACTGTAACGCTTCCCCTAATATCAACTCCAGTTGCACCATGAAGCGTGTACACTAACTCTAGCCATCCTCTCAAAACTGTCTGAAGATGCAGTAGATGATCTGGGCATTTTGTTTAAATTAGGTATGGCGAGCAAGAGTTTACCTGAGGAAGAAATCAATGAACAGAACCCGTCTGTCTCTGGCACTTGTTGTAGGCGTACTTGGTACGCTGTGCTTTGGTACAAGAGAAGCTTTAGCACAACAAAGAGCAACATTACCACCAGTACAACCCCCCTTAGCTTGGGAACTCAACCCTAGAGGTATCTCTGGGTCTGATCTGAATGCAGGAAGGCTTGGAGACATCAATGTGTCGCGTGTTGCAGGAACTCGCAGTACTAGATACCGTGCAACGACTCAAAGGTACGCTCCCACAGGACAAAGAAGATATAGAAACAGCAACAGCAACATGAATAGGTAATGTGGCAGGGGTTAAACTTTAGCAGGATGGGGCAACCGCATAGCCAAGTTTAGCTCCCCACACTTCAAGTCAGCAGCAGTCCTACACCAGTTATGGCTTCCATCAGGGGGAGCCTGCACTGGTAGATTCTTTCTACCAAATCGCTTTAGCCTACATCTGTAAGCTACTCGTCCATTTCCCGTTTGTTTAACATCCGATTGAGGTATTGCAAAATAATGATGGTGATGATGACACTCAAAGCCAAACTTAGCCAGAAGCCATCTGCAACTGTTCGCGGCTGATCCAATGCCCAGCCACCCAAGGGAGGGCCAATAAAGTACCCTAATGCCCAGCACAGGGAGTTAATTGAGAAGTAAACACCACGCTGGGATTCAGGAGCAAGGTTTGTCACCAGGGAAGAGGCAGAGGGTGTATAGGAGACGGTGGCGATCGCAAACACACCCAAACCCAAAATTGCCCACACTAAATGTCCAGAGGGGGCGATGCCTGTAAAGCTAATCAGGATGAATCCCACTCCCCACAGTAAGGCTGAAACCATCAAAGAGTGAGGATGGCTAAAGTTCTTCAGAGCACGAGCAACTGGCATTTGGCAGATAGTTGCTAGAACCAGTTGCCAGGTGAACAGGGCACTAATTGTCGTTGGGGAAAATCCATGCTGGGATGCTCCCACTGGCACAAACTTGCTGAAGTAGAGAGGGAGCGTGCTTTGCGTTTGAGACACATATACAGTGAAGATCACATTCACAAGAATGTAAACCAAGAAAGTGCGATTACCCAGCGCTGCTATCCAACTGCTCAACGCCTGTTGCTCACTTTTCCCTGGTTTATAGGTTTCTGCGATCGCGCCATAGACAACCCCAAAGAAGACGACAAACGAGATAGCATCGATCGCAAACAACACCCGATAGCTGCCAGTTGTGCCAATCAAGATACCGCCTAGCACAATGCCCAGCCCTAAACCAAGATTATCTGCTAGTCGCGTCAGAGCATAAGCCTCCCGACGGTTCTGTTCTTGGGTCAAGTCTGCGACCACTGCTTCTGTTGCTGGCCAATACAGACCCATCCCCAAGCCCGTAAGTAAGTTACCAGCAACAAAGATCGAAAAATTGTCGGCGCGGGCCAACACTAACGAACCAACAGCTGAAACAGCAGCTGAGAGCAACAGTGTGCGGCGGCGTCCCCAAAACTGGGAGTCAGAAAAGGAACCCCCCAAAATTCGTCCTAACATGCCAGACAGAGAACCACTGCCAATGCCCAAGCCTACCTCTGTAGAAGATAACCCGACCTGACCGACAAAAAAGATGGGTGCGTAAAAAAGGGTGAAACCAGTGCCAATTTCCGAGAGGAATCGACCTGT
>CAZZWA010000543.1:0-3562 GCA_964657555.1 uncultured Microcoleus sp.
TTGACGTTCCTGTTCTCTAAGTTGAGCTAGTTCAACATAGGTAAGGAATCGCTCTCCAGAAGGTGAAAAAATTTCTAGATTGTCAAATGATAGCTGAAATCTTATTCCTAAACGTGGACTCACCCAACCATTCATCTCCTCAATCACCTCTAATTCTTCTGTTGAACGCAGCCAGCCGATTAATTCCACTTCGTCTGGGTCATAAACGTAATATTCTTCTACACCGTAGCGTTCGTAAAACTTCAGCTTCTGTGCCATTCTTTTGAGGCGATTGCCAGGGGATAAGATTTCAAACACTACCTGAGGCGGAATCTTATCTTCTTCCCATTGCCTGTAAGAACCCCTGTCTCCTTTTGGTCTACCAAAGACCACCATTGCGTCCGGTGCTTGGCGAGTCTTGTTATCTCCCTCAACTGGATACCAGAGTAAATCACCAGCTACAAACACATCAGGATTATTGGCAAACAATAGTTCTAAGTTTTCCTTAATTATCACAATCCAGCGAAACTGTTTGGTATTGTCTGCCATTGGTTGACCGTCACTTTCAGGGTAAATGATGGCTGGTGTGGTATCGGTCGAGAGTTGTTGTACCATGTGGCTGAGTCTGGGGGGTAGTTGTTTTATTGTAGCGATCGCCCCCACAAAGAAAGTAGTAGGCATCTCGAATATCTGCAAGTGCAATAAATTATCGATAGTCTATAGAATTCCTATGAAACGCAACCTTGTTTGGCTGATGGCAATTACCAGTGGAGCTGCTGCTGCCAACCTGTACTATAACCAACCTTTGCTAGCAGTAATGCAAGAGAGCTTGCACGCTCCCGCTCATGCAACCGGGCTCATCCCCATGCTGACCCAAATCGGCTATGCTTTAGGAATTTTCCTGTTCGTGCCCCTAGGCGATCTTATGGAGCGTCGCCGATTGATTCTGACCATGTTAGGGGCAACGGCGATCGCGTTGGGGGTAGCCGCAGTCTCACCCAATCTCACCTGGCTAGTGCTAGCAAGCTTAGCTATTGGTATAACTAGCATTGCGGCTCAGCTAATTGTTCCCTTGGCAGCACAACTGGCAAAACCTCAAGAGCGAGGAAAAGTTATTGGCATGGTGATGAGCGGTCTACTAATCGGCATTCTCCTAGCCCGGACAGTGAGCGGCTTTATTGGAGCCAGTTTGGGTTGGCGGGCAATGTACTGGATTGCTAGTGGGCTAATGATTGCCCTGGCAGTTACCCTATCCCGCTTGCTGCCAAAGAGCCAACCATCACTCCAAGTCTCCTACTTAGCCCTGATCAGGTCATTGTTCCAGCTCATTCGAGAGCAGCCTGTGCTGCGCGAGGCTTCGTTAGCTGGGGCAATGTCGTTTGGAGCTTTCAGTGCCTTCTGGAGTACCCTTGTCTTCCTGCTAGCACAACCGCCATATCACTACGGTAGTGAGGTGACGGGTTTGTTTGGTCTAGTCGGTGTTGTGGGAGCGGTGGCGGCTCCCTTAGTGGGAAGACTCGCAGACAAGGGAAGTCCGAAGTTAACTGTTGGACTGGGACTGATCATGACAACATTGTCGTTTCTCGTATTCTGGGTGCTCGGACACCAAATCCTGGGGCTGATTGTCGGAGTCATCTTGCTGGACTTGGGTGTACAAACCACAATGATCTCGAACCAGGCACGAATCTATAGTCTGCCCCAAGAGTCACACAGTCGTCTGAATGCGCTCTACATCACCTTTTACTTTGTTGGGGGAGCTTTAGGGTCGTTTCTCGGTGCCTATGGCTGGAGTCACTGGCGGTGGAACGGGGTTTGCCTGTCAGCAGTGCTGATGCTAGGAGTAGCCTTCACCACCTTCTTCAAGCGCGACAGGCGCAAGGGCTAACGCCTTGCTCTACCACCATGCTCAGAGAATTCCACAAAATACAGCAGTTTTCAGGTGGATGTACCACACCTAGGGAGTCGGTCAACTAATAATGGTTGACAAATTAACTATTCTATGAATATAGGGAAAATCCGTGAATTTCCACCGACCCTGCCTCCCCTGCTTAGCACCACCGAAATCTGAATACTTGACCGATGCACTAGCTACCCCTCCATCCTTAGTAAGGGAGGGAGCCGTCAGGGGCGGGGGGCCAGAGCATACTGCACCAAGATGAAAATTGCTGTAAATGCTCACTCGTAGATTCTCGTCGATGGTTCCCTGCGGCTTCGCTTGACTTTTAAGACAGTCGCTACACAATTCTAATTGCTAATGGCTTTGAACAATTAGCCATTAGCAATTAGCAAAATCCCGATTAGCTGTACTGCTGAGTGACATCTAAATCAAACAGCATTTGCAGTGATTGCATGGCTTTGCGCCTTGCCTCGATATCCTGCTGTGCTCGCAGTTGTACCATTGGCTCGTGCAAAATTTTATTTACAATACCCCTAGTCAGGGCTTCAATAATTTCTTGATGTCTCTCCGCAAATTCAGTACCCAGCCTTGAGAGAGCTTTTTCTAACTCTTGGGCGCGGATGGTTTCCATTTTGTCTCGCAAGCAGCTGATCGTGGGCACTGTTTCCAGGGAGCGCCACCACACATCAAAAGCTTCCACCTCTTCCTCCAGCAATCCCTCAGCTTCCATTGCCAATCGCCGCCGACTTTCCTGATTCTGTGCGACCACTGCTTTCAAGTCATCGACATTAAATGCCTGCACATTATCTAGCTCATTCACATCCCCATCCACATTACGCGGGACAGAAATGTCAAATAACATCAAAGAGCGGCTGACTTCCAGGGTAGCTTCCAGTTTCGAGCGATTCAAGAGTGGTTCTGTGGCAGCAGTGCTGGTAAAGACAATATCCGATGTGGTAATCACCGCCATCATTTCTGATAGCGGATAGAGTTGCAACTGAGCTTCTCTGAACTGACTCGCCAATTCCTGTGCCCGCTGAACGGAACGATTCAGAATTGAGATCTCGACTGCTCCCTTGGCTAGCAGATGTTGCACCAGCAGGCGAGACATCTTACCAGCACCCACAATTGCCACTCGGCAAGCAGCTAAGTTCTGCGCTTTTATTTGAGCCAACTCTACCGCTGCTGAGCTAATGGAGACAGCACCAGTGCCAATGCTGGTTTCGGTACGAACTCGCTTACCAGCAGTGAGGGCTTGTTTAAACAACCGATTCAGGATAGAGCCAATACCGTTATGTTGTTGCCCTAGTTTGTGAGTCTGTTTTACCTGCGCCAGAATCTGTCCTTCCCCCAGCACCAGGCTATCCAGACCAGCTGCTACCCGCATCAAGTGCATAATTGCATCTTCATGGAGCAAAATAAACAGGTGTTGACGCAGAGAGTGCAGAGGTAACTTGCCATATTCTGAGAGAAACTGAGTGACTTCCCACACTCCCGGTTCCGTCTCACTGGTAACAATATATATCTCCAGGCGGTTGCAGGTGCTGAGGATAGCAACTTCTTGAATATGGGGATAGCTAGTGAGTTGGGCGATCGCGCTTTCACACGCTTGATCGGGTATGCTCAATTTTTCCCGAACTTCCACTGGCGCTGTCTTGTGGCTAAGACCTACTACTGCAATATTCA
>CAZZWA010000544.1:0-3561 GCA_964657555.1 uncultured Microcoleus sp.
TCCTGCTTGCGAGGCTCTGCCTCGGACGAAAGAATTCCCCGGCAGGGCCAGGGAACTAGAAAAGTCTCGTTGTAGTACTAGGCGATCGCACCATCAAGCAACCAAAATATCAGTGGAATGCGGCAGTGTGGCTCTCTACCAATAAGAAACCCCCAGACGATTTCAACTGGGGGATGCATCTACCTATCGAAGTTCTCAGATGTGATCATAAGATTCGCACGCCAAGAACAACATGAGTAGAAAGTCACGAATTCAAACATGACTTTTGTCCTAGGTTGCCGATTTGTCACCATCGGGGGTTATTGATGAAAACCGAAAAAATTGCTTTAGTGACTGGGGCCAACAAAGGAATTGGCTTTGAAATTGTCCGACAGTTGGCACACTCAAAATTTCGGGTATTTCTGACTGCACGCGATCGCCAACGTGGAGAAGCGGCAGGTTCTACTTTGCAGCAGCAGGGACTCAGGGTTGAATTCCTCCAACTTGATGTAGCGGATGAAATTAGTATCGCTCAACTGGCGCGGGAATTAGCATCCCGAATTGACCATCTAGACGCGCTGGTGAATAATGCTGGCATCCTCCTTGATGCACCAAATGACTCTATTGTGAGAGTCGATGCCAAAGTGATTCGGCAAACTTTGGAAACCAATGCTCTAGGGCCTCTGCGCCTAACACAGGAACTATTGCCACTGTTAACTCGGAGTGATGCGGGAAAAGTCATCAATGTCTCTAGTGGCGGTGGTCAACTGAATAATATGGGAGATTGGGCACCTGCCTATTCCCTCTCAAAAACTGCTCTAAATGGGATTACGGGCATGCTGGCAGCGGCACTCAGGGACAAAAACATCGCCGTGAATTCGGTCTGTCCTGGCTGGGTGCGCACGGATATGGGCGGTGAGGGTGGCACCCGTTCGGTACAGCAAGGTGCTGACACTGTAACGTGGCTAGCTACAGAAGCACCTTCCGACTTAACAGGCAAATTTTTACGGGATAGAAAGGTTATCCCTTGGTAGGGCAAAAGTAGTAACGGATGTTCTAACGCTGACTTTTGACAACCATCCGCATACCTTGTGGAGGTGCTAAGGTTACACCACGGCGTACAGGTTTGACGGGAAGGCGATGAGTTAGTGCAAGTTGAAAATGCAATAACACAGTAGCCAAAATCAATTTCATTTCAAACTGGGCAAAAGCCATGCCTATACAGCGACGGTTGCCACCCCCAAAAGGCAAATATTCGTAAGGGGAGAATTGACGCTCAAGAAAACGCTCTGGTTTAAACTGTTTCGGCTGTGGGTAGATATCTTCACGATGATGGGTTAAGTAAATACAGGGGAGCAGCACTGTACCTGGTTCCAACTGGTAGCCCATAATTTGTATGGGTGCTCTCAGCAACCGCTCGAAGGAAGTTAAAGTAATTGGGTAAATCCGTAGCGTTTCTGAGACTACCGCACTGAGATAGGGAAGCCGAGTGATGGCGTTTGGATCTTTGTCGGCAGCTAGGGTGTTTAGCTCTTTGAGTAATCTACCCTTGACTTCTGGGAGACGATGAATCCAGTACAATGCCCAAGACACGGCACTCGCTGTGGTTTCGTGTCCGGCAACCAACAGCGTGATTAATTCATCACGTAACTCAGCCTTCGTCATCGGCTGACCCGCTTGATCACGAGCCGATATCATTAAGCTCAGAATGTTTCCCTCTTCATTATCAATTTTAGACCCACGGTGCTGGGCAACATAGCGTCGATACTGAATCTCAGCATCCAGAATTTCGTCAAGTTCCTGTTTTTGATGCCAGAAGCTTTCTATTTGCTGGCTTAGCTTGAAGAATGGCAAGCTAGAGATCGGGGAGTAGTCATTCCAGTCTACTAACGACACCAAAAGTTGTCTGATTTGCTCAAAACGCTGTTCTGAAAGCTTGCCAAACACAATGTGTAAGATAACGCGCAAGCTGATCTCTTGCATGGATGCACGAACACTGAAGGATTGTCCGACTTGCCACTGACTGATCACCTCCTCAGCAATGTTATAAATCAGCTGACCGTACTCCCGTATCCGTTCCCCGTGAAAAGGAGGTGTCAACAGCCCTCGTTGCTGCCTGTGGCGATCGCCATCCAACAAAATCAACGAGTTGAACCCCAGCAGAGGTTGGAAAAACTGATTCTGACTACCGGAGTCAAGCTTGTCAGCAATAGATGTAAAGATCTCCTGAATGGCTCGCGGGTTGCTGCATAGAATATAGGGAGTAGAAAATTCACTCTCAAATCTCAAGGTGAAGGTGTCACCATAACGCTTGGCACAGGCTTCTAGGAATTGCATGGGACGCATTGCCCATTGAAGCTTGACTAGAAGGGGGTTTGTCTTTGGGCCGTCAGGTAGTTTCATGAATAGAAGTCGCTTGTAATTGTTACCAACAGTGAATACTACATCGACAAACGATATATCTTGCTATAATATATCTCAATTCGATATATTCGCCGAATCGGCGGAAGACATGAATACAAAAAGCGACCCGCATTATTTCTTACCCCTCAAACCTGCGACGTTCCATATCTTGCTGGCATTGGCTGATGCTGAACGTCATGGTTATGGCATCATGCAGGAAGTGGTGGAACGCACAAATGGTCAAGTCAAATTGGGGCCGGGTACTCTTTACGGAGCAATCAAGCGTCTGCTTGCTGATGAACTGATTGCCGAGTCAGACGAACGCCCCGACCCTGTGCTTGACGACGAACGGCGTCGCTACTACTGTCTGACGGACTTAGGTCGAAGAGTCATCACCTTAGATGCGCAACGGCTAGCGGATTTAGTTGGCATGGCCCAGGCTAAACAGTTGCTGAATAAAACTATGTTGACAACTCTCGCGGCAGGGATGTGAGATCAATGTCAACCTTGACCTTATCAAGTTCTGTCCGCCTCTACAGATTTTTACTCTTGGCGTATCCAGCACCGTTCCGTCGGGACTATGGCGAATCGATGGTTCAAGTATTTCGCGACATCTGCCGGGATGCAGTTCGGCAACAGGGAGACAAAGGACTTTTGGGAGTATGGGTTCATGTACTCCCGGAACTGGTGAGCACCGCCAGCGAACAGCACTTACTCGCCATTAGGAAACTCCGATTCAAGTTGACCCTGACTTGGTTGTTACTAGCTATTCCTCCAAGCTTCTACCACTTTTGGAGGGGACGAAAAGTTTTTCGCAAGGGAGGGAGATAGGTCGGGAGTAGGTAGTGGGAAGTGCGATCACTTAGTCTCAAGTCTAATCTTTAATTTTTGATGACACTCAGTTTATGCCTAGTGACTTACCAGACCGTCGAGAGCGAGAGCCTTTGTTTTTGGCATTCTTGCGCCGAGAGACACCAGCTAGTTTGTTGAGGTGACGACGCAATGGCTTGAGGGATGGTAGATTTTCCCCTTCAGATGTTGCCAAGTAGACATCCTCATTGAGGACTGTATCTAATCCTAGAGAATTATCCCAGTTAGGGATAATTGGTTGTGGGATGAAGCCTGGGACACGCTTATCCTCAATCCCCAAAGAAACATACCAAGCGTCTGCTTTCTTAG
>CAZZWA010000545.1:0-3547 GCA_964657555.1 uncultured Microcoleus sp.
AATGAAGACCAATAATTTCTAAAGCACAAAGCCCCCTTAACATATCTAGCCAAGTCAGTCTAGTTGACGCTGTAGTCTGTTTGTTCATGGTTTCAGTTCTTAATAAAGACTTGCTGCTTAAAACTCAAGTGAAAGGACTCGATACCTTAAAGCTTTTCACTGGCGATCGCGCTGATTCCATCGCCACGGCGATCGCGCTGTCGCCAAGTTAACCAACCCTGCCAACGTCCACGCAGTGATGCTAGCCACTTCTGCCCTGCCAATACTCCTTCCTTTGGCAGAAATCGTAACCATTGCACAAAACCAAAGGTATCTCGCGTTCCGACCAAGACTGCCCACGCCAGAAAGACAGCACGTCTTAGAGGCGGCAAATACTCAAGCAAGACTAGCGTTTCATTGTGTACTGCATTGATCGAGGCCATGTGATTAAATTTATTTCGCTGATTCTCATCAAAACGTTGTGCTGGATAGTGATCCACCGCAACCATTGGGTCGTAGATTAGTTTCCAGCCAGCTCGCCTTAAGGCCAAGCTAAATGCCAGATCGTTGTGTACCTGCGCTCCCATACCTCGCAGACGCTCATCGAAGCGCAGTCGGGCGATCGCACTCCGTCGATAGCTCATGTTCGCTCCCTTGAGCACGTCTACCTCACGAGCCTTGCCCACCCCCAAGTGATGGTCGCCAATCACCCGTCCAGTCCATTGCACTCGACCCACTACCTCCTGTGCGCCATCTTCCAGTTCTGTACCGTGGTAAACCCAGTCACGTCCACCGACACCGCCAACGATCTCATCTGACAAAAAGTGAGTCTCAATGCGTGCTAGCCAGTCAGCATGTGGTACAGCATCATCGTCAGTAATAGCGACGATATCCCCCCGCACTGCATCCAGACTGGCATTCAGGGCTGCCACTTGCCCCGGAAGGCTTACTGTTATGGTCCGTATGGGTAACCAGTCAGGGTTGAAAGTTTCGAGGACTGTCCAAGTCTCAGCATCTGTATCGCGTACCACGACCAATACCTCATCAGCTGGTCGAGTTTGCTTTTGTAAAGCCTCTAAGCAGCGTACTAGGTCTTTGGGGCGTCGGTAACTGGGTATCACAACAGTGATGATCATGACTAGCTTAATTCCTCAAATAAATCTACATAACGTTGTGCCATACTTGCCCAGCTATGCTGTTCTGCTTGAGCACGGGCAGCTTGACCCATTTGCTCGCGAAGTTGGCGATCGCTTGTAAGGATGCTTAGTGCTTGTGCCAAAGCTTGGATGTCATCTGATTCGGGCAAGACTATCCCACAATCTGGCGTAACAATCTCAGCAGCACCTGTCGTAGTCGCAGTAATAATCGGGAGTCCTGAAGCCATAGCTTCAATGACTACCAGACCAAAAGGCTCGTAACGGGACGGAAAAACCAATAGATCCACTGCCTTCATGATCTCTGGGACATCAGACCGATGTTCCAGAAAATGTACCCTTGAATCCAAGTCCAGCGACTGTACTAGCTGAGGATAGGGGCTACCTGCGGTTGTGCCTGCAACTACCAGATGTAACTCAGGAACCTGAGCTAAAGCACGCAGCACCGTATCCAAGTTTTTACGAGGTGTTTGGGCGTTCCCCGCAAAAAGTGCCAGAGTCACTCCTTCAGGGAACCCCCATTGACGACGATCAGCATGCCCAGGAAAAAACTCTTGCAAATCAACACCGTTTAAGATCGCCCGAATGCAGTTTGGTGGCACACCGATTTCTAGCAATTCCTGCTCAACTTTCTGAGAAACCGCTACTATTACTTTTGCCTGACTGAAAGCCTGTTTTTCCCAACGCGCATTCAACGCCGTGTAGAACCACTGGTAAACACTACGCAAATTTGGGCGTTGCTGGGAATTTACTGGCGAAGCGAAGCGCGACGACTCCAGCGTTCGCGCAGTGTTTCTGTAGGAGAACCGCAGCCAGGAACTATGCACAAAGTGTACTGCATTTACATCTGCCGGAGCTGAGGCGATCGCCCCGTTGACTTTTACCAAGTCTAGCTCAGTGCGATGTTTGCGCAACCAATCTGCGCTTTGCCAAGAGAAGACTATTTCGCGGAGAAGTTGTGTTGGCCACCCTTTAACTGGAATGAAAATCCAGTTTACCTGGCCGTTTTGCTGTAGTTCCGGTGCAACTCTACTTGCTAACAAAGTGACATGATGACCGCGACGGAGAGCTTCCTTTACGACCTCATAGTTCACTCGGCCCTGACCATCACCTCTAATAACACTATGCGTAACAATACAAAGCTTCACAAGTAAACATCCTGTAAGATTAATCCCAAATTTTGATGTAAAACCAGTGTGCTTGCTGAGTTGTGATCCCCATCAGCTATTGTCCGAATTCCAGTGGCACCTCTTAGCCGACTAAGTTTGCCGCTTAAGAACCTCTGGACAATGAACTATGTTTTATAGACAACCCTGTCTCTGATTTGCATTTCTTTGGGAGTCGTGCAAAGGTAGCGCCAAGCAAGTGCCGTAGATTGGAATGCTCCCCATATAGCGCCTGCATCTCCTTGACGAATTGCACTGCCAACCAGTTGTAGCGGCGCTAGCAGTATGTATGCCAGCGTCTTGGGCACTGAGCGCTCATACTGCCAGTAGGCTTTTGTCGTCACGTACAAGCGAGAGGCATGGATGAATTGCTTGTACTTCTCTCGATTAATCAGGGAAGGATAGTGATTGATATATAAACAGTCGTGATAATCTATTTGGTACCCAAGGGCAACGGCGTGCTGGGCAATGTCTAGCTCCTCGGAACCATAACGCAAATGCTCGTCAAAGAGTGCTTGCTCAAACAAGCTTTTAGGAAAAATTGTGGCGTTAATCACGATCGCCCTACACTCATTGAGCACAGGCACACGCTGTAGCCCCCAGAAATCCGCGTTCTGTGGAACGATTTTGTAGCTCCCATTATCCATTTGGTAGCCAGTGACGATTGTCTGAGGAGCGGAAGAGTTAACCAGCCGTCGCGCTGTTGCCAAGAATTCTGGCGGTAGACAAACATCGTCATCTATAAAGATCATGTGGCTACCCTTGGCACGTTGGATGCATGCATTGCGGTTTGGGCCTAGTCCACGACGCGGCCCCGTTTGGTAGATGACTTGTGGATACTTCGCCACAGATGCTTGTGTCGGTTGCCCGTCAGGACTATCGTCACTGACAATGACTTCATCCGGCTGCTCTACACTCTTAAAGACAGAGTCCAAACAACAGCTCAGTTCATCAGGTCTATTCATCGTACAGATGCACAGACTAATAGAACAGCCTTTCGACCTAGATTCATCGCTCTCAGCGTCCATGTCTTCATGTCTCCGCAATCGTTGATTCATTTAGAAAGTTGTGATCTACAACAGCAATTTTCATCTTGGTGCGTTACAGTCCGACCCCCCGATCTCCCCCTTAGTAAGGGCTACAGTGTACACACATCTTCTGAGCAACCTCAAAGTGGTGCATTTAGCCCTCCTAAAGCATCGGTCAAGTATTCAGATTTTGGTGGTGCTAAGCAGGGGGGGCAGGGTC
>CAZZWA010000546.1:0-3543 GCA_964657555.1 uncultured Microcoleus sp.
GCCATGCAATAGTCTCTTCCTCGCCTTCTTTGAGAGAAAGTCTTCCAGTTTTGCCAAAGACTGCGTTAAGATTCGTTTCAGAGAAGTTCTTCCGGATTCGATGGGTGCAGGGTTGAGTTGTTGTGAAAGCGCAATCGCTGCAAAAGGGGAGAAAATTAGCCTTATGCACTGGATCTTGTCTGGGCCATTGAGTGTAGAGCATGTGACAATAGCGATCGCCGGTCTTCCGACCAACTTACAGGGCACCAAGCTAGTGCAAATGTCGGATTTCCACTATGATGGCTTGCGGTTGTCAGAAAAAATGTTGGAGGAGGCGATCACTGCTAGCAATGAGGCTGAACCAGATTTAGTCCTATTAACTGGTGACTATATTACCAATGACCCAGCCCCCATTCACCAACTGGTACGACGACTCAAGAACCTGGAAAGCCGCGCTGGTACTTATGCCGTCCTAGGCAACCACGAAAATTATCACCCAAGAGGACAACAGCAGGTACAAGATGCCTTAACAAGTATTGGGATTCGGGTACTGTTGAATGAAGTCGTCTATCCTCTAGGCCCAGAATTAGCACTAGTGGGACTAGCTGACTATTGGTCTTACGAGTTTAACCCCTCACCAGTGATGAATCAGCTAGACGCCGAACTACCTCGGATTGTGTTATCCCACAACCCAGATTCTGCCCAAGTATTGCAACAATGGCGAGTCGATTTACAACTCTCAGGCCATACTCACGGTGGTCAGATTGTCATTCCAGGCATTGGCCCTTTAGTGGCTCATTTGAGAACTATTCGTCACAGACTTCCCAGCCGAGTGCGACGCTGGGTTCCATTCCTGAGAAAAGCTCGCCACAAAGTCGTGCGGCATTGGGAATGGGCAGAGGGACAGCATCAGGTAGGCAAAAACCAACTTTATGTAAATCGTGGGTTGGGCACCTACCCACCCGGACGCCTATTTTGTCCCCCAGAAGTTACAGTAATTACCCTAATATAGAGAATCAGAACTGGGAAAGAGAAAAAACTTTTTCCTCTTCTCAATCCCTAATCCCCAACTTATTCTCTAGGCCCTAGTTCGCGCACTCTACGAATAGTTTGTGGCAGTACACCTACTAAAAGTGCAAAAGCATCATCTGGCAGTTGGGCAACTGTCTCGGCATCAAAGTACTGCTGAAATTGAGTCAGAATCTTCTGGGCTCGTTGCATCGGTACTGGGTCATTTGTAATTTGTGTTGTGAGTCGAATCCACTGCCGCCGAATTAAATAAGCCCGTTGTCGTTCCTCAGGAGTTTCAGGATTTATTAGGGAAAGATTGCCCACTGGCAGCGATCGCTGGCAATCCTGATCATACAGTCCTCCGACTGCCGCACCTGGACCCGCAAACTCAGCGTGGTAGCGCTTGTAGAGAATCAAGCCATTGCGACGACGGCTATTCACGATCAACATCTGTTGACTGTGCATCTGTGCGTGGATTTCCTTCTCCTGTAAGTCCTCAATCCGTTCCTGGTAGTGTTTCATAACACTTTGATTTTGAAAGCAGGGAACACAGGTACGGGTAGGCGAGGCATCTGCTTCGTAAAGAGCCGTGTGGCAGCGCTGCATATTGTCGCTATCCATCTCAATTCTTACCGTTAGGTTTTTGCTGTAGGTCTACGCTGAATCCCAATGGACTACGAAAGAACCCCAATTCTGTATGCTCTTGATCGAGCACACTTTGGAAGTAAGCTAGCCCTCTCTGATTAATTTACATCTTTAAACGTTCGATATCAGTATAAACCGTAGATCGGTAATCTCTTATCTACATTTTATGGTATTCCCTCAATTTCCGGAAATTTAAACTTCAGTAGACCCTAAAGTTTAAGGACTTGTGAGGAAGATTGGCCTATTTTTAAAGTTAATGTAAAGCATATATGCACTCACTCTAATTAAATTCACCACTAATTCAAAGTAGTCATTAGTAATAGTTGCTTCTAGGATACAGCCAAAATATTTTAGCTATTGCCCATTTCCCTAGACCTAGGAGCTAGATGCTTGTGCAAGAATAGCCTTCGGGGTCTTATGGGCAGTAAGCAGTCATGTCCTATGGGATCGACTTGCTGTAGTCGATATCCCGTCTTGAGATATAGCTGTCGTGCCTGATGATTGTTTTCCAGCACATGGAGGTAGAGATCTTGGAATCCCCATTCAATGGCGGTTCGTTCGCATCTTAGAAGTAGTTGCCCAGCGACTCCCTTCCGTCGGCAAGACTTTCGCACTGCCAAGTTGGAAATATAAGGATACTGCAAATTACGGTGTTGCCATGAAGGAGAAGAGCGGAGCGCTATTTCTACAGTGCCAGCTAAGTACTCTTTGTGACCCGTTTGGGTAGAGGCACAAGCCACAGCAACGAAACATAAAGAGTGAGGGGATGTCGAGCTTAGTCGAATCCGTAAGTCCTCGTAAATTCCCAATCGCAGTAATGGATATAGCCAGCGGGCAATTCCCGTTCGAGGGTGAAAGCTATCTGCCAAGATCTCAGCTAAGCTACTCAGATCGCTCTGGTAGGCTGTACGGATATAAAAGCTGGACGCATTGGCTGGCTGCCCTGCGAGGTTTTCTGCGCGATGAGGTATGTAGGGAAAGCAAGGGTTCACAATTCTCAGGGTCTTTGGAAGAAGTCATCCTAGATCATTTTTGACATATTTTTGTTGTCCTCAGCCGGAATGATGTTTAGTATAGGGTGGCAGAAGTAACCCATCACTTTAATCTCCCCACTGCTCCTAGTCCCCACTTCGTGAGAGCCCCGAGTTCTCCTTCCCTCCATCTCCCCATTGGCACCGGAACTGGCGGAAAATTTCTGTTGCCTAGCACTAGTGGCATCCACTTCTCCCTCTAATTGTTCATCAGCTTTGATGGCCAAGGCACTATGTCCCAGGATAGATGCTACCTTATAAAGCGTTAAAAGTTGACACAACTCTCGAAATTTTCAATCAATAGCCTTAGAATGGGAATTTTCAAGGCTGATGCCACAAACTAACAGATGATATCTCACTAAATTTAAGAATAGTAGCGAAAGGGAGAGAGTCTTGGGCAATTTTAGTCGAAGTTTGGACACAGCAAACAAACGCAATAAGATATCAGGAGTGCATTAGTCTGAAGGAAGACAGGCGCGGCCTATTTTAGCGTGGAGTTGATCGGCAACCAATGTGCGAATTGGCAGCTCTTGTCCAGGTTATTTCTCGTACAGCCTATGAGCTGATAGCTCACATTGCTAAACCGCTGAGTGTGATCGACTGCCTAATCATGCTTGATTTGCGGTTCATAGCCAAAGATTTCTAACATCAGGGTGCACACAAGCTAAGTTAGTAGGGTGGGGAACCGCCCAATTTTACTGGAACGCCTTAGAGAGCTATTGGGTGCGCCATCCACTTTTGACCAAAAATTTCCAGCATAGGTCAAAATTGGTATGTAGGTCGCTTTTCTAGGAGCGGGAGCACCTAGCTGCCACTGCCTTCAATTCGCCCCTCTCAAGCCATCCCAATCTGGAAAAATCTGTGCATGAGAAGGAGA
>CAZZWA010000547.1:0-3537 GCA_964657555.1 uncultured Microcoleus sp.
TGGTACAGGAGCTGGTAGTTCCACCTCAGGGACTAGTACTGGCATAGGAGCTGGTGGCACAAATTCAAACCCTAGTGGCACTGGTACGAGTGACTCTAGCTCAAATATTAATACAGCTCCCGGTAGTTCTAATCCAGGCGCATCCAGCGGTTCTAGTTACGACACGACCACGACTCCTGGTGGTGCAAATGGAGGCACTACCGGTGCAGGGAGCTCGACTTCAGGAGCAAGCACAGCTCCTAGTAGCTCTAGTTCAGACACTGGCGCTGCATCCGGCACTAGTAGCCAAGCAGCAGCCCCTGTGAAACACCACTCTGATTTGGGGTGGCTTGGCTTGTTGGGGTTACTTGGTTTAGCAAATCTGTTCCGCCGCAAACGTCCAGCCGCAGGAATACGTTATGACGCTACAACTTCGCCGCAAGCAGAAGAAGCTGAAAGGTTTCACTAACAAAACATAAAATTCCACTAGCAATTGCCATACATTTGGAAAATATCGTCCTGGCGATCGCTAGTGGTCAACTTTTATCCGAACGAAAAAAGCTTCACGCATGCCCTTCTTATGTACAAAGCCTTAAGAAGGGTTAGCATCTAAGGATGGCAATGTACACCCCCTAGGGATATACATTGCCATCCCTAATTTTTATTAGACTTATGACGAAAAAAGACGAGAAGATTAAAGGTTGAAAGTTTCAACTTTTAACTTCTTAGAGTGAGATCTTCTCTAAAGTTTTCTAGTTCAATGCGATCCCAAAGAAATCACAAGAAAAATTACGAATGTGTCGAAAATTACCCTATGTAGGGTTGGCGATCGCTATCCTAAAACTATAGAAGGAGAAAAAGCGATGGTACAAGCAGCAGGACAAGAGACTGGACAGTCTTCCCAACAGCAGTCTCTGGTGCTCTGGTTTGATGAAGTTGGTATTGCAGATATTCCTCTGGTGGGTGGCAAGAATGCTTCCCTGGGAGAAATGATCCAACAGTTGGTTTCCAAAGGAGTGAGTGTTCCCACTGGCTTTGCCATTACGGCGTATGCCTATCGTTATTTCATCCAGAAAGCAGGGTTAGAGGAGAAGCTGCGCTTAGTTTTCTCAGATCTGGATGTTGAAGATGTCAATAACCTGCGTGAGCGAGGGAAAAAGGCGCGCTCGGTGCTCATGGACACGCCTTTTCCTGCTGAACTTCGGGATGCGATCGTCAAAGCTTACCGACAGATGTGTGATCGCTACGGTGATGACACATCTGTAGCAGTACGCTCTTCTGCTACTGCTGAAGACCTTCCCGATGCTAGTTTTGCCGGTCAGCAAGACACTTATCTACACATTCAGGGCATCAGTGCAGTGTTGGAAGCCTGCCACAGATGCTTTGCTTCCCTGTTTACTGATCGTGCCATTTCCTATCGTCACGCCAGAAATTTTGACCACTTTAGTGTGGCTCTCTCCGTTGGCATCCAAAAAATGGTGCGCTCTGATCTCGCCTCGTCTGGTGTGATGTTCTCCATCGACACTGAAACAGGGTTTAAAAATGCTGCCTTAATTACTGCTGCCTATGGTCTAGGAGAAAATGTGGTTCAAGGAGCAGTCAACCCTGACGAATACTTAGTTTTCAAACCCACTCTCAAACAAGGATTCCGCCCGATTGTTTCCAAGCGCTTGGGCAGCAAAGAATACAGACTGATACGTGATGTGGGTGACAGCAGGCAACTTAAAAATGAGCAGGTTCCTCTAAGCGAACAGGGAAAATTTGCGATCAATGACGAGGAGATTTTACAATTAGCGGCTTGGGCTTGTGTGATTGAAGACCATTACAGCCATGTGCGTGGCACATACAGCCCCATGGACATTGAATGGGCAAAAGATGGTATTACTGGTGGACTGTTTATTGTCCAAGCCCGCCCAGAAACCGTACAATCTCAGAAAGCTCAAAATATCCTGCGTACCTATTACTTGCAAGGACGGGCTGAAATATTGGTGACGGGCCGTAGCATTGGGGAAGCGATCGGTCAGGGGAAAGTCAGATTGATGACGGATATCCACAACATCGACCTATTCCAAGCTGGTGAAGTCTTAGTGACTAATAAGACCGATCCTGACTGGGAACCGATTATGAAAAAGGCCAGTGCCATCATCACCAGTCAAGGCGGACGTACCTGTCACGCAGCGATCATTGCCAGAGAGATGGGTATTCCGGCAATTGTAGGATGCGGTGAGGCAACAGATATTTTGGAAACAGGCCAAGAGATCACGGTTTCTTGTGCTGAAGGGGAAGAAGGACGAGTTTATCAGGGTCTGCTGCCTTTTGAAGTGAAAGAGGTGGCCCTGGAAAACCTGCCTCGTACCCGTACCAAAATTATGATCAATGTGGGCAATCCGGAAGAAGCATTTAGCCTCTGTGCTATTCCCAATGATGGGGTAGGGTTAGCCCGGTTAGAATTCATCATCGCCAATCACATTAAAGCTCATCCTTTGGCTTTGATTAACTACGACCAGATAGAGGATGATGAAGTCAAGATCCCCTTGGCAAAGCTGACTGCCCTCTACAAGCATAAACCTGACTACTTTGTGGATAATGTGGCTCAAGGCGTCGGTAGGATTGCTGCTGCCTTCTATCCCAAGCCAGTGATAGTGCGCATGAGTGACCTCAAGAGCAATGAGTATGCTAATCTCTTAGGCGGTCAACAGTTTGAACCTAAGGAAGAAAACCCAATGCTGGGCTGGCGAGGGGCTTCTCGTTACTACGATGCCCACTACCGTGAAGCCTTTGCCTTGGAGTGTCAGGCGCTGAAGCGGGTACGGGAGGAAATGGGCTTGACGAATGTCATCCCGATGATTCCCTTCTGTCGGACGCCAGATGAAGGACGCAAGGTGTTGGCCGAAATGGCAAAGCACGGACTAGAGCAAGGCAAGAATGGCTTGCAGATCTATGTAATGTGCGAACTTCCCAGCAACGTGATTATGGCTGAGGAGTTTGCAGAGGTGTTTGATGGCTTCTCCATCGGTTCCAACGACCTTACTCAGCTGACCCTCGGTTTAGATCGCGATTCAGCTTTGGTTGCTCACATCTTTGATGAGCGCAACCAGGGTGTAAAACGGATGGTGGGGATGGCGATCGCTGCTGCAAAGAAGGCTGATCGCAAGATTGGCATCTGCGGTCAAGCACCCAGCGATTACCCTGAGTTTGCTCGCTTTTTAGTAGAGAATGGGATTGATTCTATCAGCCTGAATCCAGATTCTGCACTGAAGACGCTGCTGATGGTGGCGGAAGTGGAAGCAACTTTGGCAAGTTAATCCTAGCCTTCAGCAGGGACTAGAAACTGGGATATAGGGAAAGCCTGTTTTCAGTTCCCAGTCCCAGATAATTCATACCCTACCCTTGGTGGGCGGCATCTTCCACTCTGAGGAAGGTACAAGTCCCACCTCTGGTAGGTGGCTGGGAATCCCAGTCCCCAATTCCCTTTTTGACCATCAGATGAGCAATCTAACAGAACAATTGCAGGAATACTGTGCAATTGACAATCCTCTGTTTCGGCGTGCCGAACAA
>CAZZWA010000548.1:0-3536 GCA_964657555.1 uncultured Microcoleus sp.
ATGATGCGACGACGATAGTAAATCAGCCCCCCGATGCTGCGGTTGAGGCGCAAGGCAAGGGAGACAGGACTGGTGTAGGATTTGGCATCAATACCGATACTGCGACCGTTAATTGCGACATCACAGAGGTCTGATTCTGGGTAAAGTTCGGCATTAAGTCCATGATTTCGAGCTGTATCAAAAATGGTTAATTCGTCAATTGCAGGCCCAGTCCAATAAGTTAAAATTTGCGGCTTGGCAATGAGTAAGGAGTCTTTATTTGGGTCTACTTTCTCTGAAAAATTTGCTTTTGAGGACTCGTGACCAGAGCATTGGCGAATGGGACATCGCCCTTCTGGAAAAAGTTGGTTATTGGGATAGGGTCGCATCAACGTACCACAATGGGCGCAGCGATGAGCATACCCATCAATTAACCAGATATCGGGGACACGATCAAAGAAAGTATCAATAATCATCCCCTGCAAAGGAGTTAAATCTTTTTCCAATAAGTAATCTAGTAGCTGATGTTCTCCGATAAGTGAATGTCGGCCAAATAGCGATCGCAAAGCCGTATAAGCTTTGTGCTGGCGACGACTCCCAAATCGTTCAGTTGCCTCGCGCAACCGTTCGTGTAAGCGATGTTCGATGACATTATCTTCGCCAAAAGTCCCTCTGGAGTTAGCAATTTCTGCACAATCTGAGGTCGGTACTCGTAAGTCTGGATCGATGAGAATTGCTTGACGAAAGCGAAAATCTGGGTGACGAAAAATCTCTAAGTCCCACTTTTCAAGAGAATATCTGGCACGTTCTAGAACGGTATGTACGCAAGCAGCGCGATCTGTTAATCCTTCTTCAATGTACAGACGACCCAACTTGCACATCGCTCGATAAACTTCCGAGGGCATATTATCGTCCTGACGCACGATTTCTCGATTGAGAGTTCTTGTGTATTGCCGCAGAATTCCCTGCGCTAGTAAAATAGCAGCATCCTCAGCCAGATCCACTGTGCTAGCGTGTCCTATAGGTAATGGCAATGTCGTTGTTTGCATTGGTGGCGACCAAGTTGGGTCTTGGCAATTTGCTTCGGCGATGATTTGCGCCTCTAAAGTTGCGTCGGGGAATGAGGGTAAAACTTGCGCGATCGCCGCCAGTGTCCAACCTTTCTTGAGCAAAAGTGCTGTCGCCAGTCCTTCTAAAATTTGCCGAACCCCAAAATCTTGGCCTTTAGGCTGGGACAGAAGTTGCTTGGATCTCCACGATCGCACAGTTCTCACTGCTGGTGGTTCCACAGACAACCCAAGCTGCTCGATCTGTCGTTTTAGCTCTTTTGTCAGAAGATCAGCAGTTCCCTGCCACTGGCGAACGTCCTCAAAGTACATAGATATGTAGAACAGAAAATTTACATTGTTTAGTGTAAACATTAAACAATGTAATCAACAATGTCAATAGAGTTTAACCCCCACTACTCGTGACTAAAGGCTGCTATTTCACCTTTGAATGTCTCACTGAGCAAAGCTTTCAGCCTAATTACCCTAGAAGTGAAAACTTAACTGAGTCTGCTCCTATATTGAAAAGTCTCGCTGCCTCTGTCACTCAGTCCGTTAGAGGCTGTCTATAAAGATATAAAGAAATGTAAAGGAGACGGAAGCGGACAGTGCGATCGCCCACAGTCCCCTAAAAAGGGGTTTGACCAAGAAAGGCTCACAATGACTAATTCCAATATCCCTCGTCTATGGCAAAGGAGGGATGTGGCAATGGAGGTAGGATATTTCTCTCGGTTCAGAGTGTGATCGCCACCCATCTACCCTCACTCAAACAATCTAGCTACAGCAATCACTAAGGGTAACATAGTTAAAGCCGTGTTTTCCCCTACCAAAGACCAACTATCCCAGGAGCGGATTCAGGAAATTGCCAGATGGCTGCCTGACCATGTGCGCGAGCTTTGGGAGTAGGCTTATTAAGCAAAAGATACGCTTTTTGCCAGCCTAACCATCTATTATGCTGCGAAAAGCTTCACAACTGACCACTGCGTCACAGGTGCCATTGCCTTCCATCCCAAAAATTTGCCAACAGGTTCTGCGCGTTGAATGGCAATCCGGGTTAATGCTCCCCCAAACTCGCTATACCATTGCAATAGCTTCTGTTCACTTTCCACAGTAACTGCATTAGCGACGAGACGACCACCAGGACGCAGGGTATTCCAGCAAGTCTCAAACAGACTTTCTGCGGTCAGTCCACCACCAATAAAGATAGCATCGGGTTGAGGCAAGTCCTGGAGGGCAGTAGGCGCAACTCCCGCAACAATTTTGAGATTGGGAGTCCCCAACGCTGCCGCATTGTCGGCAATGTAATGGAGTCGGGTGGGATGTGGTTCGATCGCGATCGCCCGACACCGCGAATGACTCCGCATCCATTCAATGCTGATTGAACCACAGCCTGCCCCCACATCCCATAGCAGTTCTCCTGGTGTGGGTGACAGTGCTGCCAGAGTGATGGCGCGAACTTCTCGCTTGGTAAGTTGTCCGTCGTGGTAGTAGGCGGCATCGGGTAATCCGGCCAAACGAGACAACGGCATCACATCAGGGTCAGCAACACAAGTAATAGCAATTGTGTTCAAATCTGCTATATCGGTCACCCTCCACGTTGATGCAATACCCTCCACAATTCGCTCGTGCGCTCCACCCATACGCTCCAGTACAGTAATTTTACTGTTGCCATACCCTCGTTTGGTCAGTATTTGTGCCCCGATCATAGGGGTTTGTTTCCCCTCGCTGAGAATCAAAAGGCGAGCACCAGGATAAATTGCTGCTTGAATTAGAGCCGGGTCACGCCCGCACAAGCTTAGCATCTCGACTTCCGTAAATGACCAACCCAAGCGGGCACAAGCAAGGCTAAAGGCGGAGGGAGCCGGAATAATTGTCATCTCAGAGATTGGAATGTGGCTCCTCAGGGTCACACCGATGCCGTAGTACATCGGCTCGCCACTTGCCAGAACGCAGATCGACTGTCCGCGTCGGCGAACGATTTCATCAATAGTGTGGGTAATAGGTGAAGTCCAGGCCAATTTCTCCCGCGCATCTTTGGTCGGCAGCATGGCAAGGTGGCGATCGCCACCCACCAATACTTCAGCGTAATCGACCAGGGAACGGGCAACTGGACTTAACCCTGGCAACCCGTCTTCGCCAATCCCGACAATGGAGAGCCATTTTTGAGTCATATCAATGATGATACGAAACAAGGTACCTAGTAGATCACCTTAAAGGTCTTGCCAGAACCAAGATGGCAAAATCTTTGCATGACGCTGGATGGGATCAATTTCTGCAAATACTCACACTCAAGGCTGAAAGAGCTGGGCTGATAACGATTGCGGTGAATCCAGACGGCACAGCTCAGAACTGCTCTGGTTGCGGAGTTAAAATCCCTAAGACACAGCAGTATGCGACGCTAGCATTGCAGCAGTTTTTCAACGCACCTGATGCAGTTGAACTAACAGCACAAACTTATAAGGAGGTTGCCAGTAGATGAGTGACTATATCCGCAATGGCGACGAGATTTAC
>CAZZWA010000549.1:0-3533 GCA_964657555.1 uncultured Microcoleus sp.
ATTTAAGATTTACTTGATAAATCAGCTCTTATACAATTTACACTTAGCGTTATTTTTTGTTTGCTTGCTACATAAATTTCTATACGCTGCAAGGATTTGCTGACCCAAACGGTCGCAACTAAAGCACTTGAGGACTGTATGCCGAGCATTTTCCGACAGACGCTGGCGTTGAGCAGGATTGTCAATCAAATGTTGAATTGCTGATGCTAAAGCGGCAAAATCACCTGGTTGAATGCCTACTGCGTCATAGTTATGGGTAAACAACTCTGCTGCACCACCAGCCTGTGAGACAATCACGGGCTTTCCACACGCCATCGCTTCGATAATTGCTAGTCCAAAGGGTTCTGGTTGGGTGCTAGCATGAACCACAATGTCTAACCAACGGTAAACCTCTACTATGTTCTGCTGGAAACCGATAAAATCAACTTTGTCTGCAATCTCTAGAGCAGATGCTTTATCCCCTAATTCCTGAATAGAAAATTGAGAACCTTTAGTCTGATAAATCGGACTGCCAACAATGTAGAAACGAACGTTTAAATCAGGGCGAGGAGCTGCTAAAAGTGGAATGCGTGAGGCGCAGCGGATAACTTGAGCTGCTGCCTCTAGAAAGATGTCATGACCCTTCCAACGGGCAAAGGTAGCGACAATTCCAACTCGGATGGTGTTGACATCTGAAGTTAGTTTTTCAGAGGGAATGTCCAGCAGAGAAAGGTTAGCAAGTCCCGGTGAAAAGTGCTTTACATCTACCGCACTGTAGATCATTTCAATTGGTAAGCGGGGTAATGTGGCTCTAGCGTCCTGAGCAACCGCCTCGGAAATAGCGATGCCTCCAGTGGCGCGATCGCTCATCCACCTTAAAGCCTGTGCCATTAAAGGTCGCGTGCCGTAGAAATCCTGAATATGCCAGATAACAGGCACGCGATTTATACTTGCCAATCCTGTCAGGAGATGCGCTTTTATCCCGTTCGTGTGAATCAGATCTGGATTAATCTCTTGAATTGCTTGCCGAAATTTCACCAGATATAGCCCGATTGCTGGCAAGATGATCGCTACTCGCAAGAGTAGCATTAATACTGTTGTTACTTGGCTTTTGCCTTTCAAAGCACTGTCGCCCAATTGGGTGACTCGATCTGGCAGCATAAGTAGCTTCACCTGTACCCCAAGAGCTTTGGCGGTTGCTACTAATGGTCCATCAGTGCCCACTATCAAGTGAATTTTAAAGCTGGGTTCCGCAGTTCCTATTGCTGCCATAATAGTCAGCAACGCTCTCTCTGCGCCGCCAATCGCTCCCACTGGATTCACAAAGACAATATTCATAGAGTTACGTTTAACCAGCTAGTCGTAAATAGGCATCCGCGATAGTTTGAGCATGGGCAGACCAAGAATATTGACTAGCATGAGCCAGACGCAGGTTACGTTCAGGGGCACTGGTTGGGCTTGCTAAGAGTCGTTCGACGATCTTAATCCATGCTGATATATTCCCTAGAGGACAGTAGACCGCAGCTAATCCACCCACCTCACGGAGAACTGGAATGTCACTAACAGCTATAATAGCCCCGCAGGCTAAAGCTTCAATAACTGGCAGCCCAAAGCCTTCTGCCTCGCTAGGCAACAGCACTAGTGATGCTCGTCGGTAGAGGGCTGCTACTGTTGTCCGCTCCAACCCCTTGAAATGGATGAGTGACTTGCCAATATCGAGCCGAGTGATTTGCTGCTGCTGACTTTCTGTCCAATCTCCGCCTACCTTGACGAGCCGCAAATCTGGATGCTTCCCATGCACCGCAGCAAACACTTCTAAAAGGATATCGATCCGCTTGCGCGGAATACAGCTACCGACGTGTAATACAAAGGGAGCTTCACTGATTTGTTCGAGTACCCGCTGGTCGTCAGGACGTGTAGGCTCAGGCTCAAGGGAAAACTCTCTGGCGATCCCGTAAGGAGCATGTACGAGACGCGATGGGTCTAACAGCCCGTAATGCTCAATTTGTTTCCGTACCTCTGCTGTAGAATAGAAAATAATGGCGCATGATTGTAAACCGCGCAAGATTCTCCTAGACATGGCTTTGTACCAGGCGGGTCGAGGCTCTTGCTCTGGTTCTAAAAGGGAGCGAAAGGCATCTAGATCGTGACAGAATACTCCCGTCCGCTCTGAGGGCAGCACATGTACTAACTGAGCATAGCTGTGATCCGAGATGTGGAACATCTCGAAATCGGTTAAATGCTGGCTTAGATAACGGGGATATTCCAAAAATCGGTTGATTAAGCGATCGCCATTGAATGCAAACCGTTTTCTACCAAACCACGGTATTCTTTGAAAACGCTGTTTAAAATTTGGACGAATAGGGACAGCTTGAATGGATTCAGCATGTTCAGATTGCAAATGTTTGAGCAACATCTGGGCGCATAAATCCATGCTCTGCCAGTTTTCTTCGAGGTAGTCACAAATAATCGGGAGACGCAGTTGAGCCATGTTGCTAATTCTGCATAGGAGTTTAGAGATTGCCTGAAAAACTTCAAAAATTTAGTAAGCTTTTCAAGGAGAGCGAAAGAAAATCGGAAAAATCAGAAACTAGCCAATTACGGATAGCTACTTTCCAAAAGTTCTGTAAAAAATTTCAAGTATTGTTTGGCAATGAGCGGCCAAGCGTAGACTGTATGCGCTTGCTGTAAGCCATTCGCAGCTAGTTCAGCCCGTCGAGACGGACTTTCTAGCAGATCTGATAACGCCTGAACCCACCCTTCCTGATCTTTTTCGCCAACAACCACACTCGGATCGTGGATAATGTAAGGAATTTCGCCACTATCACTGCCAATCACAGGAACGCCACAGGCGAATGCCTCAACCAGCATCCGCCCAAACTGCTCTCGCCAATGGGGCATGGTCTGACTAGGAGCGCAGAGAATATCCATTGCGTTGAGGTATTGAGGAACCTCGCCGTGTTTGACACTCGTGCAAATTCGCACTTTCTCCGGATGACGGTTTGCCCATCTGCGTAGAGTTTTTTCCATAGGCCCGGTGCCCACAAATAGGGCTCTCCAAGGGGTCTGCAAGCGCTCCAGCACCCGCATCAATAAATCTAATCCTTTTTCTGGTACCAATCGCCCCAAGTAGCCGATCACAGGCGCTCCTTGTTCTGACCAAGCAAGGGAGTGACGGGTTTGCATTCCCACATTGGGGGAAGGATAGAAATGATTAACATCCACGCCCAAGGGAATCAGTCGCATCGGGAGTGCATAGCCTGGGCGAGATTTCAAGGTATCTACAACTGTTTGTCCACAGCAAATCCATCCGGCTGCACGGTTCATTGCATAACGTTCGATCCAGTTAAAGGGTGGTGGATATTCCTTGGAGTGGCTTTGAGCGGTACGGTAAACTAAGGGAGTTCCATTGGGTGTCCACCAGGCAACCTGACCGCCAGCCAGAATATAAGGCTCTTGCCAACAGTGAACTAAGTCCCAACCTTGCTGGAGAAGAGCCTTGAGTCGCCAACCATAGGTCATTAGATGAATGTGCTGGCTGAGATAGACTGGTA
>CAZZWA010000550.1:0-1069 GCA_964657555.1 uncultured Microcoleus sp.
CAATAGTGCGTTTCATTGTGATAGCGAAGGAACGCACCGAGCTTTCCAGCCGTTTAAGAAAATTGACTTTCATCATTCCAATGAGAAAATACTCGCGGTCTTTCTGGCTGAAATTTTTGACGGCTCTATCCTCATACAGCTCGCGGTATTGGGGAAAAATATATTTTGAGGGATTAAATAACGAGAGTTGATAGTTGGATATCTCATCGTTGAGTTCGTCGTAGGACATAAATTTCCCCTCTAAGTCAATCTCGGCGATCACCGAGATTGGTTTTAGACGTTTAGGAAATCCGCCTAACTGAGCTACTGTGTCGGAGTAGTATTTCTGAATATGCTTTCGGGAGCGTGCGATCGTCAGTTCATCAAGCAGTTTCAAGAAGGCAGAACTAAGGTTTTCCAGCAAAGCGCTAGTTTGGCGCTCCTCACTTTTCTTAGCCCACTTAGTAAAGGTACGCTGGGCATTAGCTAGCGTCTCCTTGAGACTGGTAATCCCAATCGATTCGCTAAAAGCATTGTCTCGACCTTCAGTGAGAAAATAAAGCTGATTTCGCAAATCCTTCAAATCATTGTTGACTGGCGTAGCGGAGAGGAGCAGCACCTTGGTTTTAATCCCGCTCTGGATAATATCTTCCATTAACCGTTCATAGCGGCTCTTGCGAATTACGTTGCCCTCTTCATCCCGCTTTCCTTTGATGTTATTGCGGAAATTATGCGATTCATCAATCACTACTAGGTCATAGTTCCCCCAGTTAATCGTTTCCAGGTTAATGTCTCCAGAAAAACCTGAATCGCGGCTCAAATCAGTGTGAGATAATACTGTATAGCTAAAGCGATCGCTGATAAACGGATTGAGTTCGCTATTGTTCTGTGCTTGATATATTGTCCAGTTTTCACGCAACTTCTTAGGACACAAAACTAGAATTTTGTAATTGAGAAGTTCAAAATACTTGATAACTGCTAAAGCTTCGTAGGTTTTACCTAAACCCACACTGTCAGCGATAATACAGCCATTGTGAGTAAGAATTTTGTTAATGGCTCCCTTAACTCCGTCTTTCTGAAATTCAAAGAG
>CAZZWA010000550.1:1169-3517 GCA_964657555.1 uncultured Microcoleus sp.
AACGTGATACATTTTGCCGTGCAGTAAGTTGGACTGCTTGACCGACCGAATCTGCACTTTATCTGCAATCCAGTCGGCACATTCTTTTGCCACCCGCCTTTGTACCAGCCGATTTTGTAGCTGTAGACTGTCATCTTCAATCTTGAAGGTTTTCTTTTCGGTCTTATCCGGGTCAAGGGACTTAATGAAACGCGGTTCTCCGAAAAGAAAATTCAAATTTTTGATGCTTAGAAGCTGTTCCTTTAAGGCATTAAATGCATAAATTGTAAAGTAAGCAGAGATAATAGAGAGTGTTGAGTCTTCCTTGATTTTAGTTTTCAAAAAATCGCCAACACTTCCCCGACGGTGGTTGTCCCTAATCCCAGATATTGGAGGAAAAGGATAATTGTGCTGCATATGATTTGTACCTATAACAAGTTATCAAAATGTTAAATACTCATATAATTTCCTGTATACTCAATCGGTAAAATATAGCTTTAGCATACAAATTCTGGACGAGTGTGCCCATCCTCTTCACCTTCAATTTTAACTGTAAGCGAATTTCTAGATAGGTAAATATATAAATATACACCTCTCGTCTATAAATAAATTATAAGTACTATCATTATTTTAACATTATATTTTGTATATCATGGAAACTTATTTAAACTTTTTTAAATTTTTACTGAAGTTTTATCTAAAAGTCAAAAGAGTTTTTACTGAAGTTAGAAGACAAGATGGCTTTATATTCTGTAAATCTACGGATTGACATTCATAATCAATACTCCGGACAGTTTTTTCATGGCGCTGTAAGGCATACAGAGCCTGCTACAGCAGGCTCTGTGTATTTTTTGCAAAGTTATCCTCAAACCTGACCTGAAAAAAAAGTCTGATGGTTAGCAGCACTCAAGTTCTGACTAAATCAACATCCCCTAATATTGTCTGGATTGTTGATAATTAAATACGTATTAAATGTTTTAACCATTTGTTGTGCCAGCTCTTTAATGCTAGTATTCCCCGATATTCGGCTTCTCAAACTTGCAGCAAGTACCGGATTTATGGTTCTGGTTGTCCGAACTCCAATTGCTTTTGAGGCGCGAAACTTAGCTGCTGTTCTCTTAAAATTATCTTCTCTACCTCTCGTTCTGGTATTTTGCACAGCTTAGTATCTACCTCGTATTGACCTGTGTCATTCTGAGACGAGGTAGCCTCAAACACTCGATTGCCGTCGGCCACCTGCATCCCTGTAAATCTATACCCCTCTGAAGTCTGGGCAACAGCAAACTGATATTTGCTGAGAGGTGGTGGAAAACTTTCAGGGTCTGACAGAAAATGTTTAACCAATTTTGCACCCCTCTCTTGTTCTAATTCATAAGCATAAAGCTTCTCGACACCTTCTACTGTTTGAGGAGCATTAACAAAAAACTTTCTATGAGCCGGAGTTAAATTATCATCTTCGGGCAAAACATTCCACTGTCCCCTCTCATTCTTAGAAGCACAGAATAGCAGCGTACTATCAGCAGCACTATAACAAACAACTGACTCGGAGCGAGCATATTCTTCCAGAACGATGCCCACTTTAGCCAAAGTGCCAGTCACCTGGGCACCCCACTCAGCAAGCTTCAGTCCATTTAATTCATCTCCCGTTTGAAAACCTCGAACGACTCTATCAATATCGTTCAAGTCTGACTGTACTTGGTGAGTTCTCTGCTGGCGATCGCTCTCCAATGCAGCCATCACCTGATCAGAAGTTAGCACTGATGGTGCTTGTACCCTCGGTACGGAAGAGGGTGGCGATGCAACTCGTGGAGGAACTTGAACTCCTGGTACAGCAGTTTGTGTCGGGAATGACGCATGAACGGGTGGTACAACTCCTGGTACAGACGGAGGAGCTTGGGAAGAGTGCAATTCCGGATTAGATGCAGGATCTGCTGCTGGTCAAAAAAGTAGCAGCCTTATTAGTACCAGCAACAGACGAAGGGCGGGATGCCATACTAATTTCTATCAAAGGAAATCTGATAAAAGTGGGACTGGCAGCGATGTTGTTCAAACTCCCAACTGGAAATTAGACCACATCCACAAACTCCTCGATATCAATCTCGATATTAAGTGGGAAGAGGAATATTCGCACTCGTGAAAGGATACAATCCCCAACGAGTTATAAAACTGTTGGCGGAAACTCCTGGCTATTACCTCAACGATGCAGCTTCAATGTATGGGAAAGTCATCAAAGCAATTCCTAAATATCAACTACCCAACCGTCCCCGTAGCGCTAAAGAGCTTCATGATGACATCATGCGCGATTTCAATCGCGTGATGGAAAATAAGGCAGAAGAGAAGAAGCTGCCAACCGACAAACTAGGACATAA
>CAZZWA010000551.1:0-3514 GCA_964657555.1 uncultured Microcoleus sp.
CAAAATATCCGGCTACTGGATAACGTCATCAAACTTGGAGTAGAAGGCTGGTTAAAGTTAATTGAATTAGGTCGCACTCAACCAGCAGAAATTGACTGGCTTCTGTGTCATTACTCTTCCCACTTTTTTCGAGGGCAAATTGTTGAACTGTTAGAAAAGGCAGGTTGCATGATTCCCGAACAGAAGTGGTTTACCAATCTCTACACGCGGGGCAACACTGGTTGTGCATCAATTTACCTGATGCTGGAAGAACTGTTCCACTCAGGTAAGTTGCAACCCAGTCAAAAAATATTTTGCTTTATCCCTGAAAGTGGGCGCTTTACAACCGCTTACATGCTGTTGAGTGTCGTAGAGGCTAGCCAACAACTCCCCGCTATCCTCCTCGCTCAAAAGGAAAAGGGTAATATCCAACTCAGCACGTCAGACTTAAGTGCAAAGGCAACTCCTTTGCTCACCACTTGTGAAGGAGAGAGCAGCAAAAATGAAGAAACTAGTCCGGTACAAGCTGAGTTACTACGCCAGTTGGCTGTGGTATGGCTGGAGTTTGAGCGTAAACTGCGTTCTGTGCCGATTATTCGCAAACTGCACAGAGGAGAATTTACCCTAGAAGACTACAAAGCGCTACTGCGAAATCTGCGTCCCCAGGTGGTAGAAGGAGCGCGATGGATTGCCCGTGCAGCGTCTAATATGACAGATTTCCGCTTGCGTTCCACCTTCATTGGGCATGCTCAGGATGAGCATCGCGACTACCAAATGCTAGAGCGCAACTATGTATCAGTTGGGGGTACGTTGACAGAGATTGTCCAAGTAGAGAAGAATATTGGCTCGGAAGCGCTGTCAGCATTCATCTTCAATCAAGCATCACGGGAAAATCCGGTAGATTTGATTGGCAGCATGTTCATCATTGAAGGCTTGGGCAACCAACTAGCTGGACAATGGGCGGAGCAAATTAAACAAGTTCTCAAGTTGCGCGAAGAGCAGGTTTCTTTCCTGGCATACCACGGTGCTAATGATCAATCGCACATCGGCAAACTAGAGGCGATTATCAATGCTGAATGGATGACGCCAGAGATTGCCAAGCACATAGTGAAAACAGCTCAAGTCACTGCTCGTTTGTATCTGCTGCAACTGGAGGAAATTTGATCATGCAAAATTTCAAAAATGGTCAAAAGGGACAAGATACTCAACTAGGTGAATATACAAAAAAGTTTATACATTATCCGCCCCAAACAGGCCAGCAACCCTGTAAGCATACGCTGCGCGATCGCGCTCACCCTAACACCTGGGATACCCTCTATCTAGATACGGCTATTCCGGTTGACCCAGTGGCCAAAGCCTATATGATTCAGGATTTGCAGAGCTGGACTCGCAACTATTTGTTAATACCCATCAAGATTTTGGCGAATGTGCTGCTGGCATTGATTATGACTGTGAAGCGCTTGCTACCGTTTCAATTCAGTGCTTACACCTTAATGCATCAGTCAGCGGCGTTCTTCCTCAACACTCTTGTCTCACCACAAGCGTGCTATCTGATTGTGCGGCATATTTGTATCGGCTCCAATATTATCAATTTTTTAATTGACAATGGGCCTGATCCCACAATTGAAAAATCTCAGCTTTACCCCTGTACAGTCAATGATTTGGCCAAAAACGCCTTTCTGGAGCATGACCTGATCCTCTACAATTTCATTCTTGACTACAATGAGGCGCAACAGGCTAATCCCCAATGGCTGGAGACGGTGAGACAGAGGGGGCTGAATTATGGCAGTATTCAGCCGGTGGAAGTAAAGGTGGATATTTCGCGACATAGCTGGCTAAAAATTCTGGATTTGGAGTCAGCTATTGAACTGTTTAAGGTGTTTTATTCCTTGTGTCTTACCAGCGATGAATTTGCTAGGGCGGTGCTATCGCTGCAATTTGATGAAAACTTTGGGCTTTACATTAGCGCGATCGCTGGCTATGACAACTGGAACCATGTGATCACCAATCGTCATCCCCTGGCTCCCAATAGCCCCTTTTCTGCCGCCCGCGATCTAATGCTGCACGGCATCGTCACAGAATATCTGCATCGGCATTTAGAGATTTGCCAACAGACAGCTAAGGAAAACTCAACTCAATCCAAAATCTAAAATTGGCCAGCTCCTCAGTTGTCAGAAGAGCCGATCTCGTTACCTTTATTTTTACTACCTCTACGCAATGTGTGTTTGCACTCTATCTTGGCTTTCCATTCACGAATGGCTTTCGCAGCACGGACAGCAGGAGAGCGATAGTCTTGTGAACCGTCGGTTGATTGGTTCTTTTCTAACTCACCCTGTCCGGGGGATTGAACAGTCATACAATGAGCCAGATTGTCTTGAGGTGATTCCTTATTGAGCGCCCGCAGAATAGCCTCAGCAGATTGATAGCGCTCTTGAAGAGAAATTTTGACCATCCTGTCCAGAATCTTGGCAAATGACTCACTCACCTGAACCGCGCTCCGCCAAAGAATCTCACCAGTTGTGCGCTCGCTCTCAAAGTCCAACGGTGCCTTACCTGTTAACAAGTAAAGACAGGTGACGCCCAACGCATAGATATCGGTAGCGTGGACGGGACGCAGTGAAAATTGTTCGGGGGGCGCAAATCCCACTGTCCCAATGAATTGAGTGGTTGACGCCCTCATACTTGTATCACCACTCTGGACAATTTGCTCTTTGACCGCGCCAAAATCGATCAGCACTAGGCGTCCATCATCCTCACAACGAATGATGTTCTGGGGTTTAATATCGCGATGAATCACCTGATTTCTGTGAATGTACTGCAATACTGGCAGAATTTCACGAAGAAACTGTTTGACTCCCGCTTCCGCCACAGAGCCTGAGCGTCTCACTAGCCTAGCCAAGGTGACACCCCGCACGTACTCCTGAACTAGGTAGAACTCGTCGTCCATGACGAAGTAATCCAACAGCATGGGAATCTGAGAATGGCTGCCTAGCAAAGAGAGTGTTTTCGCTTCTCGCTCAAAGCGCTGACGCGCTTTGAGCAACGCTGGAGGATCACTGAATTTGGGGCATAGTTGCTTAATGACACACAAAGGCTGACTGGGTAGAGACACATTCCTGGCCAGAAAAGTGACACCAAAGCCTCCTCGACCCAGCATCCTGAGTATTTCGTAGCGATCGCGAAACAGCTGACCTCGACCACACAGCTGACCCAGATGAGTCTGCTGTAGAACATCAGAGTGAAAAGGAGACAGGTTTGTTGGCGGGAAGTTCATGGCTCCAAAGGTGGCGCAGGTCGTTTAGGATCTCCAGTCTGCTTCTAGTCTAGGTAAAGATTTTTCTCTCGGCTAGGGTTTTTGTGCAGACAATGCACTGAGCGGGTACTTGTCGGAAGTAGAACATTCAGCTTCCAAGCTCGGTCTCTATACCTGAAGAAGGAAGAGAGCAAAAGAAATATTTTTTAACTTTTTCTTACCCCAATCACCTGAGTTTAGAGCCGAAGCACCCTGACAATTACTATTCTGGCTAGAACTGTC
>CAZZWA010000552.1:0-3490 GCA_964657555.1 uncultured Microcoleus sp.
GAAATAGAAACAATTGAGCGTCTAGATATGCTGTCCAACAGCATCGTTATGAGGGCAAGGTATGAACAAAAAAAATCTAAAATTCTTAGTTAAGCTATTCACAGCAGTTATCCTGCTAGTGGAAATGTTTACGGTTCCTAGCAATGGGAACACTCCCCCTGAGACTTCCACAAACATGCCACTAAAATTAGCAGCACTAGATTCACCAGAACGAGTTGCTGATGCGCTCAAACAGGAAGGTGCAACCCTCAACCTGTACTGGCCATCAGGCGGCACGATCAAAACCTGGATTGTCAACAAACTCGTTCCTGGCTACAAAGCATATGTTAAGCAGAAGTATGGTGTGGATATCACCGTCAACATCCTGGCAACTGAGGGCGGCGATCGCGCATTCTTCCAAAATATCAAAACTCACGAACAGACCTATCCCAATCGCAACAACTTTGACATCGACGTGGTGCGTCTCGTTCCCAGTATCGAGTTGCTAGAAGCAGGTGAGAAAGGCTGGTTTCTCTCCATACTACCCGACTCTGCTAAAGTCCTGCCTAACCTAGCTCTAGTAAATCAGCCCGGACTACAAAGCTTTACGATTGACGGCAAGACTTACGCTATCCCCATATACCAGCCGACTATTTCCTTTTTTTATAACAAGGAGCGAGTACCAAATCCACCGCAGTCAGTACAAGAGTTGCTTTCCTGGGCAAAAGCAAATCCAGGGCGCTTTACTTATGAAGATCCACGCGGTTCTAGCGGTAGCAGTGGGTTAATGTTCCTGCTGACAGTAATGAAAACATTTGGCGACCTAGATAACCCGGATATTAACTCTCAAGGATTCCAATTCCTCAGGGAGTTACAGAAATACATCTACCCACAACCTCCCGAGTTTCCAGCGCCTCTCAACAGTTCCCAGATGCTTGAGTTGATGAAGCATGGCGATGTCTGGCTGATAGCATTCTGGAACGACTTTGGACTCTCTGTAGTCCGCGACCAGAATTTAACTTTTATAAAAAACTACTTCCCGAAAGAGGGAATGCCCGTCCGCAATACGCCAATTGCCGTACCTAAGTTGGCAGCACACAAGATAGCTGGACTACTGTTTTTAAATTACACGCTCTCAGACAAAGTTCAGCGGCAACTGGCTCAATTTACACAGCAAATTCCCGCATCTATTAGCTGTGAAGTTTGGAAAAACCTACCTCTTGCTACCTTTAATTACGATTTCCCCTACATCCAGAGTCACACTTTTGCCGCTTTCCACAGTAAACAGAACCTGACTGATATCAAAAGGATAGTGGATCGATTTCCTACTATTCTAGAGCCGCACCATCAGCTAAGACCATTTTTTAATACTCAGGTACAAGTTAAGATTCCGCCTACCCTTCCATCTGCAAGCAAAGCTTCTTTGAAGCAGAAAGCAAAGCAACTGATGGTTCTAGGCGATCAGCAGTATCAGAACAGTCAATGGGAGGCAGCATTAGAGTCTTTTGAGCAGGCATTGACAATCTACCGAAGAACTGGCGATCGCCAAGATGAAGCAGCAAACCTTAACTTTATTGGTCTGGATAATTTCGTAGCGGGGCATTCTCCTGAGGCATTCAATTCCTGGCAGCAATCTGCAACTATTTACCGAGAAATCGGCGATCGCGCAGCAGAACAGAACATGCTTTTCAAAATTGCGGCTGTTTACGATAATTTAGGTTGGTATTCCCAAGCTCAAGAGTTCTATGAGCAATCTTCAGCCATTGGCAGAGAAATTGGCGTTAGCAAAGCTCCTCAAATTGTCTCAGCTCATTCTTGTCTGGGGCATTATACCCAACCCCCAGAGTTATCTGAAGCTATAGGTGATGCTCTCCTTCGCTCCGGGAATCTTATGGAGGCTGCCAAAACGCTACTTGCTGTAATTAAAGATTTGAATCCTGTACGGCAAAATTTAAGTGATCGCGATAAGGTTTCAATTTTTGATTCTCATCATGCGGGAGCTTACCGCATTTTGCAAGAAATTTTTATTACTCAGCATCAAGAAAAAGACGCACTAGAAATTTCTGAACAAGGACGGGCTCGTGCTTTTGCAGAGTTGCTGGCTTCCCGACTATCCTCCACCCCAGTTGCTCAAATCTCTCCACCTACAGTCAAACAGATTCAACAAATTGCTAAAGAGCAAAATGCTACGCTTGTTGAATATTCAATTATTTATGATCGCTTCAAAACTCCAGATAAACCACAACCTCAGGCATCAAAACTCTTTATTTGGGTGATCAAGCCAACAGGTGAAATCACATTCCGTTATGTTGATCTCAAATCTTTCAAGATCAATCTTGCATATACATCTGAGCTTGGGCGCGTGACTGCCTCAAGTAGTAGGGGAGAGCAAGCAGATACGGTTCTGGATTCTTTAGTGCGTGGTGCTCATAAATCTCTAGGTGTCAGCAGTCGTGATCATACATCTAACGAACAAGTCACAACTAGCTCCACAACTCCTTCACCTAGCACAAACAACCCATATTTACAGAGACTTCATAAACTCCTGATCCAACCCATCGCTGACCTACTACCCAAAGACCCCCATGCCCGTGTCATCTTCATCCCACAATCATCCCTGTTTCTTGTTCCCTTTGCTGCTCTCCAAAATGCTTCTGGCAAATACCTGATTGAACAACATACTATCCTGGTAGCGCCTGCTATTCAAGTTTTAGACTTAACCCATCGGCGACGCCCACATGTTCCGGGAGCAGCGAAAGATGTGCTAGTCGTTGGCAATCCGACGATGCCCAAAATTCTGTCTCATCAACTGCGCTCCCTACTGGGCGCGGAACAAGAAGCAACGGAAATTGCTCGTCTTCTGAATACCAAAGCCACAATCGGCAACCAAGCAACCAAGGCATACATCATACAACAGATGCCCAAAGCTAAAGTTATTCATCTAGCAACTCATGGGCTAATGGATGATTTTAAAGGGCAGGATATACCGGGTGCTATAGCCCTCGCGCCGTCTGGTAATGATGATGGCTTACTCACTTCCTCTGAAATCCTGGATATGAAGCTAAATGCTGAATTGGTTGTTCTGAGTGCCTGTAATACGGGGCTGGGCGATATCACTAGCGATGGCGTTATCGGGTTATCTCGATCTTTGATTTCTGCTGGCGTACCCACTGTAGTCGTCTCCCTCTGGGATGTACCAGACACAACCACAGCCTTTTTGATGCCCGAGTTCTACCGCCAGATGCAGCAGAACCGTGACAAAGCTCAAGCTTTGCGTCAGGCAATGCTCAAGACAATGAAACAATATCCTCGTCCCAGGGACTGGGCGGCTTTTACATTAATTGGCGAAGCAGAATGAGGAAACTATTTACATTTTGGACTGATGCTCTACTAATGCATTGGAGAAAGAGGCACTTATTTTTGCATACCTCCAAAGGTGTGAGAGATAGATATAACTGAGCGTCTGATTTTCTGAGTGGGAAAACTGTACGGATTATATTTGCAATTCTGG
>CAZZWA010000553.1:0-3484 GCA_964657555.1 uncultured Microcoleus sp.
GGGTAGGCACGGGGGCACTACCCCTACAACCCATTAAAAACCAGTTGATACCAAATCCGCTCTATAGATACTGGCGATATCTGGGAAGCAATTTAATGACAGATACGTCTAGCTTTTGGTATTCTCTCGACAACGAGCAGCACCAACCAATTAACAAATAAAGCTATGGAGTGGATTATTACCCAGACCCGTGGTATTTTTGCCGGACTATCAAGCCTGTTCACAAGTCCCTTTGTTGATATTGGTAACCATCCTTACTCGCTTAGGTCAATTGTTTCTCTGATTTTTTCAGCTTTATTAGTCTTTATCCTAGCCCGAACCATTAGTGAATGGATTAAACGATCGCTGCTAGTCCACCTCAAATTAGATCGGGGCAGCCGCGAAGCCGTCGCCTCCGTCATCGGTTATCTACTGACAGGCTTGGGGTTAGCAGTTGTTCTGGAAACTGCTGGTATTAACCTCAATTCGTTGACTGTTTTAGCTGGTGTTTTAGGGATTGGGTTAGGCTTCGGTTTGCAGAATCTTGCCAGCAACTTTATCAGTGGCCTAACGCTACTTTTGGAGCAACCGATTAAAGTTGGAGACTTAATTGAAGTCGATAGACTATTAGGAACAGTAGAAAGCATTTCGATTCGCTCTACGATTGTCCGGACCCTAGACGGTGTTTTTGTCATCGTTCCCAATATTCGTTTTGTTGAAAACCAGATTATTAACTGGAGCTATCGAGACCCAAAGTGCCGCATTCATATTCCCGTTGGCGTTGCTTATGGCACTGAACCCGTATTAGTTACAGAGACACTTTTAGCAGCTGCTCGCATGGAACCTGGTGTCTTACCCGCTCCCTCTCCTAAAGTTTGGTTTAGCGGGTTTGGAGATAACTCTTTAAATTTTGAATTATTGGTGTGGATAGATCACCCTCAAGATATTGACCCGATCAAAAGTGCTTTGTATTTTCTCATTGAGCATGAATTACGTCATCGAGGTATTCAAATTCCTTTTCCCCAACGAGATTTACACATCCGCAATCTAGAAGATTTGGGTATTTTGTTACAGAAAAATCAGGCTAAGGATGTGAGTCATAACAGAGCTTATACGACAGATGCTACACACTCAGTCAACAAAAATATTACCTCAAAATCTCACACTAACTGGTCATTGCGCGATTTATTACGGCGGGTGAGCTACTTTGATACGTGTACGGATCTGGAACTGCGGCAATTGATTGAGTATGGCTATCGACAATTGTTCCCATCAGGGCAGATCGTCTGTCAAGAAAACGATCCTGGCGAGTCATTCTATATGATTCTTTCTGGTTCTGTCGAAGTGTTTTCGCAACGGTTGGCAAAATATATTACCTCGCTGCATGAAGGGGAATTTTTTGGGGAGATTTCTTTACTGATGGGGACTCCCAGAACAGCAACCGTTCGCACTTTGGAAGATACAGTTTTGTTCGTAGTAGACCGCGATGATTTACAGAAACTTTTGATGGATCATCAGGATTTAGCAGATCAAATTGCCCAAAAATTATCAGAACGTCAACAGGTACTGCGAGACATGGGATTGCTGACCGAAGATGCTTTAGCTTTAGAAGAAACACCTCTGATCTGGATACGCAAACGAATTCAAACTATTTTTGGTATTTAATGTATCCAGTCGGCGCACATGCTGCTGCAATACCGTTGAGTCAATATCAGTAAACCAAGGCTCGCTTTTTTGAGATCTGATAATGCAACTCTCTGAATGTCTCCGGCTGACCTGACTTTGGCTTTCACCTCAATCAGTTCACCTGTTTTTTGTCTAACTTTGGCTTGGGATTCTCTACCCACTGTTTCTAAATATATTAAGGAGCAAGAAAAGCCGTCCTAGAAAGACGGGATTTTAGACCCAATTTTCTGATAAACGTCGGTTAAGATTGCTAGCGGCTAATATAGCAGTCCGAAATGATTCGTGAGGGCAAGAGCCCCGACTTCTTGAAGAAATCGGGGCTCTGAGCCGCTAGCATCTCACCACTCAAATAGGATTGGCTTGTGCTTGTTTTTGAAGCAAGTTGAGAATCGAAGCTTTTTCCAGAATTCCCACCACGACTCCATTGTCATGAACGACGGGCAGCTGAGTTAGCTTCTGTTGTTCCAGCAACGTCACGACTTCCAGTAGTGATTGACGGGATTTCACTGTTGTGGAAAGTTCTATAGGTTGCATGAGCTGACCGACCAAAGTTTGTGGCCAGCTATCAGTAGGGATAGTTTTCAGATCGTCTACCGCGATCGCGCCTACCAGTTGACCAGCATCATTGGTAACTAAGAACTTTTGCCAGTTGGCTTTGCCAATAATGTACTCGTTAACAAACTCTCTGAGGGAAATATTCGCAGAGACAACCGGACTATTAGGAATGACTGCGTCTTCTGCTGTCAGCCCTGCTAGTTTGCTCTGAACAGTTGCCTGCTGGGCAGCCCGACCAGCATTTTGCAACAAGAACCAACCGATAAACAGATTCCAGAAGTTAAAAGAGCCACCAAATACCAGGGGAAATAGCCCAGAGATAATAGCTACCCAACCAAAGATTTGACCGACTCTACCAGCAAACACAACACCTTTGTAAGGATTGCCAGTAATCTTCCAGACAAGCGCCTTGAGGATATTGCCACCATCCAAGGGTAAGCCAGGAATTAGATTGAATAGTGCCAGTGCCAAATTGATGGAAGCTAGCAGTTGGAGAACCGCAGCCACAGGTCCTACTATACCTGTGCTTACACCGATGACTGTTATCAGACCAAACAGTACTAAGCTGACAAGGGGACCGGCAACGGCTACCCAAAAAGCATCAGACGGAGTCTCTGACTCTTTTTCTAAGTTTGCTAAACCACCAAATAAAAACAAATTGATTGATTTTACGGCAATTCCTTGGCGGATGGCGACAAAGCTGTGTCCCAACTCATGAGCTAGCACAGAGGCAAATAACAACAGCGCTGTCATGAATCCTAACAGCCAGGGTAATGGCCCGCCCAACCCTGGAAATAAAGCCGCCAGTTCGCTCCCATAGCTCAAAGTCACCCAGCCCAAGACAAAGAACCAGGATGGATGCACATTGAAGGGAATTCCAAATAGGTTGCCGACGCGAAAAGTGCCGTTCATTCTTCTGGCCGCCTCTTATTAACTCTTTGAGAGGTTTTGTTTCCTCTCTCCATGTCCTTATGGTAACGAAATGTAACAATCGTTTTAATCTTTCAACTACCGTGGTAGCCGTCCGTTTAGGTTCGGGTATGAGAATTGGAGATTAGGGATGAGGAATTAGGAACACAATAGAGAAGAGGACACCTTACCAAATCCCCCTTACCTCCTTTATTCTCTAGGGAGTCGCTCAAGTAAGAGAAATTGACAAATTAACTGTTCTGTGGAGCTACTCCAAGTATATGGATGTAGGCTCCCCGTGCTCAAGAACAGCCCAGCACCACCGAAATCTGAATACTTGACCGATGCTCTAGTC
>CAZZWA010000554.1:0-3482 GCA_964657555.1 uncultured Microcoleus sp.
GTCAAGCCAGAGCTGAAGGAGTTATAAGTTATCAGTGTTGAGTGATGAGTTAGATAGTTGGCAAGTTGCAAAATTGAATCTTGCAACTATACAAACTCAAAATTTAAAACTCAAAACTCAAAACTTTTGCATGATGTGGACACAAATTGAAGCTGATATTACCAAGAGCACAGGAGAGAGATTTCAGATCCAGCACCGCAGATCTGTGAGTGGGGGCTGTATCAATCAAGGATATGCCCTTACTGATGGGCAGCGCACCTACTTCGTGAAGCGCAACCAAGCGTCTCTAATTGAGATGTTTGAGGCAGAAGTCCAGGGGCTCCGGCAGATGATGGAAACCCAGAGTATCCGCGTCCCCAAACCCATTTGCTGGGGTGCTGAAGGTAATAGTGCCTATTTAGTTTTGGAGTGGCTTGAGTTGGGACGCGGCGATACTCGCTCTTGGCAGGAAATGGGACAGCAATTGGCGGCGATGCATCGCTGGCACCCCCCTCAAACCCTCCTGCCTCCCGTTAGTAAGGGAGGGCAAGAGGGGTTTGGCTGGAACCAGAACAACACAATTGGTTCGACGCCCCAAATCAACACTTGGACTGAAGATTGGGCAGAGTTTTTTGCTGAACATCGAATTAGCTACCAGTTAAAACTGGCAAAGCGACGGGGCGGCAATTTTCCCCAAGGGGAGCAGTTACTGGCAGTTATTATGGAACTGCTGACTCATCACCCGCAACCCTCTCTAGTTCACGGCGACTTATGGGGAGGGAATGCAGGTTTTACAGCCAAAGGGGAACCAGTGATTTTTGACCCAGCAGCGTATTTTGGCGATCGCGAAGTTGATATTGCTATGACGGAGCTTTTCGGCGGTTTTCCAGCAGCGTTTTACCGGGGCTATAACGAAGTCTTTCCTCTAGATGCTGGTTACGAGCGGCGGAAAACCCTCTACAACCTTTACCACATTCTCAATCACTTCAACTTGTTTGGTGGCGGCTATGAGTCGCAAGCCAACAGCATGATTCAGCGGATTTTGATTTGAAGCTCATACTCAACAGCTCATGCTGTGGTAAAATAGTATCCGCGTGGAGAAATTATTCTGCATGAGGGCGATCGCCCAAAGGTGAATACAATCTCTAGAGGGTATTATAAACTTCAAAAAAGACTGTCTCCCTGAGAGGGTTTGAGTGCTCGTCACTCAAGATGCCTGTCTAACTGGGTTTCAAAAAAGCGCATCACACCTTCTAGAGAATTCAATTTTTCGTACAAGCTTGCTGCATCAAAATCCGGTTGTTTTTATACACCTCTAAGGCGCAGACCATGTCTACAGGTGATTTGTTATGTTCAGACCTTGCTTAATCGGAAGTTGCCTCTGGAGGGGGCAACTTCCGATTAGAAGAACTCAATTGTATTCAATAGGTTTTCCTTGGCTCGAATCCAAGCAACGAGTAGAAATATTTAGTGTTCCATTGCGCTGTTGCTTCGCATCCCAAACCGTTACGGTGACTCCAGGGTCACCACTGTTTTGAAACCGCATATAACGTACTATTTGGTAGTATTCGCCAACCCTTAGTGTGGTAACCTGCTGTCCAGCATTGTTGTAAGCCTCGCAGATTCGGGCAACGCGAACCCTGGGAGCCCTAGCCACAGCAGATGTAGCAAACAAAGGAAGAGTGGCGGTCGCGACAGTAGCAACGGTAGCAATGGTGACGATTATCTTTATAATCATGTTAATTTCTTAGTTTTTTACAAGTTTACTCGGTAAACATAAAGCTCAGTCACTTCAGTACTGTTACTACAGCATTACGATTGGAAGTATGTTCATCAATTTTTGTAGCCGCTGCCAAACACAATAAGTTGTATTGACTGTTGTTATCATTGAGTAACAATTTACGGAAAATGCCACTTGTGGGGTATTCAATTAAATGTTGCAAAGTAGCAGCAAAATAACTGTTGGATAATGTGAAAGTGGTATTCATAATTTAAACATGTCCTATTTTTTGAGCCAAATCATTAATGACCAATAACAAACAAAGCCTGCTACGTCTCTACGTAGCCTTTGCCAAAAAAACGATGTAGCCGAGATGATTTTGATGTTGTTGAAAAATCCGGCGCATTTGTAAGACTCTTTGACGCAAATTAGGATTAGTTAAAAGATTCCAAACAATTTTGACTGTTACTGATAACCCGTCATCCCGAACCATCTGACTAAAACTAAGTAATCTCATTACCCCTGTTTTATGCTGCTGTAAAGTTAAACCAGCTTTCCTACAAGCTGTCTCCCATTCTGATAGCGTTAGAGGATTAGCATTAACACGAATAGTTTGAGATAGACTTTTACGCACTTCTGACTCATTACTGTGGATTAGTATTTCATGAGAAAGAAACTGACCTCCTGGTTTAAGATGCTCTCGAATTGCCGATAATATTTTTGCTTTTCCTGCATCAGATTGCATGGTTAGTATAGCTTCAGCTAAGACATAATCAAAACTTTCGGTAATTTGTTCTAGCTGAAAGATATCTCCTTCAATAATAGTTACTTGGTCTGATAGTCCGGCAGCTTTGATGTTATCTCTAGCTTTAGCTACGCTATCAGGATTTTTCTCGACTCCTACGACACGAACATTAAATCTTTTAGCTATTGTGATCGCACTTTCGCCAAAGCTAGCTGCCAATTCTAATACCGTCTCTCCTGCTTGAAAATTAGCCCAAGTAAACAGTTGTTCGGTGGCTGCTGTTCCTCCAGGGCGTAATATCCTTTTTCCTACTGCTGCTAAAACTTGATAACCAGGTGCAGTGGCAAAATTAAGAGTAGCTATCATGAGTCATTTCCAAACTTAATATTCTTACTCTGACGTCAAGTTTCAGTCCTGTCTCTGAGGTAGCTCATAGTTGAGGATAAACTTGTGTTGAGGAAGGGGTTATTTATCTTTTGTCATTTTTGCAACAGAACCGTTATCTCTATGCGATGTTAGGGACAATCAGCATTCTGCGAGAAGCCTCGTCTACCGCGTCTACTGAGATGTTGCACCTGCGTTGTCAGCCCGAGTGCGATTTAAATCGCGCAGCTTAAGCTAAAGCCCTCTTTAAGAGGACTGAGAAAAGATTTCAGTTCATTGAAATGGACTTCAGCTATTAGCCTGTAACTTGAGTTCCATGTGATATCATGTCCGCTTGAATACTTACGAGAGCGCGTTGAGCTGCTAATAGCTAATTGCTAATTGTTTAAAGCCTCTATTCCATTAGTCATTAGCAATTAGCAAAAAACGACAGACTATAAACGAAGTGATTAGCCGGACAGGATATGAGATATCGGGCTTTTTGAGAATGGTGCAAGATGTCAGTCTACGCACTCCCTATTAGTTGGCAATTGCTGAAAGCGTTGGCTGTGAAACCCCACCTGCGCCTTTAATTAAATCGGCGGCTTTTTCGCCGATCATACAGCAATTTCTAACTCTGTATAGTATAGTAACAGCAATGAGTGAACCAATTTC
>CAZZWA010000555.1:0-3479 GCA_964657555.1 uncultured Microcoleus sp.
TGTACTAAAATTACATAAATTTAACGTAATTGGTGCCGAAAATGGTCTTGTTGGAATAAAATTGGCGAGTGAGTTATTACCTAACTTGATTCTGTGCGACGTGAAAATGCCTATACTTGATGGGTATGGGGTTTTGAGAGAGTTAAAATCTAATCCGCTTACTATAAAAATTCCTTTCATTTTTATGAGCGGTCAAGTAACTCATGTCGAAAGTAACCAGTTCCAACAGATGGGTGCTAATAATTATCTCACTAAGCCGTTTGACTCTGGTCAATTAATACAAGAGATTAACAAGTTGCTAGAAATCTAGTCAGAGGCTTCTGTTTGCTCAAATAAATGGTAATTGGTAATATCAAAGGTTTAAGAGCCGACTTTCTGTGATTAGGCACTTAAAAAAGAAAAAAACTCGCCAGAAGAAATCGCGACGAGTCTGTGTTAGATACAAATTTATGATAGGAACTGAAGAGTCTGGAATCGCTCTGATCTCTAGTGGTCTGGCAACTGGTTTTTGACGGGTTGTAGGGGTAATGCTCCGTGCCTACCCCCCAAGGTTGGGGCAACCACAACGGGGCGAGATGCCCCACTCAAAATTTCAGCTCAGAGCGCCTCGATTCAAATCCTCTCTCCACCTCCCTATCACCCCATCTATTTTTCACTTAAAGCACTAGGTTTCTATCGTAATTGAGCTAACTGAGAGGGATAGGCAGCAGAAGCAGACTGGGTAATATGAGTGTCTAGCTTGCGAGCAACATCACTCAACCGTAATGCTGGCGGTTGACCATTCAGGTTCACAACTGTTGCGATCGCCGCAACGCCATTCCGGCGAAAAGATACTATGTCTGCACGCACGGGCTGATCTTGAATTTTGAGAGATAGTGACATGCCAGCAGAGCTATTAGCTAAGTTATTTAACTCAGACAGGGGTTTGTAATCCACAACCTCAACCTTATAATCCTTGACATTCTTGACTTTATCTTGGAGTTGGCTGAGCAGCTTTTTCTGCGTATCTGGTTGCTGAATCTGCTTGAGAGCAGAGTCGAACTTTGTCTGAGCTGGCTGATCGGGAAGCTTATCAGTGTATCCCATGACCACTTCCGAGGTTTGGGCATTGTAAAAACCAAATAAGTTTTCCGGTCTCAGATTTGCTCCTGGCAACTGCTGTTGCAAGGCACTTGACAACTGAGTGACAACCTGAGCTTTGAGTTCTGGAGGGACTGCTTGGAATCCCGGCGGTAAATCTTCTTTTGTCAGTAACCCACTTGATGAGCTTGGTTGAGAGGGAGCAGTCTGAGGCTGAGACTGAGTTGAAGGAGCAGACTGGGGCGTAGAATCAGCAGGTGCTGCTAGAGTGGGGCCGCCAGCCAAGATAGCACTGGTTAACAGGGACAAGGTTAAGAAGACTTGCTTTTTCATGGAAATCAAGGAAGTTATAGATGGATTGTTGACTAACAGGCTACCAGTTTAAAGCTGGCTCTTTGGTAACGGGTTCTTGCCAATTTCCAATAAAGCAGATAGACGCAAATAACCAAAAATCAGTTCCAGCAAATATGTGACGCAGATTTCACGCATATACTGAGGTCAAGCGCAGGTTTTTGACTTAAAGTCAGTCACTGAACTTTAGCAAAAATTAGATTGTTGGTTACAGGCGATCGCCTGCAATAATTTTAAGCTTTGCAACATACCGAGGATGGAGTCATAAAAATCTGTCAAAGTCCAGTACTGCTCGGCAACCTGATAAAACGGCGCGGCTAAAGCTAAACTTGGCAACCGCTACCACGGTGTTATTGGTGTACTCTTGAGTTGCAAGAGAGAACATGAGAGCCTTAACAAGGTTCATGCGTGTGAGCAAGCAATGTTGTTGAGATTGCAAAAGCAGCCGAGTTTAAGGTTGGTGATGGGGGCGGCGATCGCATTTTTTGTCTTGACCCTAATTTTCACCCTACACCGGCACTATACCTTTTATTCCTCTTACGACCAAGGCATCTTTAATCAAGTTTTCTGGAACAGCATTCACGGTCGGCTATTTGAGAGTTCTCTCTCTTCCCAACTCTCTACAAATGTCGTCCACGGTGGGGAAGTACCGACTGTTAATTACCACAGGCTAGGACAACACTTCACCCCAGCCTTGTTACTTTGGCTACCCCTATATGCCCTGTTTCCCTCACCGGCAACTCTCGTTGTTTTGCAAGTGACTCTGGTCACGGTTGCCGGTTTGGTTCTATATGCCTTGGCAAGAGTGTATCTTGAACCGCCACTAGCGGCGATGATCATGGTGAGCTTCTACTGTGCCAATGCCGTTCTTGGCCCCACCTTATCCAACTTCCACGACATCTGCCAGATTCCACTCTTCATCTTGGGACTGTTGCTGGCAATGGAAAAGCGCTGGTGGTGGCTGTTTTGGCTGCTGTTTATCTTGACCTTGGCAGTCAGAGAAGATAGCGGCGTGATTCTATTTGGCGTTGGCATTTACCTGATATTAAGCAAACGTTATCCCCGCATCGGCTTAGCTGTATGTAGCCTCAGCTTAGTTTACATGCTCAGCCTCACCAATTTGGTCATGCCCCTATTTTCCCAAGACGTTTCCCGCCGATTCATGATTGAGCGGTTCGGCCAGTATACTGATGGGAAAGAAGCTTCTACCCTAGATGTTATTTGGGGTATTGTCAGTAACCCCTTGCGGTTGATGATGCAGTTATTCTCACCGTTCTTCCGCAAGCTTAAGTATTTGTTTGGTCAATGGTTGCCTCTAGCTTTTGTCCCAGCTGTTTCCCCAGCCGCTTGGACTGTTGCTGGCTTTCCCCTGCTGGAAATTTTTTTGGCGCGGGGAGAGTCCAGACTAGCGATCAACATCCGCTATGCTATGACAGTGGTACCGGGGCTATTTTATGGGGCGATTCTCTGGTGGTCGGGGCGTCCCAAAATCTTAACCCCTTCGTTGCGGCGCTTCTGGGTCATTTGCCTGTGCTTCTCCCTATTCTTTTCCTATACTTCCAGCACTTCTAGCCTCAACCGAACTTTTTATTTTCTCTTGCCAGATTCCTTTCAACCTTGGGTATATATTCCCCTAACGCGACAGTGGGCGCATGTGGAGCAAATGCGGTCATTATTAGCTGAAATTCCACCCGATGCTAGTTTGGTTGCTACCACCTACATCGTGCCCCATCTTTCCAGCCGCCGTGAAATAACTCGGTTCCCAGCGTTGCAGCTACGCAACGATCATGGGCAAGTTGTGAAGGTGGACTATGCTATCGCTGACTTGTGGCAGTTGCAACAATACCAAGTTGCTTTTAAGGAAGATCGCTCTCAGCTACAGGAAATTGTGACTCTGATTGACTCGATGTTTGGGAGTAAAGAATATGGCATGATTGGTTTCCAGGATGGCGTGATCTTGATGCAAAAAGGAGCGGTGTCTCATTCTACAGCTGTGACCGCTTGGATGGCCTTCCGTCAGGAAATTGAACCGATATTGAAGCAGCCAG
>CAZZWA010000556.1:0-1310 GCA_964657555.1 uncultured Microcoleus sp.
TTGACTGCTCCGTGAAATTCTCCCTGTAATAATTCAAGTCCACCATTAGCATACTCTTCAAAAATATGGAGACGCTCGTTTTCATATTCTTCATCATTAGCAGCTAAAACTTTAGTATCTTGAGTTTCTGTAACTGCGAGTAACTTGATTACCATATCGTAACCTCTAGATACAAAAATATCTAGCCCGATCGCTCCTGGCTCTCTTTTAGATATTTCCCCCAAAGGCACTCGCTTTTTATACTTTGCCCCCAAAGCTGCGGCAAACACCATCGCATCAGCATAGGTCTGAAAAGGCCCAGTTGTCTCAGGCGATGCTGTTAACTGTTTGACCAAGTCAGCCTTATCTTTAGCAACCCTAATTTTATTAGTAGCCATTATTTGAATATCTAGTTTATTTTAACTGAACTCTTACACTAGAAGCACATTGGTATGAGAGCATCCCATTTTTTGTGAAACTTCTTCACCTTCACCCTAAATCCCTCTCCCATTCAGGGAGAAAGACTTGAAAACCATCTTGCTCCCCTTCCACCTTGATGGGAGAAGGGGTTGGGGGCTCAGGGTGAAAAACTGGGATGCTCCCCATTGCTATTTTCTACTCTGATGATATTTGGAGCATCAATTACATCTTATAAATCTTCATTTTTTAAGTTTTCGTCGTTCAGTGGCTTTATCCAATTATAATAGTTGCCGCAGTCCCAGAAATCGCTAGAGCGCCTGTTTCATCATCCTCCCCTAACTGTGGAAGGGGGTAGCCCCTATTGATGATATCGTCTGTAGCAAGTTAAAAATCTCACTTTTTTTAATTAAATTTTATTTCGGGACTTCATAATAAAACAAACGGCTGGGGTTGTCGTATTATAAAATTCTTGATAAGCTAGGCTCAGCTATCAAGGATACCAGTCAAAGTCGGGACAGCCAGGAAGGAGCAAGCAGGGGAACCATGCTTCTTGTAACTTGGTGCTCGCTTTGCCAGAGGAAATAAGGACGACTCTCCCCTATAAGAAAGCCCAGGGCAAACGCATCTAATAGTTCGTAGTCAAACCTAAAACTTCTCAAAACGGTAAAACTCTTAAGAGAAATAATGAAAAATTTAACCATTGATACCCAAAACAATTGTTACGTGATTGATCCTAACGGAATGAACCACCTGCAACAAAATGTTGCTAGTTCTTTAACTTTAGAGAAAGGGACTTTTGATATAAAAATTAACAGTGGTCGCTATAGTTATGCTCAAAGCAAAACTGAAGGCGAACCTTTGGTTGTACTTTGGATATATGGGGTTGATGGTAGTACATTTGTAAATAAAAA
>CAZZWA010000556.1:1410-3476 GCA_964657555.1 uncultured Microcoleus sp.
CAACTTTATTGAATTGGAACCAGGCAATTATAAGATAAAAATTCGTGAAAGCAATGCGACTTATTGGTCTTCCGAGCAAAAATTTAAATTAGAGCCTTGGGCTTTACTCTGGATTAAAGGCGGAAAATTTGTTTCTAATCTTACTAGTCTTGAAGTTGAAGAAACATGGTGTTCACTCAACGGGTTACAAGACGAATTCATTTTAGAAGTCAAAGAAAAAACTACTATTTTAGGATTTTTCTTTGATACCTACAAAGAAGATAACAAAGGACAAATTGTTCTAGAAATTAACACAGTGAGTGAGGCTCAAGTTACCGAAAAGTATAAAGAGCAGGAGACAGTAGTGACAGGCGGTAATGTGAATGAAAGCCAAGTCACTATTGTAAGCACTGGTGGAACAGGTTCTACTATCAGTAGCGGAGGAGGTAGCTTCAGCGGTGGGGCGGGTTTCAGCTTCACTTTTGACCTAGCTCAAATAGAGCAAATGTGGCAAGAGATGGCAGCCAGGATTGAAAATTCAGTAACCGTAACGGATGAAACAGACGAGAATAAACAAGTCTACTGGGACAGCCTTGAAAAATCGATACTCAGAGGCTATCAAAGTCAAGCTAAGAAACTTGCTATGCAGGTAGCACGGCTTGAGTTCATGATGAATACTCTCATACAACAAACGGAGGGAAATTTTAACCATAGCTTCCAAGCTTGGTCTAATTACTTTCACAAAAATGTCAATGACTTGTTTATTACTAGAGTTCCTAGAATAGTTAGTGAACAGGTAAAAGACAAAATCGCTCAACAAACCCAAGAAGTGAAAAACTTAGTGATTCAACAGATACAAACAGAACTCAACGAGCGTGTTGAGTCTGTCGTTAATCTGAAAATCACGAATCAAGCTCAAGAAATTAAGACTTCAGTTATTCAGCAAATGCAAACAGAACTGGAGCAACGCATTGAAAACGTCGTTAATGTCAAAATTGCTAATCAATCTCAACAGATTAACACTCAAGTCATTAACCAGATATCAATTGACATCGACCAGCGCATTGATAATGCAGTTAATGTCAAAATTGCTAATCAAGCTCAAGAGATCACCAATCGAGTAATTCAGCAGATACAATTTGACATCGATCAGCGGATTGATAATGTCGTAGACCTAAAAATTTCCGATCAAACCCAGAACGTTAAGAATCTTGTGATTCAGCAAATGCAAAACTACATTGAGGAACGTATTAACAATGTAGTTAACATCAAAATTGCTAATCAAGCCCAAGAGATTAACACTCAAGTTATTCAGCAGATCCAAAGCAACATTGATAAGCGTATTGACGCAGTAGTTAACATCAAAATTGCTAATCAAAACCAAACTGTCAAGAATTTGGTAGTCAACCAGATTGAAGCTGATTTCGATCAGCGCATCAAGTCTGTCATTAACCAATCTACAAATACCAATGTTCAGGTAGTCGTTAATAATGTCGTCAGCGAGCTTGATAATCGCATCAATGTCAACTTAGACAATAAAATTGTCAACTTCCGCAATGAAGTATCTACCCTTGTTAACAATGAGATTAACCAAAACTTCACAGAGAATCTCAAAACGACGATTTTAGCAGATATCAAAAAACAGCAGTTCTACATTGATATGCAGTCAATCAAAGCTGAGGTGGAGAACTTCTACGCCCGTTTAGGACAGTTTGAGAGTCAATTATATATACGTGTTGAGCAGGGAGATACCCAACTTTATAATTGGACTCTCGAACAACTTATTGCCCTTCAAGGTTGCTTAACCGATCGCCAAGCTCTGGTTGAGATGTTTGAGGTCTTTGCCAGTAGCCTTAAAGACCGACTGAATGGTGCTGAATGTGTTTATCCTAATCGGTTTACCCCTTGGGTAAGAAGAACTTCGCAAGGACAACTTGAGCCTATGCAGACTCAGCAACTGCCAAACGCTTAATTATCTATCCCGACTACCGCTCTCCCCAGAGTCCTGCTGAAGGGCGCTGGGGGAGAGCGTTGAGGCTCATCCGGAGGATTTGCCCTTCAAGAAGTTCGACTCGATCATGCGGTAG
>CAZZWA010000557.1:0-1551 GCA_964657555.1 uncultured Microcoleus sp.
ATATCAAAGTAAACCTGTCGGTCATCACCCTTGTAGCTACCAAAGTTCTCTAGATGCAGATCGCCACAGATCCAAGCAGGTGGCGCTTGGTTCAGGGGTGAATCTTGCGGCCAGTCTTCATAAAATAGGTGGCAAGTGCCACGAAAAAAGCCAAAAATATCAGAACGCATCGCCTCGTACTTTAACTTGAGTAATTGGCGATCGCGCCCCTGATTGAATTGTTGGATTCTTTCAACTACATTTCTTTCCATAATTCTGTTGTTGTGCTTGGGGAGGGAACTCTATTTTAGACCCCTTGATTTATTAAGTTTTTTGAAGGAGTCAAATCGTTGCTATATAAAGCTATCCTCGCTCAACAGAGAAAGCAAGTAGAATCAAAGCAAGATAGAGATCTGAGAGCAACCATATATCATAGGCAACCTCCAATCTCAGCATCTGTCATCGTTTCTATCTTGATATATTCACTGATTAAAAGACCTTAGACCTTTATTTTCAATAACAACCATGACCACACTCCTTAAACCCTCCGCCTTTATCCCCAAAGGACTACGTGTGCAGCAGATTAATAACCTCACCCTATTCAAATTCACAGACGAACTGGGCGATCGAATGCAAACGCTCCTCAACAAGAAAAAAGCTGACATTCTCACTTCAGATGAAGCACTTGAGCTAGAAGCCATTGGAGAACTTGACGAAATTTTTAGCTACATTAATGCTGTAATTGCTGCTAGAGTTGATGGTCATTCCTAAATCGCTCTACGAAACTGTCCGACAACATGCCCAATTCCGGTGTGAATACTGTCACTATCCTGAACTTCTCAGTTCTGCCCCCCTCTTGATCGATCATATTCAACCCCAATCCCTCGGTGGTAGCGATGAGCTAGACAACCTTGCCCTTGCCTGCCGTCGTTGCAATGAAAGGCGCTATGACTTCACAACTGGGATTGACCCAGAATCAGAAGCAGAATTCCCACTTTTCAACCCGCGCCAGCAACAGTGGTCAGACCATTTCATTTGGTCGGCAGATGCTTTGCAAATCATCGGCAAAACTCTCTCTGGACGAGCAACCTGTAATCGTCTGGATTTGAATGACGAACGCCGTGAAGAACCGTTCATCCAGAATGCTCGACAGCAATGGGTGGCAGGGCAACTCCATCCACCAAATGATGACCCGCGACAATAAAATAAACTTTTTTACCATAGAAAGGAATGGCAAAATCTTTTAGCGAAATTCCCTCAAAGATGATTCTGTTGGATTTATTTTCCTTGCTGATATTTCTTCAATTTCAGGCTCATCAGGACAAAATTCTACAGTTAGTTTTAGCTTGATTTTTCCCTTCTGCCAACCTTTAGTATTAGGTTTTAAAATTTTACAATTAACACCATCTTTAAACCACAAAAGCTTATCTTCTCTTAAAGTTGGCACTCCTCCTCGATTACTTAACTTCCTGCCTAATTCATCTAATCCTTTAGTTTCAAAGGCGCTTTTCACCGACTTCATAAATTCGCCTAGTTTAAACATAGAATGAGAGAATGCCAAAGCGCTCTCTC
>CAZZWA010000557.1:1651-3464 GCA_964657555.1 uncultured Microcoleus sp.
TTGAGCAATAATAGGCAGTTGATTATCAGATAATTGCATTGCCTGTAAACAACTGTTGATAGCTGTTACTGCTTGATCGTAAACAGTAATTTTTTGCTCAACCCCACCTTGCAATTGACGATTTTTGGCAATTTTCTCCTCTGCTTCTTGTTCTAGCGTTTGCTCTAAATAAACACGAGCCTGAGGAAATTGCTGTAAAATCTCATCAGCCTGTGCGTCTGCTGCTGGTAACAGTTGAATTTTCAGGGTGTTGTTGATAGTTTGGCGGAAAGTACGCCGAATTGTGGCATCGACTTTTGGCTCGAAATCTAGCTTCAGTAGTTGACGGATTGCTTGCTCGGCTTTTACGATACTTTCGCAATCGTAACCCTGAGAAGTTTGCAGCAACTTTTGATGAAATTTAGAGATAGAAAAAATGCCTTCATCGTAGAAGCGAGGGCTTTCCCGCACGAAGCGATCGCACTCTATCCGCGCCGCATTCACTAAAGTGTGAGACACCTGTTGTTCCAGCATCTTTAGCTGTTGCTCAATGCCGCTATCATGGCCAAGCAACCGATTTAGTTTTCTGTAGTATTCTGACTTGCAAACTCGCTCAATTAACCGCCGGAAAAAGTTGGCAACGACTTCCTGGGTAGACTGCACCAAGGTATCCTCCAGATGATTTGCCAAGTAGTAAAGCGCCTCCACTAAAACAGCGATTAAAGGAGCTGTAGCGTTGCGGCGATGACTCATAGTTGCACGACCATAAGCTTCTGCAACGGAAAAAGTCTCCAGCGATTCATCCAACCGATGAACCAACCGTTTTTGCAGTTGGTCAAAATCTGTATTGAAAGCATTGCAGTTATTCGTCACCATCTGGTTGACTTCTGCTTCAAGATGCTGGCGAAATTCTTTACCAACTTGCTGTAGCTCCTGGTTGAGTCGTTGCAGTTCCTGCGCTTTCATCGCCTCAATTTCGCGGGGTTGACTATCTAAATCTCGCAGGGTGAACTGGTAATGTTTTTTCAGGATGATACAGATATTTCCTAGATCGTTAGCCAGAGCTTTAAACAGCAGGGGGCGCTTTTCATTGGTAAGATAATGGGTGATATCAGTACGGAATTCCTCAATCCCACTGTCTTTAATCAGCTGTTCAATCAGTGGCATCCCCCAGTCATCGAGAATCCGTATATAGTTTTGATTAGGTGTCTCGTAACCACGGACTTCAACACGAAACTGACCATGAAATAGCTTGCCAGCAGTACAGTAGTCTTTAAACTCACTGACGAAGGGGTGAGGTTCTTCCTTTTCAGCTAAGAAAGTATCTAGCCCCCAGCGATTACTAGAATTTCCTTCATTTTTCAGCAGGCTACCGTAAAAGCCTAGTAGTCCACTGGTTTTGTTGACTCTAATGGGAGGTTGAAACTGGGTGCTAATCAAATCATCTAACCGCCGTCGCTTCTCAGGTTTATCCCAAGTTTCATCAATGTAGTTGAAGACATAGAACACGCGATCGCGAATACCTGAATTCTTCCGCATTCTTTCTAGAAGTTCCGTTTCTTCCTTCGTTATATCCCCAGCTTGAGCATACTTGAGGATACAAGCCACCGCCGAGGTGTCAGGATGTTCAATCTTTTTGTAAGCTAGCTCAGCATCCCGTTCAACTGGCGCATCAATCCCTGGTGTATCAACAATCACGTTACCATCTTCTAACAGGGGATGGTGGCAGTAATACTCAATCCGCTTCAAGACAGCACTGTTTTTGCCACGACACGCAAATTTAGCTGCTTGTTGGATATTAGAGAAGTTTAACTGCTCCATTGACAAGGTATTG
>CAZZWA010000558.1:0-1432 GCA_964657555.1 uncultured Microcoleus sp.
AGTAGAAAGAAGCCGCCATCCACACCCATTGAGTGACCAGTGACATAAGAAGCGGCGTCTGAGCATAGCCACAGCACAGCTTCAGCCAGCTCTTCTGGCTGACCAAGTCGCCCCATTGAAATCACCGACTGGAGCTTGGCTTGGGCTTCTTCTAGACTGCCACCAGAGACGCGCTCTAGCATCGGTGTCCGGAAAGTACCGGCGCACATAGCGTTGATCCGGATGCCAGCCTGAGCGTATTCCATGGCAGCTGATTTCGTCAGTCCCAAAACGCCGTGTTTACTGGCTGAGTAAAGGGAGGCGTTAGGAGCGCCACCTAAGCCGTTGACTGAAGACATATTAACAATGGCCCCAGACCCTTGCTTGAGCATTTGCTGAAGTTCGTACTTCATGCAAAGCCATACGCCTTTGAGATTGACTCCGATGGTACGCTCAAAGTTTTCCTCAGTTTGGTCGGCGGTTAGCGCCATAGTTCCTTCGGTGCCAGCATTGTTAAAGGCACAATCGAGGCGGCCATAAGTTTCAACTGTGCGAGTCACCAGTGCCTCAACCTCAGCCGCTTTCGAGACATCGGTTTTGACGAAGATGGCTTCCCCACCAGTCTTTTTAATCCTGTTCACAGTTTCTTCTCCGCCTTCTACCCCACGGTTGGCGATCACCACTTTCGCTCCGGCTTTGGCAAACAGCAGAGCCGTCGCCTGCCCAAGACCAGAACTACCACCCGTGATCACAGCGACTTTGTTTTCGAGTCGGTTCATATGACAAATTAGGGCGAATTGTTCTTTTTAAAAGACTTATAATCAAATTGGGAGTTTCTGAAAAACTCCCATCGCTCCCAGTCGAATCGTCAGAATTTCAACATCTGTAATTGCTTTGTGAGGGCCATTTTTTGTGTTAGCAGGTGTAAACCAAAATGTTCCTGATGCGCATTCACGTCCACCTGTTTCAACAGTTCCTTTGAGAATGTAGACGTATTCATCACTGGGATGGACATGAAGCGGAATCACACTGCCAGCAGTCATTTGCAGTCGATGAATTGAACCTTGCGGTACAGGTTCAGCTAGCGGCAAGAGTTTCGTGCCAGGATGCTCTAACTCAGTCCAATGCGCAGTGTCAGTGTTAATAAAAGTTTGTTCAGCCATAGGTTGGTGTGCTTCAGGCTTCTTGAAGTCGCTTTAAAAGAGCATCTGCATACTTGAGGCAGATAGCCGCCACAATTTTGCTATTTTCCTCGGCAATTTTGAGAGTATCGTTAGTAATAATGCCCTGCTCTTTAGAGCGTTGTGAAAACTCTATCCAGGTGCTGCTTTTCATGATTGACTGAAGAGCTAAGGCGGCGAAGTATTCGCGTTTTGTTAGTCTCTCGATTGTTGGCTCAAATTCGCTCATCACCTTTTCTTCAACATGAGGCGAACTGGTAAGCATTTTCTCT
>CAZZWA010000558.1:1532-3456 GCA_964657555.1 uncultured Microcoleus sp.
GCCCTCAAACCCTATGTGCTCAATCTGGAGTTGTGTACCACCCTCAACAGGCTCTAGTGTCCACGTCACGATGGTTGGCTTGTCCAAGTCGCCACCTCGCCATGTATAGGAGAGACGCCTTGGCCGATCCAGTTCGATCACCTCACAGTGGATGGTTCTATTTAATCCTGGCAGTGGCTGAGCTTGAAACCGGAATTTGTGTCCGAGGCGCGGTTCAAAGTCGTTATCCATCAGCCATGCTGCTAATGCACGACGGTCAGCGATCGCCAGCCATACCCGTTCAGGAGAATGGGGATAGAAGACTTTGGTTTTTATGTTTCGGAGCATGGATTTTCCTCCAAAAAGTTACCAAGAGCATCCAGTTTCTCTTGCCAGAATTGCTCGTAGTCGGTAACCCAGTCAGAAACCTGTTTGAGAGGGACTGGGTTAAGCCGATACAAGCGCTGGCGTCCCACCTTGCGTTGAGTCACTAAGCCAGCCTCAGATAGGACTTGCAAGTGCTGAGAGATGGCTGGTAGTGTCATCTCAAATGCAGAGGCAAGCTGCTTCACCGGCTGCTCACCTTCTTTGAGCCGATCCAGTAGGGCACGTCGCGTCGGGTCTGCGATCGCCTGAAAGATATCCGCACTGGCAACGGGTCTGCTCATTCGGGCTACTTATTTATTTAAGCAAATGCTTAACTATATATAGAATACATAAGCATTTACTTAAATGTCAAGTTAGTAAGCTGTAGTGTAGGCAATTTATACTTTTTAGGTGTTGTTGGATATCAGTCTTTATAAAATTATCTATAAATGCACAACGTGGGTAACACAGATGCACGGATAAAAAAAATTTGCTTCCGTGCATCCGTATTCAAAATCCGTGTTTTGTGCTCATTGCCTACTACCAGTCTCAGCCAGACATATTTTAGAAAGGTTAGCTTACCTTGCTGAACTGTTACTTTGCCCCGGAAGTCTAAGCCCTTCCACAGCTTCGCGGAACTCTTGAACATTGGCAGAATAGCCTATGGGCAGAACTGCTTCGACGTTTTCGTGGGGACGAGGAATGATCACCCAGGTTTCTAGAGTACCGCCGTAAACATTCTCCACTGCTGCAATTCCAGCATCCATAGCAGCTTTCACCTCAGAGACATCTCCTCGAATCATGATTGTGAAGCGAGCACTGCCAGCTCTGATATAACCAACTAGTGTGACTCTGCCTGCTTTGACCATGGCGTCGGATGCGGCTAGAATTCCCGGAAAACCTTTTGTTTCAAGTGCTCCCACTGCTTGCTGCGACATTATCAACCTCCTGAATAAATGATTATTGCTGCGCGTGAGTTATTGGAACTTTAGCTGCCAATTTGGGGAAATGACTTAGATGCGGAACGGTTCGGCAGCTTCAGTATAGGCTATTGGGAGAACGGCTTCGAGATTTTCTGGGGGATTGGGAATGATGTAATGGGTGACAACCTGACCGCCGTGAGCTTTATTTCCTGCTTCAACACCTGCTTCTAGAGCAGGTTTAACCTCAGAGATACTGCCCCTGATGGCCACCAGAAACTGGGCACTTTCAGCAAGGCTAAAATGAACAAGCGTGACTCGTGCTGCTTTGACCATGGCGTCGGCGGCTGCTAGCACTGCTGGAAAACCGAGTGTTTGAATCACTCCAACGGCAACTGGCATTGAAATCGTCCTAAATCATGGGATGGGTCAAACCAATTGTACGAGTAAACTACCCCACGGCTAGAAGGTGGGGGCTTTTAGCCGCCCTGATACTGTGTTGCTTTCTTGCATGATCTTGAAAGAGCCATTTACAGCAGATTGCAAGTTCATGGAGTACACCCCTCCCCTTACTCAAGGGAGGGTGCCCGCTAGGACGGGTGGGGTAGTGTACTTCACTTAGAGTATAGGTTTGAGGCAAATTTAAGCACACTTTTCAA
>CAZZWA010000559.1:0-656 GCA_964657555.1 uncultured Microcoleus sp.
TAAGTATGTCACGATGGAGACGAAACCAGAGTCGATCTAAAATCGAATGACCCTAACCGAAGAAATTCTCTCCCATTTGCCAGGAGACGTTTTAGGAGGACTGCGTCGCGCTGATCGCTTGTGGCAAGCTCTGCGGGAAGACACAACACCAGTACCCCCTGTGGTGAAACAAAGCCAAGTGCTTCTGGGTGAAGTGGACTGGGACGTAGTTATCTGTGGCGGCACATTAGGAATTTTGATTGGCGCTGCCTTAGCTCAGATGGGCTACCGAGTGGCCCTCATTGAGCGGGGCATTTTGCGCGGCAGGAAACAAGAGTGGAACATCTCCCGCAAAGAGCTGGAGGTGTTTTTGGAGATGGATCTGCTTTCAAAGCCAGAACTGGAGCAGGCGATCGCCACTGAGTATAACCCGGCTCGCATTAGTTTTCTAAATGGCCCCGAAGTCTGGGTGCGCGACGTTCTCAACATCGGCGTAGATCCGGTATTCCTGCTAGATGCCTTGAAGTCTAAGTTTATTGTTGCCGGTGGTCAGTTGTTGGAGAATACTCTCTTTGAAAGGGCGATTGTTCACCCAGATGGGGTAATGATAAATTTAGGATTGGGGAATACTGCTCAGGGTTTAGAGATTGTTGAAACTGACGAGCAACCAAACAATC
>CAZZWA010000559.1:666-3452 GCA_964657555.1 uncultured Microcoleus sp.
CCAAAATCTAAAATTCCTCAAGACGCGGTTATTGATAGATGCGATGGGGCATTTCTCTCCCATTGCCCTGCAAGCACGGGATGGGAGGAAACCAGAGGGTATCTGTTTGGTGGTGGGCAGTTGTGCTCAAGGATTTCCCAAGAACGAAACGGGTGATTTACTAGTATCTTTCACGCCCATTCAAAATCAGTGCCAATACTTTTGGGAGGCATTTCCTGCACGGGATGGCAGAACCACTTACATGTTTACATACATGGATGCTCATTCCAGCCGCCCTAGTTTGGAATTTTTGTTTGAGGAGTATCTGCGTCTGTTACCAGGTTACCAGAAAGTGGAACTCAAAGAGTTGCAATTTCAGCGAGCGTTGTTCGGTTTGTTTCCCTCTTATCAGCAACGGGCGGACATCAAACCAACGACGACCCTGTCCTGGAACCGCATTCTGACAGTGGGAGATAGCAGTGGCAACCAATCTCCCGTAAGCTTCGGCGGGTTTGGGGCGATGGTGCGACACCTTGTACGTTTATCACAGGGGATTAATGAAGCCCTCCAGAGCAACGCCCTTGAGGCAGACGCTTTGGCACTACTACAACCTTATCAACCCAATATTGCCGTCACCTGGCTGTTTCAAAGAGCAATGAGTGTGGGTGTCGAGCAGAAAATCGACCCCGCTCAAATTAACCAGCTGCTCTCTGGAGTATTTGATGTGATGTCTCAACTGGGAGATGACGTTTTACGCCCGTTCTTACAAGATGTAGTACAGTTTCCGGCTTTATCTCAAACTCTGTTAAAAACATCACTAACTCAGCCGCAATTAATCGTGCCAGTGATTCCTCAAGTAGGAATACTAACACTATTGGATTGGATGGTTCATTACATCAATCTCGGCGTCTACACCACTTTGTATCCTTTAGGAAGAGCTGCAAAACCGTGGAGCGAGTGGCTACCACCTAAACAGCAATACTACTACCACCGCTGGATTGAGGCTTGGAAGTACGGGTCTGGAAGCGACTACTAAAGGATCAAGGCTGTGAGCTTAAGTCTGCGCTTTCCCAGTTTGCAGAATCAAGGCTGAAAAACAGCACATCTCACTTCTCCATCAATACAATGACGCAGAAAATAGGGAATTTCCTCGATCGCATTTCACAGCTCATATTTGACTGCTTATATTTAATGCTTCCGACAAGACCCTGGCGTCGTCTGAATATCACCCAAAAGTTCATATTGCCATTTGTTGCCCTGCTGGTGCTGATGGGATTAGTCGCCTTCACTGGCTTTTGGTCAATGAACGCTGTGATTCATGAGACAGAAGCGACTATTGTGGCAGGCATCAATGTTCAGCGTCAAGTGTTTGAGATGGACGCAGCTCTCAAAAGTGCCCGCCAGATAGAGAAAGATTTTTTTTTGCGTTGGCCAACTATCGGTTTTTCCAGTGTATCTACGACCATAGTGCAGGCGCATCAAGAACAGATTGACAAGGTGCGGGAAATCAGCAACACATTGCAAGAGTTTATTGCTAGTGCAAACGTCAGTGCCACCTTCAGCCAAGCCAACTCAGACCTGATCGCTTATGTGGAGTTAGTAGAACGGTATGGTCGCAGCTTCAAAGAAGCTGTTGAGTTAGTGGGGACTCTGGCTAATGATGATGTGGGTGTGCTGGCGCGACTGGAACAAACTGCGGCAACATTGCACGACATGTTAATACTTGCTGATGAGCCGAGTTTAATAGTTTCTTTTCGGGAAATGTATGCTTTGGAGAACGAATATCTGTCAACCCGCCAGAACAACAAAGTGCAGTTTATTTATAACGCGGTAGAGCGGCTGCGCCAAACAATTCGCCTGACAACAAAATTAGGTTGGATACAGCAGGCCCAAATGCTAGCTTATTTGAATTCTTACGAGTCGCTCGCCAAACAAATTGTTAAGCTTGACGAAGCTATCCTTAACAAAGTCAGCAGCTTTGATGTGCAAGCAGCAGTAGTTTCAGAAAAACTGATTGGATTAGCTAATGCAGAAGTCAAGCGATCGCGTTTGAGAATAGAAGGGACGAGTCATCTGGCAACAGGGCTGCAAATTTTGGCAGTGCTGGCGGCACTCGCAGCAGCGGCAGTCATTGCCAATATTGTTACTACTGTCTCAAAAAAATTGCAAGCGGAACAGGAAAATTCAGAGCGGCTGTTGTTGAATATACTACCCCAGCCAATTGCTCAACGGTTGAAGCAGGGAGATAGTACGATTGCCGATAGCTTCTTGGAAGCTAGTGTGATGTTTGCCGACATTGTTGGGTTTAGTGAACTTTCACTACAAAATTCTCCCATAGAACTTGTGGAAATACTTAATGTGATTTTCTCAGAGTTCGACCAGCTAGCTGAGCAATACGGTTTGGAAAAAATCAAGACTATTGGAGATGCTTATATGGTGGCGGGAGGATTGCCAGTGCCCCAGGAAAACCATACTTTTGCGATCGCAGATATGGCGCTTGATATGCAAGCCTCAATTGCTCAATTCTGTCAAGAGACTGGGCAAGACTTAAGCATCCGGATTGGAATTAATACTGGGCCAGTTGTTGCTGGTGTCATTGGCACAAAAAAGTTTGTCTACGACCTGTGGGGCGATACTGTGAATACTGCCAGCCGCATGGAATCCCACGGACTTCCTGGGCGCATTCAGGTGACAGAGGCTACCTACAAGTGCTTGCAGCATAAATATTATTTTGTGGAACGGGGTCTTATTAAGGTAAAAGGCAAGGGGGAGATGAGGTGCTATTTCCTCAAAGGAAGAAAATTTGA
>CAZZWA010000560.1:0-1328 GCA_964657555.1 uncultured Microcoleus sp.
AGCTTGTGAGGCTGAGTTATTTGTGTTTGGTGGATTTCCAGTCCAGCAAAGCTTTGAGAGTGCTCCATGCTTTTAGCTGGGGGAGCCGTTAATAATGCTTTCAAGGCTGTGAACAGCCCTACTGCGAACCCCATAAGCAGTACAGCTGCAAGAAATACAAGGAAATGAGGAGAGCCATGCTCGTTTTTTGGTAACTTCATAGTCTCAAGTGCTAGATTAGCGCAATAAACATCCTCATAAAACGCTAGCAACACTTATATACGGATGGGGTGCGGGGTGTAAACACTCTTGCTTACCACCTTATAAATCGGATATATTAGGGCTCCTCAATCGAGTACGCTATTGCCCGCTACCCTGTAAGGTAATTAGCGAAAGTAGCCTACTTACGCCGATATCAATGTCCAGAAGTAGCCATCGGGTGCAACAAAAGAGAAACTTTCCTCTCCAAATTCATTGCTCACAATTTCTGTAATATCTTGAGCGGCACTTGCCTTTACACGATTAAAATATACTTCTAACCCTCGCACCCGATAGGTGTATAACGATACCCCCAAACATCCTGGTTTCGACAAATCAAAGCGATTTTCTAACTTGATAGAATCAGGGAAACGAACGATAAACAGCCTGCCAGAACGTACCGCTTGCAAGTCTGATTTTGAAGATCGCGGGTCATCAAAGTTGGTTACAAAGAACCGTTCATTGGGCTGAAGGTCAAAAATCTGTCGGGCTCCCTCGGAGTTTTCATAAGTACTTTCTACATCGTCGCGGACGCGGAGCAATCCTAGAATTTCTTCATAAAACTTGAGTATTTCCTTGCTATCATCCTGAATCACCATTCCCATATGGGTAATCTGGCTGGTTTTGAAAGCAGCGCTCTCGTCAATCTGCCCGTAATCAGGCAAAGTATAGTTGAACCTCTCAAACAGCACCTGTCGAGTTAGTGGTTGCAGCAGCAGCATTTCCCGGACTCCGACAGCCGGATCGATAAAAGGACGCCCCTTTCTCTGTTTGTTGTAAATGACATCCCAATGAGGACTGGTATACTTGACTGGCAAACCTGCTGCTACTGCTTGTTGGGCATGATTCAAGATATTCAACACATCAGCAGTTAATGTCGTTGCCCAACGGTTTCCCTTTACCTTCATTAACGCCATCTTCAACCCATCATTGATAGGGTTTTCCCAAACCATTAAGCGGATCAGGCCATGATCTACATCTTGATGATAGAGTCGAATTGAGCGTAAAGACGAATTGACTCCGTACAACTTATGAGCTGCTTGTGCAGATAACTCACCCAATTGACCAATCCGATATCCGAATTGCTGCCA
>CAZZWA010000560.1:1428-3436 GCA_964657555.1 uncultured Microcoleus sp.
TGCTCAAATTTTAGGTGGATGACCAGAAGGGTTGGTGAGTGCAGTGAGGATGTGGTCGCGCCAAGCACCGTTTATATAGAGGTAATCTCGCGCATATCCCTCCACTGCAAAACCAAGGCGTCGCAGCAGCTTCGCGCTGCGTTCGTTAGTGGGGATGTAGTTGGCCATAATGCGATGTAACCCCAGCGTCTCGAAAACATAGGGAATGGCTGCACCCAGTGCTTCACTCATCAGCCCCTGCCCAACCAGGTGATGGTCGAGACTGTAACCTAAGTAACATGCCTGGAAGGCGTTGCGGACAAATTGTGAGAAATTGCAATGACCCAATACTGGGCCATCAACCTCCCCTAACCGGAAGAGCATAAGGCGCAGGGAGACTCCATCCACAAATTCCTGTCGATATCTCAGCAGCTGTTCCTGCCAGTACTCTTGTGTGAAAAAGTCCCTTGGGTAAGGTGGATTCCAGGGGTCAAAGTGGTAGCGATTGCTCTGGTAGTAAGCTACAACTCGCAAAGCTGCATTTGCAGGTGGGATGGTCAACAGTAGACGTGGTGTCTCAATTTCTACAGGGGAACGGTCTTCCATATGCGATCGCCTACAAAAAACCTGCAAGTCTTTGCCTCCTGATCGGCAGGTCGTGAGGCAGGAATGTCTCTTCAACACTTGTATTCATGTTTCTCAAGCCTCTGACCTGCTTCCGGAAGCAGGTAAAGTTGTATGATCTCTACTTGTAACCCCCAGGGAAAGTGGGACAATAGAGTTAGAGCTAGTAGTATCTTAATATGCCATCTCATACAACCCCATGCTGTGTTGTTGCTCTTAACCAACAACAGCAGGAAAATATACACCAACACAGCCAGTCTGTCGAGCGGGATTCAGTGGCTCCCAGTCAGGCCAATCCGAAAAAATGTACCGTTGTTGAGAACGGTCGAGTTGTTGTTAAACTACTCACTACAAAACAAGAGTAGTCTAAGAGTGCCAGGGAAAGATCCTGTTTGACGCGATCGCCCTTTCCTGTTTCCAGAGTCCAGGAAAATCTTAGCCTAGATGCCCCGCACTTCAGGTAATTAGAGCGAAACTGTGGCAAGGACGAAATTCTCCCTTTTCTGAATGTGGGTATCACCGGGCTAAAATGCTCCTAAGGCAAAATGTCAGCATTCAGTTGCTCCCAGGATCTCCCGCTCACTCCTGTAGCAAATCAGGTGTACAGTTATTGCATTCCCTAACTGCACTGGTCAAGATTTCAGAAAGTCGTAATAGACCCTCTTGAGCAGCTATTTCAGACATCGCCTCCAAAATGTCTAACCGACTAATACCTTGAGATTCAAGAGAGGCAAGGGAGTTAGCCACAGCGTGTTTTTTCTGTAAGGGTGAGAGATGCATGTTACTGACTTCGGTATAGGTGTTTGGGCTTTGCTCCATCTTTCCACACCTTACTCAATGTGTTTTAACCTATTATCGGTAAAATTCTTTAAGTTTTATGACACTTAACGGGCAGACGTACCTGAAAGCAGGTGTCACCTGGCTGAGAAATGATCCGAATGTCCCCCTGATGCTGCTCCACAATGACGCGATAGACGATGTGCAGACCTAACCCGGTCCCTTGACCGACACCTTTAGTAGTGAAAAAGGGCTCGAAGATGTGAGACTGAATCTCTAGTGGAATGCCGGGGCCGTTGTCAGCGATTTCCACCAGCACGCAGTCGTTCTCACATAATGTCCGAATCCAGACTTGACCATGCCCACCCATTGCATCAATGGCATTGTCGATCAAGTTAGTCCACACCTGATTTAGCCCGCTTCCATAAGCCCGAATACGTGGCAAGCTGTGGTCATACTCGCGGTTGACCACCACACCCTGCTTCAGCTTGTGACCCAAGATAGTCAGCGTACTTTCCAACCCATCGTGGATGTCCACCTCTTGCAACGGCGCTTGATCCATATAGGAGTAATCTTTAACCGCCTGAACCAAATTGCAGATGCGCTCGTTACTGTGTTCGATCTGGTC
>CAZZWA010000561.1:0-3427 GCA_964657555.1 uncultured Microcoleus sp.
GACATGGGATATTTTATGCATTACTTGCGCTCAACACGTTGCTAGGTAACGTTTAATTGAATCTATCATCCATGCAGCACTCCAGGGTAGTTATATGCAAGAATTAACTTTGCCAGCGGCTCTACCTGCTTCTAGGTATTTTTCTTCTGGCACGCCGTGCCACCCTAATATCAGAAGCGTCTGCCAGATGCAAATTGAGCAGTTGGCTGCCCAATTGCCCCTTATAGGGGTCTGGATTGTTTACCACGACTTGGATAGCAACCAGCACCAATCCATTGTTTACTACAATCAGGCTCAATCCTCCTGGGACAAAGCAATCTTCTCCCCTCTAGAATCTAGAAAGTGGTGGTCAGACTCCCTACCTGTTCTCCGCGTGAGTAAACTAGCCATAGAACTAGAAAATAGTATAAATGTCTATGTCTGCCCTTTAAGGGCTCAGGAGTCTAATAGGGAGTATTTGCTGATATTTTCTGAAGAGTCGCTCTCACTACGACAGCAACAGGGCATAGAGCAACAGAGTCTGCTGTTGAGCCATTATCTGGCTATTTATCAGGAATGTTTCCGTCAACAGGAAAAGGTTTGGTTGCTAGAGCAAGCTGTTCAACGGGTAGAACATCAATTGCGCAATCCCTTGGCTCTCATGAGTCTTTATGCTGAAATTCTTTACTTGCAATTGCCGCAGTCCTGCGGCCAAGATTACGCAAAGCTGATTCGGGAAACCGCAAATCAGACGAGTGATAGTCTGCAAGCTTTAGTTCACTGCGGATACCAAGCAAAACTCGAAGTGGCACCTCATGACTTACAGCTAATTTTGATTGAGAGTATCAAGGGAGCGCAAGTTTGGCTAGATGAGAAACAACTGCAAGTATGCTACCCTTCTAGCCATGTTACCTTAGCAGTAGATCGCTGGCAAATGAAACAGGTTTTTGACAATCTCTTGAGTAATGCAGTGCATTTTAGCCCAGTCAATGGAACCATTACCTGCCATTGGCAAGTATTTCATAACGAAGTATTGGTGGAAGTGCGGGATCGGGGACCGGGCCTTTCGGAGACAGCTCTAAAAAAAGCTTTCACACCTTTTTACTCCTGTCGCCCAGGAGGCACAGGACTAGGACTAGCGATTGCTAAAAAAATTATCTTAGACCATCGTGGTAGTATCTGGGTTCAGAATCTCAAAGAAGGCGGAGCGCAATTCTCCTTTACTCTAGCTCGTTGATATTACCATAACTTTCCAGAATATAGTGGGATTGACTATAAAATCAGCATTTGATTGAATAGAATGTAAAAATCCATCAAAAACTAATATAATTTTTATGATTACTTATAAGATTAAAGCTATTTAACCCTATTTTTATAAGGTTCCAGAAAGCAAGAAATTGAGGCAATTTTGTCCAAAATTCAATTCACAATCAAAGGCAATATTAGTAATGAAAGCTTTGAGCCTGCAACCAATTTCCATAATACTTGTAGATGATGAGCCACACTTTCGGCAGGGGTTGCGGATTCTACTTAGCCTTTACAGTAACAGCGAAACACTGAAATTCAATGTTGTGGGTGAAGCGGCTTCGGTGGAGCAACTCTTAAGTTTGACTGTAGAACAGCAACCCGCTCTCATCCTGTTGGACTTGGAGTTGCCCCCAAAAGATGGCATCAGCGCTTTGATTGGTCTAGAAGAATTGTCTTATAAAGGTAAAGTGCTCGTCCTATCAGGCCACCAAAAGGAGGAATGGGTCTTTCGAGCCATGCAAGCAGGAGCGAGCGGGTACGTATTGAAAAACCATTTAGCAACTCAACTTTGCGAAGCGATCGCTATTGTTCTGAGCGACCAAGTCTATCTCTCTCCAGAAATCGCCACTAGCTTCTTTCGGTTGTTTCGATTCTACGCAGGACGCTCATTGTATATGCATCAGACTATCTCTCTGACTGAACGGGAACAGGAGGTATTGAACTGGCTAGTAGCGGGAGCATCTAACGCTGACATTGGTGAAAAGCTCCATATTACAATTGCCACTGTCAAAGCTCACCTCAGTGGGATCTTTGAAAAATTAGAAGTTACCAGCCGGACACAGGCCATCATTAAAGCGCTGAAGCTAGGTCTTGTTCAAGGGCCAAAAAACGGATTTGAATTGTGAATTTGGAAAATAGATGAGCAATTATCTAGCTATTGCCACTGTGACAGCAGTTTTACAGAGAACCTTGCAGGCAGCTATACAGGTAGATGTGGATGGTGCAAGGGTGACAACACTCCGACCTGACGATTTAGGGAAGGGGACACCAGAAGCTGGGGTTAACATCTTTCTTTACCAAGTTACTCCCAATTATGCGTGGGGCAACTCTGACATACCTAGTCGTCGCTCCAAAGGAGACTTGGTAAAGCGTACGCAAACGGCGTTAGATCTGCACTACCTGTTGAGTTGCTATGGCAATGATGTGCTCTTGGAACCGCAACGCCTGCTAGGAAGTGTTGTGCGTACGCTTCAGGATCGCTCAATTCTGAGTCCTGAAATGATTCGTGATGCCATTGCTGACTCAGCTTTTACATTCCTAGAGAACTCTAACCTTGCTGACCAGCTCGAACCAGTCAGAATAATAGCCAGCGCTCTCACAAGAGAAGACCTATCCAAGCTTTTGTCTGGATTTGCCCAGACTCTCCTTCTATCAGTGGCTTACCAGGGAACTGTCGTCTTGATAGAGGGAGAAGATCCGGGTCAAAGAGCTTTACCTATACGCAGTCGCCAAACCCTGATCACTCCATACAGTCCTTTCTCTATTGACCGGATTGTCCCTCAGGGAGGAGCGACTAAACCGATCCTCACAGACAGCACATTGCTCATTCAAGGAAAACAGCTGCTTGATCGGGTGACGTGGGTGCGGATTAATGGGGTTGATGTTCCGCCATCGGAAGTGAGCAATATACAGGTTACCTTGCCCCTTTCCTCGGTACCTGCCTCTGTATTGCGAGCTGGCGTACAGAGTTTGCAGGTGGTTCATCCCATTGAAGGGGCTAGACTGTCTGGGCCATATCGCGGTATCGAGTCAAACGTAGCAGCTTTCGTGTTGCGGCCAACCCTCTTAGCAGTCAGTGTCTCAGACATAGAAGGGAGCGACAATGACCCCCGCTCAGCAAATGTGACGGTACGGTTTAATTTAATAGTTGGCGCATCACAACGGGTGGTCTTAATTCTCAACGAATGGTCAGTTGATAGTCCGACTGCTTACGTTTTCAAAGCCGAATCACACTTAACTGATACTGAGGAAGTAACCATTCCCATCAATTATGTCAAGCCAGGGGAGTATCTAGTGCGCGTGCAGATAGATGGTGCAGAAAGCCTGCTGAGCATAGATAAAGACCCAGACAGTGCCACCTTCGATTGGTTCATTACGCCCAGGATTGCCATTTCATAAGTATGTTTTTGAAAGTCTTAAA
>CAZZWA010000562.1:0-3420 GCA_964657555.1 uncultured Microcoleus sp.
TACTCTTTTCCCATGCCTGAATTTGCAGTTGAGCAGACTCGTAAGCATCGGTTCTAGAGGGAATGGTTTTAGCAATAGTGATCGCCGTTTGGATATTGTTGGCATCTGCTTGCTTTTGTGCCATTGCTAGCAGTTGGTAACTCCAACGATTACTCGCTTCTCTAGCCTCATCTCCGGCAGAGCTAGATTGGGGCACTTGCCTTGCCAGCCGAATAGCTGACGCCAAGGCTTCAGGTGTTCCAGAACTAGCCAGATCATAGGCTGATCGCAGCTGTTGCTGAGCCCCAACTTCCCTCTGCCAGCCTCTAATTTTGGCCTGAGCATCATCATAAAGCACCCTTCCTGGTCTAATCTGTCGGGCTGCCTCAATAGCACTGGAAACGTTGCCTGAATTTGCCAGTACCTGGGCCTGATCTAGGTAAGGCTGGTCTTCTCGCCGTTGGCTTTGCTCTGTCCACAGTCGAATTCTGCTTTGAGCCTCGCGGTAGAGAGCCCTTCCTGGTCTAATTTGTCCAGCGATCGCAATTGCACCGGAAATGTCACCTGAATTTGCCTGTCCATCGGCCTGATCTAAGATAGGCTGGTCTTGCAGTTGCTGAATTTTGCTGTTCCACTGCTGGATTTTGCTTTGAGCTTCTTGATAGAGGGCGCGTCCTCTGCTAATTTGACTTACCTGCTCAATCGCATCTTGCAAAGAGGCAGGATCGCCCAGAGTAGCTAATTGATCGGCACGATCTAGATATGGACGGTCTTGAGTGGTCTGAATTTGATTGACCCAGCTCTGAATTTGTGATTTCGCTTCCTCATAGCGCGGATTTTCATGAGGAATGAGCTGAGCTTCAGCGACCGCAGCCATTAGATCATTGATGCCCCCCGGTTGAGCCAACTCTCGCGCCCGCTGTAAATGAGCAACGTCTTGGACTTCTCGCTGCCAACGGGCAATTAAATCCTGAGCTTTTTCGTGCAGTGGATGTCCAGCATCTAGCCTTTGAGCCAGAGTAATGGCTTCTTCTATACTTGAAACCGTACTTTCAGATGCGGTCTGTCCTGCCTTAGCCAAGTCAGTGAAGTCTTGAACTGCATCCTGTAAATTGAGACTGGCAGGAATTTTATTAACGACTTGGAGCACTCCTTTCCAGTCTCTGTTGTCTAGCCGCCCCTGGGCCATAACTAGCAGCTTGTTGCCACAATCGGCAATCAGGTCTTTGGCTTCTTTGTAAGCATAACTGTTGGAACTGATGCCTTGAGCTATTTTGATAGCTCCTAATAAGTCATCTAATTTCCCTGATTTAACTAGTTGGTAAGCCTTATCTAGCTGAGCGCTTTCTTCCCTTGCTGTCTGAATTTTCCCAACTAGTTCCTCATACTTGTTCTGTGACCAGTAGGTGTTGCTGAGTCTGGTTAAGTGCACTGCTGCTTCAAAAGCCATGTGCCAGTTTGACTGACGCAGATGCTGCTCTGCTTTTTGATAAATCTCCTCTGCTTCAGACCAGATTGTCTGCCAACGCTCAATGCGCTTTTCCACTAAATCGTGAGCCGGAACACCAGTAGGAATTTTCCGAGCCAGAGAGACCGCATCCTCTAGCTTACCTGCCTGGAATGCTTGCTCCCCCAACTTCAATATCTCTAATGACCACTGTTCAATGTGTCGGTTGATTTCTGGGCGCAGGGGGTGGTCATTTGGCAGAGAGTTGACCAGGGCGATCGCTTCCAGCAAGTCTTCTACCGTTTGCTTGTTCGCTGCCAGTTGAGCACAGTAGAGCCTCAAGCTAGCGGAAGCTGCTGGCCAGAAAGTCGCTGGGCAGTTTGGTACTGCTGGCAGCTTAAACAGCAGTGCCACTGCCATGAATCCCACCCCACTTGAAACCAATACTATCATTACGGCCCAGAACGGCCATTTGCTTAGAAAACTTAGACGCTTAGAAGGTTGAGGGGTTGTCTGGGGAGAGGACTCAACAGAGTCGGTAGCCACAATGGGCAACCCTGGCGGTACAAGGGAATTCTGATTCTTACTTTTTGCCGAGACCACTCGCTGCTTTGATTGTGGCCTAACTGCATCGGTGCGACGTGCTGGTGCTCCTTGCTGAGATTTAGTGCCTGCCCCTGGGCGAGCTATTGGGCGCTTAGGGACAGACGAAGATGGAATTGGTAGTGCCCCAGGAATGTTACCTGTCCCTCCTGGCTGGGCAGGTTTTGCAGGTGGCCAACGATCTGGAACATCTGGATTTCTGGGCATAACTCACACCACTCACTAGGAAATAGGACGAGTGCTTTCTGGCACAAGCAGTTCTTGAGATCCTAACCTCCTCAGCCACAAAAATCTACATCTTCATAATTGAGTCATTAGTCCAAAGCTACTGACCAATGACCCATGATGATTAAACTAGTTCCGCTCGCAAATCCTCAATCAGGGCTGCTAGTTCATCACTGCTAGCTTGGTAAACTTCCCCACAGAAATGACAGGTTGCTTCTGCTCCATCATCTTTTTCAATCATGTCTTGCAGTTCCGCTTCACCTAACATCTTCAACGCACCCAGGACACGGTCGAAGGAGCAACCACAATGGAAGCGCACCATCTGGATTTCTGGTAAGATGACGAGACCCATATCTCCTAGCAGCAACTCAAAAATTTCCGGCAATGTCTTGCCTTCTTGTAGTAGTGGGGTAAAACCTGCTAGTTTCGCCACCCGAGATTCTAAGGTTTCTACCAAGGCTGTGTCTCTTGCTGCCTTGGGTAGAACTTGCACCAGTAACCCACCAGATGCTGAAACACCATCTGCCCCAACAAAAACACCTACAAGAAGAGCTGAGGGTGTCTGTTCGGAATTCACGAGGTAGTGAGTCACGTCATCCCCAATTTCACCTGAAACTAGCTCAACGGTACTGGAATAGGGATAACCATATCCTACATCCCGGACGACATAGAGGTAGCCATCCCTGCCTACAGCACCGCCGACGTCAAGTTTGCCCTTAGCGTTTGGTGGCAATTCAACATCTGGGTTTTCTACATAACCACGTACTGTTCCGTCTAATCCTGCATCTACAAGCAGCCCACCCAGGGGACCATTACCTTTGATGCGGATGTTGACTCTCGATCCCTCTCGCTTCATGCTAGAGACTAACAACAGACCTGCTGACATGGAGCGCCCCAGTGCTGCTGTGGCTACGTAGGAGAGCTTGTGTCGCTGTCTGGCTTCTTCGGTGAGCCGCGTTGAGATGACTCCGACAGCTCGAATTCCGCCCTCTGCTGCCGTGGCGCGAATTAACTGATCAGCCATTGAAAAACCTTACATTTCTTTACACACTTATTTATTATTTTAAGGTCTGACAGTAAGTGATGAGTATGCGGGTTACCTAACCTGACTGGAGGAAGAAACTCATGCTGTTTCTTTGAGGTTACACAACCAACACCCTCAAGTT
>CAZZWA010000563.1:0-3115 GCA_964657555.1 uncultured Microcoleus sp.
TATGATGAACCTAAAAAGCGGTACTAGCAAATCTTTTCGTCAATTGAATGAACCTTTGAGTTTTGCTGCTAGCAATTCTCCTGAGACAGAAGCAACCCACTGCTCAGAAACTAACGACAACGACAAGATTTCTAACTTAAGCAACTGCTTAAATGATAATCTGAGTGTAGCATGTCATGCGACTAATATTCCGACTGAAGGGGGGGAGAAATTAACCAGTCAGCTTAATATTGACGCAAATCAAGTTAAAAAACAGCTTGAACTGCTGGGTTACAAGCTTGGCGAAGCAATTTACCTCCGCGCTTTTTTCCACAAAGACGATCCGCGTAGATTTAATGATCCGGGAAGAAAGAGCAAAGCAAAGACATTAAAAGAGCTGATAGATATCGTGCATAAGTGGCAAATACAGAGTAGAGGCGTTTACTTCGTCGTCAACGGAGGCGGAGACAACGACAAATCTGTTAAAACCTGCCGTGCCATATTTTACGAACATGACGATCTAGACAAAGTTGTTCAGATCGAGCTATGGAAGTTGCTTGGGCTGCCCGAGCCTACATTTCAAGTCGATTCGGGTGGGAAAAGTATTCACTCTTATTGGGTTTTTGAGGAATTTGTCTCACCCGAGCTTTGGAAGCCATTGCAGGCAGATTTATTGGAATTTGCTGACGGCGATCGCTCGATTAAAAATCCTTCAAGGGTGATGCGCCTTGCTGGAGGTTGGCACTTGTCCCAAAAGGGGGCTTTTCAATCTCAGATTATCAGCAGTAGTGGAAAGAAATACAGTTTTGATGAGCTGCGAGCAATTGTAAAACCTCAACAAAAAGAAGTTCGGGCCAGTAAATCAGTGTCATCAAGTTTGATGACTCTTGACGTACCCTTAATACAATACCTTAGAAAAATTGATCGCATCTTCATTGAGGGCGGAGCATCCGAGGGGATAAGAAACACAACTGGTGCGATGTTGGCTCGTAATCTTATCGGCACTGCGAAACGATTGTCCGAATTGGGAGAGGCATTTAGTGGAGATCCAAGGCATTTATTTGATGACTACTGTAATAGATGCTCGCCGACAATTGATGCATTAGAAGCTGAAGGGATATGGACTTCAGCTTCTTTATCCAACCCCACACCCACTCTCAGCGATGATGCCCTCAGAAACTGTGGTGCAGCTTGGAGGCGAAATAACAGTACTACAGGCAGTGTCAGCAATCGTGCTGAGAGTAGGAAAAACTTGCTTCCAGACAAGGTTATTCCTATCATCCGTGAACTTCCAGATACTAACGCTCTTGCCCAGGAGATTAGACTCATCCTAGGCAGTGGAATTTGTGGCTCGCAACTAGAAATCGCCCTCCTAGCCGTACACCAAAAATACCCAAGTGTTGCTTCCCCCGCTTTTAAAAACTTGGTATTGACCATCTCCAAAGAATTGGAAACAGAAAGCGATCGCTCCTTGGTCATTGAAGAGATTGATCTGTTACAGGAGTTAAGCACACGTGATTTTGATTTATCAAAATTCCTTCACCCGTCCCTAGCTGGACCCATTTACCAACTCGCTCAACATATGGAGGTAGACGCAGCAGCATTGCTCACACTGCTACTTCCCACTGCCGCAAGTCTCTTAAAACCAGGTTCACAGGTTGCAATTAACTCAACATTTAAGGAACCGCTTATCTTTTACACTGGCGTTGTTGCTGAATCAGGCTCCCGGAAAAGCTCCATGATTAAGGCAATGACCTCACCCTTGGTTGAGTACCAGCGGTTGGAGGACGACCGCTATCAGCAAGCAATGCAACGGTTCGAGACTGATTGCTCGAGATGGCAAAAGGGCGACGAAAAGCCTCACAAGCCTAATCCACCACGAGAATACTTTGTTAATGACATCACGGTCGAGGCGCTTGATGCCATCAAGGTTAATCAGCCCGATTCTGGACTGTTATTCCGTAAGGATGAATTGTCGGGACTTTTCTCCTCTTATGGAGCATATAAGGGTGGCAAGGGTAGTGATAAAGAAAGCTTCCTCTCTGGCTGGAGCGGAGGTGGAATTAAGAAAAACCGGGTAGGAGGGCAACGCATATCGCTCTCTGTGGATTCTGCTTCCATTGGTGGAACAATCCAACCTGACCGCCTACGCAAAATTATGGGTGATATGCAGGATTCTCAAGGAGAATGGGCACGGTTTCTCTGGTATCTCCAGCCAACCCGCGCTCAGTATCTCCCCGAAGACGATTTCCGTGTAAACATCTCTGGCTTGCTCGACTTCATCTACAGAAAGCTTGACCAACTCCCAATGATAGAGATGGTTATCGACCGCGATACTTATTTAGTCTTCAGAGAATGGCATAAATCCGTAGAAGACCGCAAGATTGCCGAACCCAGGCAGGGGCTGCGCTCAGCCATTGCAAAGATTCCCGGACAAGCTGCCCGATTAGCCGGAATCCTTCATCTGTTGTGGAGCGCAGCTCTTGGGGTGGAACCAACTGCAGTCATTCCCATTGAGCGAGTGGATTCCGCTATGGAATTGGCTGAGTTTTATCTTGGTCAAGTTTATTTGTTCCACAGTGAGGCTGCGGCTAATCAAAACTCACTGTCATCACTGTCATCAGTCCTGTCCAAGTTGATGACAGTTGCCAAAGCTAAGGGTCAACTAACCGCCAGAGATGCCATCAGAGGTTGCTTACAAAGGAAGGCTAAAACCTCACAAGTGCTGGAATACTTCAAGGAACTAGAAACAATGGGTTACGGGCGAGTGGAATTTGGTTTCAAAAAATCCATTACTTTTATTCCTTCAACCAATCCATCTGTCATCAAAAATCGATCTGTCATCAAGGGTGACGACAGATGTGATGACAGATGGATAAACTCTGAAACCATTGATAATACTGAAAAAAATGGTTCAAAAAAACAACTGTCATCACTGTCATCACTTTTTGTCGATCCATTGAACGATTCTTCAAACTCGATGGCGAGTGACTTTTTAGATAAAAAATGGGATAGCGATCGCCCAGATGACAGATCGGGTTCTTTAACCTTTGAAGAGCAAAAAACAAGAATGGACAATACTGTTGATGACAATGATGACAGTTGCCCTGAAAATCCTGCTGTTAAAGGGTTTGCA
>CAZZWA010000563.1:3125-3416 GCA_964657555.1 uncultured Microcoleus sp.
CATCACACCTGTCATCACTCATGATGACAGTTTGAAAAATGATGACAGGTGTGATGACAGTGAACAAATCAAGGTCGGCGATCGCGTCCGTCATGTTGAACCCACACACGTGCGTAATGGTGATATAGGTACTATCGAGGGTCAGCGGGATTTTAACGGTGATTGGATTGTCCGTTGGGACAAGGACGGGGACAATCAAAAACACGTCAGCCATCGTTCTTACCCGTTGGCTGAATTCTGGAGTTTAGACTAAAGACAAGCGATCGGAAAATAGCACTGAGAAAATGATGG
>CAZZWA010000564.1:0-1473 GCA_964657555.1 uncultured Microcoleus sp.
ATCGAGCGAGAATAGCGACGATTGAGACTGAAATATTTAGAGAGTGGTTTTTTCATGGTTACGCTCCACTGATAGAGCCATCTGCTTGGTAATTTTTGGCTGTAGGATATGTACAACGAGCTGCCTAGTTTCAATCCCTCTTAGGGATTAAGGACTTGCGCACTGGGTGAAATTGCGTCATAATGAGGCGATCGCTCAGAATCTCAAACCCTTGAACTGGCGTTAGGGTGCGTAAGTCCTAGGATTAAGGCTAGCACTGAAGTACCTGTGCAGGAGATTTTGTGCCAACTCATCTGCATCCCTTGTAAAGGAAAACTGAATCAACCCAGCCGAGTCGGAAAGTTTGATATCGTCTGAGTATCGCTCTACCCATTCAATTGCATCACAGATAGCGTTTTCATTCAACTTAAACGCTAAACCTGGACTACCGACATCGAACGTCAGGCTAGAGATAGATATCGTTTTCTGCTTTCCCTTCGAGGCAGCGAATTCCAAACAAGCGGCAACTATGACTTCAGCAGGCAGGTTAGTTTTGGAACCAACTTGAAAAGCATAATACTTGGAGTTTCCTACTGCCTGGATAATACCTAGTTCTGTGAAAGGACAGTCTATGGAATCCTCGCTTGCACCCACCTTAGCACCTTGTTCCACATACATCCGCATCATGCAGCTAATATCTTTTTGTAGTGAAGCCTCTACAACACGACTCCCCAGACTATCCCTGTATTTACAAAGCGCCTCAAGTAAATCATCTCTGGAAAATTCAACCTGACGGAAAACATGAAACGTAAAATACCAAGCTGCCGCCTCACAGGTTGGCTTGAGTAGATTCCAATGCAGTAACCATAGAGATGCTGGCGCTTCCAAAAACTCATCCCATCCACCCTCAGCCAAAAGCTGTTTGCCAAATTCCGAGGGAGTATCATTCTCCAACACCTTGAAAGCCGAACACCAGTAACGAATTGAGCGCACCATATTCTTACCAACGCCCAAGCGTATAGGTGCATCTTCCTGCAAGAAAATTCCTGAATCTCGCTCTGCCCAATCAAAACCCTTCTTAAGCCAGCCAAACCGAGGGTGAAACGTCTCGTGACGGGCAAAGACGGGATTTACATTAGGGACTTGAGTGATAATGCCCTCTGAAGGCAGGTCGATCTGTTTCACGATGAAGTGCGGTTGTATGTTATGAGAAAGCCAGTCTAGAAGCTGTTAAACTCCATCTTGAGTCATTGCTCCATAGCAATCCTAAATGATTCGTGAAGGTGAGATCCCCGACTTCTTTAAGAAGTCAGGGATCTAAACTACTTGTGTATGCAAGATAGCATTAGCATAATTAAGTGCTAATCAATGTTAGCAGTTGAAAGCTAAAGCTGCTAAACCCATGTTCTGTAGCCTTGACCAATTCAGCGAAATTTTTACGGCTTGCCAACGCAGTAAGGTGGGCAAGCTTTTGCCTGAGGCTCTATATGTCCA
>CAZZWA010000564.1:1573-3394 GCA_964657555.1 uncultured Microcoleus sp.
GAGTATCCACACTACCAGCAGTTTACAGCATTGACTCGTCAAGAACAAGCGCTGGGACTACTGGATAATCCTCGTGTGATTGGTACTCGGTTGGCATGGGAGGAGCGACTCGCACAGTTCAAGGTGGCGTTTCAGGGGCACAGCCTGGTTCACCGATCGCTTGTCAATTCCCATTCCTCAATCAAGATTGACCGACACAAAGCCGCCATCAGCCGCAACGATTTTTCCAAGCCGATGCGCCTAGCCTTGGAAACAAGTCTTTTCACCCCAGAAACAACATTTTTTGACTATGGCTGCGGACTGGGGGGAGACATCGAGCGAGTTGCCAAATTGGGTTACAGCAGTTCCGGTTGGGACCCTTATTATCGCCCCGATACACCCCTAAGTTCGGCAGATATCGTCAACTTGGGCTATGTCATCAACGTGATTGAATCCCAAGCCGAGCGACGAGAGGTATTGATTAAAGCCTGGGAACTAACCCGCAAAGTGCTGATTGTGGCAGCGCAAGTTTTGATTACTCAAGGGAACAGTCAGATTGCCTACGGGGATGGGGTAATCACGACGCGAAATACGTTTCAAAAGTACTATGATCAGGAGGAACTGAAGCTCTACATCGACCAAGTACTGGGAGTCGATGCAGTTCCAGTGGCTCTGGGTGTCTACTTCATTTTTCGAGATGAAGCACAGGCACAAAGTTTTAGAGCGTCTCGGTTCCGATCGCGTGTCTCGGTTCCCAGGATTCAACTTGCTAGCAAGCGATTTGAGGACTACAAAGAACTGTTGGCTCCCCTGATGGCGTTTGTGGCTGAGCGAGGGCGACTCCCAGTTAAGGACGAATTGCCCCAAGAGGAAGCATTGAGCGCTGAATTTGGCAACTTGCGCCGCGCTTTCCAGATAGTTCTACAAGCAACAAATCCTCAAGAGTGGGATGAAATTACTGAGCGTCGTCGTCAAGATCTTCTGGTTTATCTTGCCCTTTCCCACTTCAGCCGTCGTCCCAAACTGCGAGATTTAGCTCCAGATGTTCGCAACGATGTCAAGTGCCTTTTCGGTGGCTACCACCAAGCTTGCACTGCGGCTGATATCATGCTGATCAGTGTAGGGAATTTAGAGACAATTGCGGAACGCTGTCAGAGTAGCCCCATCGGTAAGAAGCTTCCCAATTCTCTTTGGGTTCATGTTTCGGCGATCGAGGCTGTTGACCCGCTACTACGTCTGTATGAGGGTTGTGCTTCCCGCACCATCGGTCGTCCAGAAGAGGCGACGGTTGTCAAGTTTCACTCCCGCCAGCCTAAGATTACTTATCAGTTTTACCCGGACTTCGATACCGCTCCTCATCCGGCACTGTACACAAGTATGGAAATTGATCTGAGGGATTTGCACGTTCACTACCGAGACTATGATCCAAATGACAATCCGCCACTACTGCATCAGAAGGATTTACTAGTGAAATCCGACTATCCCCTCTACGAGAAATTTGCCAAGTTGAGTCGGCAAGAAGAGGATTGGGGGTTGCTAGATAATTGGAAGGCAATTAGCGATCGCCAGGGTTGGCTGAAATGTTTGGAAGAGCACTGTGCCGAGTTGAGAGGGCATCGCGTCATTTGGCGCAAAGATGCCGATCCTTATCAGGTAAAGTTAGTCCGTTCTGCCATTCGGGCAAAGCAGGCGGGGCGATCGCGGTAGCGTTGCCAAGCAAAGAAGTGAGGAATCCAAGCGTAAACCTTTATCTTTATTAGAGCTGATTTATAAAGTAAATCTGAAAATCGTAGTGGCGTGACACAGCTAAAATGAGGCATTAGAATCCTCACTCTCTAAAGT
>CAZZWA010000565.1:0-3391 GCA_964657555.1 uncultured Microcoleus sp.
GAGTTTAAACTCCGGGCGGGTGTGGCAACTTACCGAGAATCGTGCAAGATGTCAGTAACTAAACTTTTTAGGACTTACGCACTGATAAATTGAAAGTTGTGCGCAGCTTGGAGCATGTTTGAAAAGCTTCCTAAATCGATGAGAGGGGGCCTCAATTCCTAGCTGGGACTCAAAGATAACCCAAGCGTACCCAAACACTACCAAATGAGTGAGGAATGAATTAGATCCTTTGAGACGCAGTCGTCATAATGCCATGACGCGGCAACAAGCAGAACATTGCAGCTGGCTCTACTGGATATCCTGGCACCAATTCTAAACGGTAGGCTTGTGCTACCATCGCGAGAACTAACTGTATTTGCATGATAGCTAGGTTATACCCTAGACAAGCGCGAGGGCCGATACTAAAAGGAATATAGGCAGCACCTGGGCGATTCTTAGAACGTTCTGGCATGAAGCGTTCAGGGTCGAAGCTCTCGGGATTATCCCAGTAACTCGGATTGTGCAGTACCCCGTAAATATTGAACAGAAGGGTTGATTTAGCTGGTATGTGAAAACCGCCAACTTCGTCGTCTTCGATGGCTTCACGACCAATCACCCAAAATGGAGGATAAAGCCGGAGTGTTTCCTGTACCACCATCTTGGTGTAATTAAGATTTGGGAGATCGTTGAAAGTTGGTTGACGACCACCGAGTACTTTTGTCAGCTCTGCTTGCATCTGACGCTCAACATTTGGGTGGAGTGATAGCAGATACCAGATCCAGGAAAGCACTCTTCCGATAGGTTCAAATGCGGGTAGAAGAATCCACAGTAGCCGCTCGCGTAAAAGTTTGGGACTCAAACCTGTGCCCGTTTCCTGATCACGCCATAACTGCAACACAGAAAGCAAATCTGCTTTATCTCTCCCATTATGTTGGCGCTCTTCAATGATTTGAGCTACTGCTGTTTGAACCGTGCGTACAGCCGCCACATATCTACGATTAGCTGGTGTAGGAAAGCTATCAGGCAGATTGAAGTTAGACACAGCACGGGCATTGAAGTGATTTATGATAGTTTTCATTGCCAGAGCAACATCATCCAACCCGGTGTGGAAATCATGGTCAATCACAGTCTTTGCTGTAAACGAGAGACTGAGATTCATCATTTCTGCCGCCACATCAAATGGTTGATGTTTGTCGGCAAAAGTCCGCCAGCGATCCAGCATCTTCTGAGTTACATCTGCTATAGCCGTGTCCATACGCGCTACCTGCTGCGGCTCAAAAAAGGGTCGGATGATCTGGCGATTAATTTTATCAGTCCACCCTTCTCCAAAAAGCAGCTTGGTTTCCATTTCCAAACGCTTGAGCTTTTTGTAATTATTGATGTTCTCTTGCAGAATATACTTGATATGTTGAGCATTGTTGATGACGATGATTTGATTATCACCGAGGTTTAAGCGAGCTACATCCCCATACTGATTGTGCAGTTTATCAAGAAACTGAATAGGATTGTTCCACATTCCCGTAAAGCTAATAAGCGAGGCTAGTAGACTGGGGCCAGGAACCTTGATTTGGGATAAAGCGTTGGTGGAAGTTACATCACTAGGCATCACTAATCTCCTTGGATTTTGTCGGGTTTCTATAAGGTTTTTAATTCTGCTCTTTCTTTGACCGCCTGATTCATTAATTCAAAGCCTTTTCGGGTATTTTCGCCTAGCTTTTTTCCCATCAACAGAATAATTAAACCTGAATAGAACTCTTTTTGGATCAAACGAACGCCTTTATTTCCTAATTCTTCAATAATGAAAATATGTTCTCCGTCAAACAGACCAGGTATGAGAAACTTGCCTTTCCATCTTAATTCCCGGTTTTCTTCTGATTTAATAATTGTTGGGCTAAAAGCCATACTCTTTAAACCGGGTGGTTGTGCATGAATATTAATTTTAGCGCCTTCTTTAACGTCTCCACTTGCTTGTATTAGAAAAGGATTCCAGTTGGAGTAATTATTCAGGTTTATCAAGATTTCCCAAACTTTTTCAGCTTTTGATTTGATTTCAATCTCTGTGTAAATTTCCATTTGTTTGTCCTAAATAAATTGACGGATTATCAAAATTCTTTTAAAAAAGAATTTTGTGCTATTTATAGCTTACACTAATTTTTTTGTTTTGGTTTAGTAATCTAAACCAAAATATGCCGAACATTATTACTGTTAAACTAAACAAGTAATTAGCACCAAAAATTTTCATTGTCAAAGAAGAAAGTATTGGCCCAGAAGTACATCCAGAACTATATACACCTGTGAACAGGGCACTTCCAGAAGATAATTCATTTTTGGAAAGTTTTTCTCCAATCAATGACAATGCTAAGGGAAAAACTGGACTTAATCCAGCTCCAGCCGTAAAGGAAAATATTTGGGTTGCAATCGAGTTATTGGTCAATGAAAGAGACAAGATAGAAAGTAGGACAATACACACACTACCCAAAAGAATCTTTAATCTACCAAATCGGTCTGCTAGATGGGTAAACGGAACGGTAGTGAGCAGACCTCCAACTATAAATACAGAAAAGGTATAACCTATCTGTTCCATGCTGTAGTGCTGTCGCCACAGATACACGGGATATAGGGAGACCAAAGTAGATACAGCAAAACCATAGGCAAATGCACCATGAAGAGGGAGTGTGAGCTTTTGGAAAATCTTGCTACGTGACGACGGTTGAAAAACGACAAACTTTTCAGGCAGACCTATCCAGACGACAACTACACCGCTGAGGACTAAAATACTACCCAAAGAAAAAGTAAGTTTCGGGGAAACGTTATAGAGGGTGGAACCAATGACTGGACCGATCCCGAATCCGAAGCTGAAGGCCATAGCATGCAAACCACTGACGATCGCCCGATTACTTTCATGACAAAAATAGTTCAATCCAGTTTGTCCGCAAACTAAGTACAAACAGGAAGCAATCCCCATGACAGCGCGGATGACAAACCATAAAGGCAGTTGCGTAGTCATGGGAAACAAGGGTGCACTACAACCCATAAGCACCAAGCCCAACATCATAGTTCGACGCAGCCCTATTTGGCGCAATATCTTTGCCACCAAGGGTGTTCCCAGGGCTATAGCGAGAAAATATACCGTGGAATTTGCTCCTATCCATAGATCATCAACATGATGTTGAGCCATGAGTGTTGAGATAAAGGGATTAAACAGCCCTATAGAGATGCCGGACAAGAAAGCTATGACATATAAGGCCGGTAGTCCAGTGGAGAAGGGAGAATTTGATATTGTTGAAGAGAATTCTTGCATTGTCTTTGTAGAGTTAGAATTTGGGCGTTGCTGATCGGAAGTTTTTGTAGAGACGTTGCATGCAACGTCTCTACAGCATTCATCTGTAGCCAAATTAAATGAAATTGGTAT
>CAZZWA010000566.1:0-3391 GCA_964657555.1 uncultured Microcoleus sp.
TAGCCAGGGAATTAATTCCCTGGCGGGTCATCGGGTAGGTGCAAGATCTCAGTAGTGAGAAAATTATAGTTCTCTTTTTCGGACAACAAATCGTCAAGTCTGACCATCTCAACGATTGCTTCTTGGTCAAAAACAATCTGAGGATATTGTTCTAAATGTTTCTGGGGTTTTAAGATGGAGCCGGTCAGAAGAGTGCGATCGCGGTTGCAGCCATTTTGACCTCTTAACAACCAAAATAAGCGGCGGCAAGTAACCTCGGCATCCCCACCGAGAGCTTCTACCCGTCCACTGCATCAACTTGTTATGCAGCGTTGCTTCTAAGTTACTTGTAGCTCCACTTTAACCCGATCTTGCACAGTTACCAGGTTATGGTAAACTAAGTTTAAAAACTTAGTTCTTTCGGATGCTATGGAAACGGTAAACATTCATCAAGCTAAGACAAACCTCTCTCGGCTATTGTCCCGTGTGGAACTCGGAGAGGAAATTGTTATTTCAAACCGAGGTATTCCAATTGCTAAGCTTGTTCCATTTCGGACATCGCTGGATCGACGGTCTAGTCTAGGGCAAGATCGAGGGAAGTTTATAGTGCCAGATGACTTTAATGCACCTTTATCAGAAGATATTCTAGTGGCATTTGAGGGTGGTATAGAGTGAGGCTTCTGCTAGATACACAATGCTGGTTATGGTGGTTTGCTCAACCAGAAAAGTTGAATGAGGACGCGATCAAACAAATTGCGGATGAAACTAACGAAGTATGGTTCTCAGTTGCTAGTGTTTGGGAGATGGGGATTAAGGTAGCAATCGGTAAATTGCCTCTGCCAGAACAAATAGATGATTATGTCTCTACTCGCATGACTCAATTAGGAGCTAGATCACTAGAGATTAAAGTTTTACATGCTCTGCGGGTAGCTGTGTTACCTCTACATCATCGCGATCCTTTTGACAGAATGCTGATTGCACAGGCTCAGATAGAGGATATGACTCTTGTGAGTGCAGATTCGACGTTTAATCAATATGAAATCTCTTTACTCTGGGCAGCTAGTTCGTAGAAATGAAGATATCTACCAGGAGCCAACTTAATGTGATTGATAGGTGTGGCGATCGCAACGGTCATGAGTTAGCCCTCTGGCGAATAGTACTTCTCTATTCTGAAGCGATCGCATTATAGCGGTTCGGGTTGTGTAGTCAGACAATGCTGGGCTAGGGGGTCAGTTACAGTCAGTTGCCTGTCGCTTGAGGGTTCCGGCTTGAGGAAAAAAGTTTGGTTTCAAGCAAACATTCTCCATCTCTCGGTGAAACACTTCGGTGGCAGAAGCAGACATAGGCGGAACAATTCTGCCCCAATCAGCAGGAACCATCCTACCAGCCTGCGCTTCTCGTTCCATGTGTTGAATAAACTGAGATGAAGCCGTATGGTGATCGACAATCGACACGCCCTGCTGCGCGAAGGAATGAAGTACCGCCGTATTTAATGCCACCAACGCCTGATCTTTCCATAGAGAAAGTTTAGAGCGAGTATCCAACCCCATTTTTTCTGCAATAATGGGCAATAAGTTGTAACGCTGCACATCTCCTAAGTTGCGGGCACCGATTTCTGTACACATATACCAACCACTAAAGGGAGCTGCCGGGTAAGACACACCACCAATCTCTAAACGCCAGTCCGACACGGCCGGTAAGGCATGCCACCTCAAACCTAAATCAGCAAACCAAGGGTAGTCAGGATGGCTAATTAGCACTTCCAAAATTGCCCGCGATGGAATCTCAAACCATTGAAGGGGCTGCTCTGGCATTTGGATAATCAGAGGTAACACATCAAATCGAGTTCCTCTGCCTATCCAACCCAAATGCTGACACATCTCGGTAAATTCGCAGTACGCTGGATCGCCCACAACTGAGCCATTTACTTGACGGTATCCAGCATAGCGAATGAGTTGTGGGTTCCAAATACGAATGCCTTTTTTACCCGGTTGTTGAGGTGCAAAAATACTAATGTAAGGGCGGATACTGCCATTATTGGTTGCTAACTCAATGTGCTCAACGAGGGCGGCAAAAATCTCTTGGGCTGTCGTCAGATGGCGCAAGTCACGGACATTTAGGGACTGCCAGAAGATTCTCCCAATGCAATTTGCGCTGTTGCGCCAAGCAACTTTGGCTCCGTAGGCAAGTTCTGCTGGAGTTTGCCAGTAGGTTTGTGTTTGCCTATATTCCTGATAGACCTTTGCTAGTCGTGCTTGGACGTGTGACTCTGGTTGAGGGTGTTCTCGATCAAACAGTCGGAGGTAGTCGGTTGCCTCTAGCAGCAGAGTTGACAGGGATTTTGAGTGACTGATCTCGTGCATAGTGACTGATGTTCTCCTTTAGAAACAGTTTTTAAAGGCAACTTTTAATCCCAAACGCTTTCGCAATGTAATGTCGCAAAAAGTGAGTTTCTGAGTGAGCCGAGGTATCTAAAATCCATTCGGGCTGCTGTGATGACCAAACTCGCCCTGGTAAGCCAAGTGAAGAATGCGATCGCGAAATGACAGTAATCTTCGGATCGTGAAAAAGATCCTTATGTTTGACAGAGTACAGCTGTCTAAATCCAGTGCTTTGGATATGGTCTGCCTGGAACCAGGTTATTGAAAATGACCGTGCAAAGAACAATCAACACAGACCCCACCAAAATCGGGGTTAGGGCGAAACGCCAAGATGCATGACTGATCACTCCTAACAGAGCAACTGCCCCTCCTGGCGGATGAGTGGTTTTAGTTAATTGCATCAGCATAATGGCGGTTGCTACTGCTAAAGCCATCACCCAAGGTACCGATCCAAAGAAATGAACCAGGACAACAGACACGAGTGCGGCGATAAAGTTTCCACCAACGACATTACGGGGTTGTGCAAGGGGACTTTCTGGCACACCAAAGATGAGAACAGCGGTTGCTCCAAAGGGTGCAGCAACTAGGGGATAGCCACTCTTAGTAGTGAGATAGGCAAGAACCGCAATCCCGAAAAAACCGCCTAGGAAAGAGAATAATATTTGCCGATAAGGGAAGTGGGGTTGAATGGCGCTTCCATGCAGAAGTCTATGTATAAATCTAGTAAGATATTGCCATAGCCAATGGTGCTTTGCAGACGGTTTTTCAAAAGAAACCAAAGTCAAAACTTTTTCATATCGCTGAACTTTTTTCATCTTGAAATCCCGGCAAGAGAAGCAATGTTAAACCAAACGACAAATGAGACAAAGAAGGCAAACCAGGTTAAATGAAGAATGCGAGAGCGATCGCGAAATGACCACAATCTCCGAAGCATGATAAATCTCCTTGTAGAGGCTCAACCCGTTGGTCGTGGAAAGCAATATCCTGACCAAAATCCATGTTTCTAAGCTCCATCGCAATTAACATTATCC
>CAZZWA010000567.1:0-3388 GCA_964657555.1 uncultured Microcoleus sp.
TCATTAGTCAGTGGTCATTGGTCAGCAGTCAGTAGTCATAAACAACGGACAAACAGCTAATCTTCAAACCAACTGGCACGCCAAGCGGCTTCGGCGTTAGCAATGGTGCGCTCTCGCTGTTTTTTGTGGTAGTCTCGCCGGAGTGCGCTCAAGCGCGATAAGAGACTGCGAATCTGGTTGCGTCCCGTCATTGATGCCGAGTCAGCAAACTCAATCTCGGATAAGCGTAGATGAATCGCGATGATATGCGTCACGCTGGGAAGCTCGGAATCCTCAGAATTTTCTGCTTCAACTAATAAGTTTAAGAGATTGGGCGGCCCAGTCATCATTTCACCAGCAGCCTCGGCTTTTCCAGCAACTTCTAGAATTGCTTCCGGCAGTTTCCTTGGTAAGATGCCAGTCTCTTGTAGAAGGCGATTGGTGTCGCGAGAGAGGTTGGCGATCATTTGGGCGATCGCTTTTTCCAAGTTCTCCTGCGACTGAGCCAAGTCGTCTGGGCTATCTATATTATCTATGTTCAGAATGCTGAGTTGAGATGGCGGCGTTGATTCTTCATTTTCATCTGCTGGGAAATCTGAGGTAGGCGTTATCTCTGAATTCTGTTTCTTTGTGAGCAGCAACAACTGTTGAGCAGCCTTTTGAGCTATCTGCCTGATGCTTTGCTGCAGTTGTTGCCTGTGGCTGAAGGACAAACTGAGAAAAGGTTGCGGATAACCTTGGGTGCAAAGATGATAACTTGCCTGGATTAACTGCTGCCGTATAGCTTGCCCCAAGCTGGTTAAGTATCGGTCGTAGGTATTGTGAAATTCTTCTGTTAGCACTGTGAGCGCTTCCTGTAGCGCTGCCAAATCCCTTTCAATTAACTCAACTGCTCTCACCATCTAGAACCTCACCAAGATACTCTCTCTAAAGCCGCAACATCCGGCGGCATTGGAAATTATGTCCAATGTTTTACAAGTCTTCAAGCCAGCATATCGTGACTCACACCATTTTAAGTTTTATATTTTAGCTTTTGGATTGATATAATTGATTACATAAGCTGTTTTCAGGAATCTGAAGTAATGCAAAATTGTTTCAATATGGTATCAATAGTGCCGTTGGCATTCAATTTGCTCACGATAACTGATGAATTTACCTGATTGTAGTACATATGTATTTATAAGACTAGAGAAAAGGGTTTCTTAAAGGTGTAGCCAAGCAACTCAAGCCTAAGAGTAACCATGAGTCGGTTTTGCAGGTAGCAAGGCGTTTGTTCGACCAGGAAGCTGAAATTTTATACAAATTCTGAATCTTGTTCAGGCAAAAATATCTACGACAAATATTGAGATACCTGTTTTAACAGCAGAGCCTAACCTTAACTCGCTACCCACAGAATCAATCGTTACTCAAGAGCCTAGCCGCGAGTGGAGAGTACGTGGCTGCCTGAATCACAAGAAACTGTGAGATTGAAGGAAGCTAAACCACCAAAGAAGCTACCTATGTGAACATCCAACTTTTTGGTTTTACGTTCACTATGTTTCTCAATACGTAAGCTCAGTCGAGTTTTCCCTCCAAAATTACAATCAAAATGAAAAGACTATCTACAGAACTTTTTTTAAACTATCTAGAACGCCTGGGTTGATCGCTATTTCTCTACCAGCCAATCCCAACTATTCCTTATAACTCAACAAACGTTATGATTGGCATCTCTATTTTGACTGTAACCCAAAAAAAACGCATCCCCGATGAACCTGATTTCACTTTGGATGGATGGGTAAAAGTTGTACAATAGACTCCTACTCTTAAGAGTCGGTGAGAATTTAGGACTGTGTAGAGACGTTTCGCGTTAGCCAAATTGCATTGGTAGCTGTGAGTGGCGATCGCCACTCACAGCTAAGACAGAACTAATGCAAAAACTCTGAACTGTCATACCCTATTGCACGAACTTATATTTCAATTTATTATGAAATAAATCAAGCGCGGCAGCCCACGCACTGGTTAGTATAGTTGTACATGAATAGTATCCATAGTTCCTACAAAATCCTAGGGCTTAGACCTGGTGCATCACAGGAGGAGGTTAAGCAAGCCTACCGACAGCTAGCCAAGGCTTGGCATCCCGACCTTTTTTTTGACGATCCTCAGCAAAAGCAGAAGGCTGAAGAGGAAATAAAAAAAATTAACGAGGCTTACGAACAGCTAAAATCTTGTCAGCTAATCTCTCCACATCAAAGTGTTCGTCAAAAAACTTCCCCAACTTCATCATCGCTTGCTGAACTCCACTACACGGAAGGTGTGAAGAACATTAAACGCAAAAGGTACTATAAAGCAATTGATGATTTCACCCAAGCAATTCGTATTGAACCTAATTATGTTGAAGCCTACAGACACCGTGGATTTGCTTACTGTATAGTTGGAGAAAATAGTAGAGCCAAGTCAGATTACGAGAAAGCCTCAGAGCTGGCTCGGAAATCTAAAAATACACAACCTGCTCCAGCATCGTCACCACCAAAGCCGTCTTCATCAGCATCACCTTGGCAATGTATACGCACCCTCACAGGTCATTCAGACGTAGTTGCTGCCGTTGCCATTAGCCAGAATGGCAAGGCTCTTGTCAGTGGTAGCTTTGACAAAACTGTTAAGCTGTGGCAAATGAGTACTGGGAAGTTAATCCGCACCTTCACTGAGCATTCAGAACGAGTTCTTTGCGTTGCCATCAGCCCAGATGGAAAGACTCTTGCTAGTGGTAGTGCTGACAAAACCATCAAACTGTGTCATCCAATCACCGGAAAGCTGATCCGCACTCTCGGAGGTTGGTTTTCTGGACACTCAAACGAGGTTTCATCTGTTGCCATTAGCCTCAGTGGGCAGATTCTTGTCAGTGGTAGTGCTGATCGAACTATTAAGTTGTGGCAGGTCAATACAGGGAAAGAACTGCGTACCCTTACAGGGTCTTCAGCCCAAGTCTTATCCATTGCCATCAGCCCGGATGGAAAGACTTTTGTCAGTGGCGGTTTAGAAAAGCCACTGAGAATTCGGCAATTAAACGGTAAACTCATTCGCTCGATCACCACTCATTCCAGCTCTATTTTTTCTGTTGCCTTTAGCCCAGATGGTCAGACGCTAGCTAGTGGAAGTTTGTCAGAAATCAAGCTGTGGCAGTTGGAGACGGCAGAGGAAATCTGCACTCTTAGGGGGCATGCAGATAGAATTTGTGCTGTTGCTTTCAGTCCAGATGGGCAAACTCTCGCCAGTGCTAGTTTTGATCAGACTATCAAGATTTGGCAGTTGAACACAGGTAAGGAAATCTATACCCTCACGGGGCATGCAGATCAGGTTTGTGCCGTCGCTTTCAGCCCAGATGGAAAAACTCTAGTCAGTGGCAGTGCGGACAAAACCATCAAAATTTGGC
>CAZZWA010000568.1:0-3388 GCA_964657555.1 uncultured Microcoleus sp.
ATATGAATACTTTGTTCAACTAATGAAAAGATACTTCAATACTATGCTCCATCTTATGGAGGCCACAGCCTGCTGACAAATCAAGCATGAAACTTAAGTTGGGAAGCGATCGCCGGTTTGCACGTCAAACCAATGAAACGAGGATGGTGGTAGAGCTAGAGTTACTGTTTCTCCCTCCCACTTTTGGTCTGTTGGTAACAAAGCGCGTATGGTTACAGCATCTTGACCCTTGACTCGGACACTAATAAGATTCTGCATTCCTAGATTTTCCGCCAAAAACACCTGACCCTGAACCGTTAGTGTATCCTCTGGTTGAGCGAGGCGAATATGTTCTGGGCGAATGCCCATGACTGTCTCTGGGGGAGTGGGTAGCCCAGGAGGTAGGGGGATCTGGAAATCCCCGAGGAGAGCTGCATTCCCTTGGCATTTTAGGGTCAGCAAATTCATTTGCGGACTACCCACGAAACCAGCTACGAACTGGCTGGCTGGATGGGTGTAGATGCGCTGTGGGGTGGATAGCTGCTGCAAATTGCCATTGTAGAGAACGGCTACTTTAGTTGAGAGGGTCATTGCCTCCGTCTGGTCGTGGGTGACATATACTACTGGTGCCTTCTGTGCCTTAAATATCTGTTTGAGTTCTGCTCGCACCTGTTCACGCAGCAGAGCATCTAAATTACTCAGAGGTTCATCCAGCAAAAACACATCTGGTTGCCGCACTAAGGCGCGTCCGAGGGCCACCCGTTGCCGTTGTCCTCCGGACAACTGGCTAGGTTTGCGCTGCATTAAGTCTTTTAGTCCCAGTGAAACAGCAACTTCATCTACGCGCCTCTGGATTTCGTCTAAAGGCATTTTGCGCAGCTTCAGACTAGCAGCAATGTTTTCATATACCGTCATGTGGGGGTAGAGGGCGTAGCTTTGGAACACCATAGCAATATTGCGATCGCTAGGGGAAAAGCCGTTCACATTGCGTCCGCCAATCCTCACCTGACCATGAGTAGGTTGCTCCAGTCCGGCAATCAGCCGCAGCAGTGTTGACTTCCCGCATCCCGATGGCCCTAGAAGTGTGAGAAACTCTCCTTCATCAACATCTATGCTGATATCTTTGACGGGAACAACTTTAGGGCTGTATCTTTTTTCCAAATTTTGCAGTTCAAGTTTCGCCATTATCGGGCTAGGTAGCGGTAATAGGTGTTTATCTACAGTTGTGAATGTTGATCTCGCTCCCAGCCAAGCCTGCATGTGGGAAGGGTTCATTGATGGACTTAAAGCTAGTGGCTCTGCTCAAAGCTGATCGCTGATTACCTATATTTTATTGTTTGTCGGGTTACATGTCTGTGGCTTTTGGGATATTTAGATCAAGTCTTGAATAAAGCTTACGAGCTTCGTCAAATTATCACTTGACAGCAAAATTCTCAAACTTATCCAGCACTATTGCGAGTTTTGCAACCGCAGGCAAGTTATTAGAAGGCGTTAATCGATGTTAAACCTTGCGCATATTTCTACTTATCGGGTCAAACCCCTTAGAAAATTGGGTGCTTTCATCATAGAAAGCTCCACTCAGATTGGCTCCATACAGCTTGGCATTATTTAGCCTAGCTTGCCGTAAATTAGCTTCACTCAGTTTCGCTCCACTCAGATTGGCTCTGGTCAAGTTAGCTCTCACTAGATTAGCTCCACTTAGGTTGGCTCCCCATAATTTGGCTTTGGCTAGGTTAGCTCCAGTCAAATTGGCTCCCCATAGATTAACTCCAACTAGGTTAGCTCCAATCAGCTTGACTCTAGTTAGATCGGCTCCCGTAAAGTCTCTATCCCCGGAGGCATAACGCCGCTTCAGTTCATCAGCATCCATAGTTTTATATCTACACGCAATTACCGACTTTCATTAACCTTGTCTCAGTCACAAAACTGAGGAATTGCTAATCTTATTATAAAATTTCCTCAATTTAAACACTATAACCTAAGTCTGTCCTTCTCTCAAAACTAGTGGACATTGGGGCAGGAATTCTGTAGGCGTGAATCTAAAAAATCTCTATTATTTGGAAAGCCCTGGTACGGAAAAACCAGGGCGGGACAATATTCATCATTTGGTCACAAGTATCATCTCGATGAGCTTTGTCATTCAAAAATGCTGCTCTTGTCTATAAAATACAGCCTCACATAAAATCGGCAAGCCAAAAACGAGGCAGCATCCAAGAAATACCCATACTCCTATCATGAGTCTCACCTCCTCTAGGTGTCCCTCAATTTCTTGAATACCTCCTGTTAGCTTGAAGTGATGCAATTTGATTCAATTCTTAACATGTTACCGAAGTTGGTGGGCGGCAATTCTTCCCACCCGCAAGGAGAGAGTGGGCAACCGGAGCCGAATTTTTGTGAATTACCCGCAAAAAGACCTCTTCTCCCACTTGGGGTGAGAGACACGAGGTGTTAGCACGTTCATGCTGTCAAGCTATAGTGGCACGAAGTGAGGGTGTTTATTATGGGCACTCCAGTGTACTTGAGATAATTCCCATGATCAAATGCCCCTTATGCCTTTTTCCCAGGAGTTGACAATTCCTAAGCCTATAGTGGGACGCGATCGCCCCTGAGCTTGCTTAACGTGAAATATAAAGCCTCATCTATCCTTTTGACCTTATATGTTTAGTATGTTTAGACCAAAGCAATAAGGGGGAGAGATGAGCAGTTATTTTCGTTCGTCATGCCATTGCCTAAAAACATGCACAGGTGAATAACAGCTCCTCACCAGGCGCAACATTTAGCAATGGAGCAATGCGAAAGAACAGCAAAACGGAGGAAATTGAAGATGACTCAACAATTGAGCAATAAAAAAGTTGCCATTCTTGCCACCGATGGTGTTGAGCAAGTGGAACTGACCAAACCAAAGCAGGCACTTGAGCAAGCAGGCGCTCAAACTCATGTCATTTCACCTAAAAGTGGCAATATTCAGGGTTGGAACCACCACGATAAGGGAGATCAGATCGAGGTAAATGTATCTCTCGACAGTGCTAACCCAAATGATTACGATGCGCTGGTATTGCCTGGTGGTGTTTTGAACCCCGATCAACTGCGAACCAATTCTAAAGCAGTCCAGTTCGTCAAATCCTTTTTCGAGGCTGGTAAACCTGTTGCTGCTATCTGTCATGGCCCTTGGACGCTGATTGAAGCCGGTGTAGTCAAGGGGCGGACTCTCACCTCTTGGCCCTCGCTCCAGACTGATCTGAGAAACGCTGGTGCTACCTGGGTTGACCAAGAAGTGGTAGTTGACCAAGGATTGGTTACCAGTCGCAACCCTAATGACATTCCAGCTTTCAACAACAAAATGATTGAAGAGTTTGCTGAGGGTCGGCACGAAGAGCAACGTCGCTCAGCATAGTTAATCTGCACACAA
>CAZZWA010000569.1:0-3377 GCA_964657555.1 uncultured Microcoleus sp.
TTAAAATTTTGGAGTATATAGCATGGTTAATCTTACAGATCTACACTGGCTTTTACTGGCCTCTGCTAGTAAATTTTCCTATTCGTCTCTTGAGCAGTTATGTCTTAATTATCAATCAGCTTGTTTTAAATTTGGTTTAGCTCCCGCTCTACATATTCGCCTTTCTCAAGTGGCAAATGATGAGTTTAGACTTTGTATATCTATGAAATTATCTCAGCTAGTTGATGAAAACATAAATATCTTTACTCAGTCTCCCTATTTCTTAATAGATACATGATTGTGTTTATGAACACTCTGGCGTTGACTTGCCTATATTGATTATGATAAGCAAAACTTATTAATTATAAAGTTTAACAGAACTTATACGCGCTTGCACCAGAAATCTGGTTTTTTGACCGGAATTTGAGGATAAAGTCAGGATTTTTGGCAAAAACCTGGTTTCTTGGCGTAAGCCACACGACAACCCTGCTTGAGCAAACCAAATCTTCAACCTCTTGTGTAGCAAGCCTTCTAAATAAATTGTGCTTTTCAAGTCAAGACTGTTAGTTTGCAGGGATGCTAGGGAATCTTAATAAAAAGTTCCCTGAGATTCGGCAGTCAGATAGATGACATCCCTGATTTCTTGCATATCTCTTTGTTATGCCAGAGATAGGACTTATTAAACCAAATAGTTTCCTTTGAGGTCTTTAATCATGTTACATTCAACCTTTCGTCGTGGCACCCTGATTGTTCTTTGTGGAACTTTAGCGTTAGTTAGTACTGCTTGCAGCAGCAACAACTCTGTCAATCAAGCAGAGGCTCAGACTCCTGCTCCTAGGACTGCCGTAGCACCTCCCTCGAAACCACCTGAGCCGCCGCAGAAATCAGCATCTGACAACTTCTCTAGAGCAATTGACACCGCCACAGGTGCCACGAACATCTCTCAAGGGGCTGTCTCTCGCGACGATTGGAGTCTGGCAGCAAAACAGTGGCAAGAGGCAATCAACTTGTTGAGTGCTGTGCCATCTAACAGTGGCTATTACGCAACTGCCCAAAACAAGCTGAACGAATATCGATCTTATCTAGCAGATGCCAAGCTAAAATCCACTCCACCGCCATCGCCCAACGCTTGCTCTGACACTAATCCCGAGTTTTTCTCTGTTCCCATTAAAGATCACCAGGGTCGCATTCCCGTAGTTGAAGTTAACTTCAATGACGTTCAGAAATTCGAGATGCTCTTTGATACAGGTGCTTCTAGCACTCTAATCACAGGAGGGATGGCAACAAGATTGAAGTTAGTACCTTCAGGCGCAGGACAAGCAGAGATCGCTGACGGTTCAGTTGTGGTAGTACCCATTGCCAAAGTCAAGTCGATGGAAATTGATGGTCATATAATGAGAGATTTGCCTGTTGCAGTTTCATCGGCGATGAAAATAGGATTGCTAGGACAAGACTTTTATAAAGGTTATGAAGTCAAGATTACAGATACAGCTATCGAATTTCGTCGCTCAAATGCCCAGAAAAAAGCGATTGCGCCCAAAAAATCCTGCCTAGCTGATGCCAATCCCCAGTCTTTTAAAGCTCCCATTAAAGCAAGAGAACATGGCATCCCTATAGTTGAAGTCACCTTCGACAATAAGTATAAATTTCCTATGCTTTTCGATACGGGTGCTTCCAGCACTCTGATCACCGAGGCGATGGCTAATAAATTGAGATTGCAACCTGTAGGGAGAGTGACAGTAGGGATTGCCGATGGTTCAGTCGTCACCTTACCCATTGCTGTTGTCAAATCGAGCAGAATCAATGGTCGCGTTAAAAGAGATGTGCCAGTGTCGGTTGCACTAACAGCAGATGTTGGACTGCTCGGGCAAGATTTCTATGAAGGTTATGATGTTACGATCAAAGACAATGTGATTGAATTTCGCCGCCAAGAAGGAGCGCAATAACAACCAAAACGGGACTTATAAGCTGTTCCACACTTAAATTGCATAGTCGTTGGGGCTGGCAGTAGGTAGTAATAACTCAAAGAGGTATACCTTTTACCCTACTACCCATTACCAACCTCACCCTAATTATGCAACCTAGATGTAGGGCATCTTATCCTGTTCGGTTAATCACTGCGTATATGGTTAGTCGTTTTTTGTCATAAGCTGATCAGCGCTTAAGTTGCACCCCTAACTTCGATGCAATTTAAACACCACAAAGATTTTAAAATTTTAGTTAAGCATCACCGCCTCAAAGCAATGTCCGCAGAAACGAGGTGCATACTTCGCCAAGGTAGACCCGAACGGAACAAGTCAAACTTGCCCAAGATGTCAAACCCATACAGGCAAAAAAGAATTGTCTGAACGGGTGCATAGATGCTCTGAATGCAGCTATGAAGCGAATCGAGTTGCAGCACAGGTGGTATTGCAACGTGGATATACAGCGGTGGGGCACATCGCAGTGAATTTTGGGGAGGGCAAGCTACATGGGTAGTCCCAATGAACCAAGAATCCCCGCTCCTTCAGGAAGCGGAGTTGTCAAAAGAATTGAGCAATCCGAGTCTTACGAATCTGGCCTGCTTGATTTGCTTGCCAGACTCTGCCGCTAGTTACATCCAGACAGGTTAGCCAGCCCTTACCGTAGACCCAGGTGTCGATGCAGATGGCGTGACCGAGATTGAGGGGCATGCCACTTTTTTGACTAGTGTGTCCGCAAACCATGATTTTACCAGAAAAGTGTGGTTTTGGACAAGCAAATGGTTCCCAGAAAAGCTTGTAGTCGGGTTGCTCAGCTAGCAACATGCTGGGATGAGCGTTGGCATGTACGAAAAAGTGCGTATCTATCTCATACCAGTTCGCGCATACATTTTCCAGAAAGTCCCAGTGTTTTTTGGGCACATCTGTCAGTTTAACGATATTACCAGACTCTGAGTAAGAAGCTAGTGTTGCATTGCCGCCACAATTATTTCGCCACGGCAATTCGTGCTTGATGCTGTCACGGGCTTTGAGAAAGATCTGCTCGTGATTGCCCCTAAGCGCCACCAGCTGACCTGTTTTGTGCATTGCTATCAGCCGGTCGAGTACACCCTTAGTGTCTGGCCCACGATCTATGTAGTCGCCAAGCGTAATCAGCCGATCATCAGGCTGTAGTTTCACAGCCTCTATAAGCGAATCAAAAGCAGTCAAACAGCCGTGAATGTCGCCAATGGCAAGTGTCCGCATAGTGGGTCTGAAGCGCTCAAATATAGTTATACGGTTTTGCAATTTGGAGGCAGGGTTTACTCCCCGAACCCCTTTTGGGCAGAGCAAAAATACTTGACCCACCCGCAAGTCAATTTCCGGGCTAATAGCTAAAGTCGGTTAAAACTCAGATCTGACACCAGTGGCATTACCCGCCCGGAGGTTTAAACCTCC
>CAZZWA010000570.1:0-1409 GCA_964657555.1 uncultured Microcoleus sp.
ATAGTGATTGGACTTTCAAGGCTTTGAGCATTGACTCATACTCATAAAGCACTTCAATAGGCTTGGGTAGTTGTAGCGGTGGTAGGGGTTCTGGCTTTGACCGAAAGTAGCTTGCCAAATCTATGATCGCCTGACTTGCTGCTAATCGATCTCCGATGGGAACAAGGCGAGCATGAGGCCATTGAGTTAGCCATTCATTGACGACCTCGCGGGAGCCCGGATTGTCGTAGGCAACGACTCCCTTGCCAGCAGCAATGGCTTCTTGAAGCACGCGAGGCCGCCCTTCATTATCCGAGCAAAGCAGAACCGTTTCTACAGTATTAAAACAATCAAGCACCGCTTGCCGAGCAACGCGGCCTTTAACAAGAATGTGTTTTTCTAAACCATAGCGCTCAATGAGATTCAACATCTGCTCCATATCAGCTCCATCCCCACAAATAGTCAGATGAACATCGACTGAACGCTCTATCAGAATCCGGATAATTTCAACTGCATCTAATGGTCTTTTCCTCGACTTGATTTGAGCAGCCATCAGTAAACGAATTGGTTCATCGGCAGCTGGCAAACTAGTAGCAGTGGGGTTGAAGGGGGGAAAATTGATCGGGTTCGGCAAGAAAAGGGTATTGTTGACCCCAACTACACGGTGGATAGATTCCGTAAGATGGCGGGCTATACAAACGATCAGATCGCAGCCTCGGTAGAGATCGAGCAGTTGTTCCCTAAGCTGGGATTCAATCGGAGCGATCGCCGCGAGACGGTTGATGTATGCTCCCCGACAGATCAGTACAACTGGTTTATGACAATGAACCTGCCGAATGGCGCTGAGATGCCAAAGAAAGGACTCGCGACCCAGAATTACATAATCGAAAGGACCACGATCTAGATACGCTGCTTGAACATGACGATCAATGTCTGATTTGGCCTCTGGGCTAATACTCATCTCCGCAGGGAAGTCAGCCGGAAACCAAATCAGTCCAGGATACTGAACGCTTATCTTTGGCGATTTTGTGGGCGATAAGTGAAGAACTTCATGTCCAAGACTGCGCAATCCACAAGCAAGTTCAAGACTTGAGTAGGCCGATCCACCTCCTTCTGGTGGGTGGACGCTTAGTAGCAGAATCTTCATACTTAAAAAGTTCATTCCTCTTTTATGCAGATTCATAAAAAGACGGCGAAGAACCCCGGTGTAGCAAGGTCTCTCTCTTGAATCACCGCCGTCTTGGAGCTATAGAGGTTAGAGCATTATTACCAAAAATACAACAGAGTTCTCATAGGGGCAATAGGGATGCTGTTGAAGTCCATAATCGCTCTCAAAGCTGTTATACCTTTTCCTCTGTTGAACAAGAAATTCTGGTGCTCAAGACGACAGGCGCTCTGACTGTAGAACTGGTAGAGCGCCTAATACAAGA
>CAZZWA010000570.1:1509-3375 GCA_964657555.1 uncultured Microcoleus sp.
CTCTCACCGTTGAAAAATGCGTGATACGAAGGTTTGTGGCTTCGTTAGCCAGCAGTCTCCAAGCCACCTTATTTGCTGTTTATTAATAGCAACAAGGACACTACCCTCTACTCAAAGACAGCAGCATGCAATATTTATTACTACCGATACTGAGCTTTGTCGTGGGCATCCTCGTCGGATTGACGGGAGTAGGTGGGGCTTCTTTAGTCACCCCGATGTTGATTTTCGTGTTCCACGTTCCTGCTAGTGTGGCAATTAGCTCTGATGTAGTAGCTGCCACGCTGATGAAAGTAGTTGGTGGCTTTAAGCACTGGAAGCAGAAAACGGTTGATATGGAAATTGTCAAATGGCTAGCCCTGGGGAGCGTTCCAGGCGCCCTGACGGGGGTGGGAATTCTACACCTGATCGAGGGTGCAGGGGTGGGAAACCTAGATTACATCCTTTACCACTTATTGGGGATGATGATGCTGGCAATAGCCTTGTCAGCTTTCGTGCAATTGTCGCTGAAACTTTTTTTTCCCAAATGGAAGTTACCAGAATCGCCGAAGTTTGACTTAGAAACTAAGTTTGGTCGAGCCTGTGCGCTAACTGTAGGAGCGATTTTGGGCTGGATGGTAGGCATGACTAGCGTGGGCACAGGTTCTCTTTTCGCAATCGTACTGATTGCCTTTTTCCGCCTTGATTCTCAGAAGCTAGTGGGAACAGATATTGCACAAGCAGCAATTTTGTTGCTATTCACCGCCTTCGGACACCTCACCCTAGGGACAGTCAACTGGAGTCTGGTGCTGCCTATTTGGCTGGGCACAGTGCCAGGGGTGCTTTTCGGTTCCTTCCTGTGCAAAAAAGCTCCCCAACATTTGCTCCGGCTTTTGATTTACATAATCCTCCTGATGGTAGGCTGGAAATTAGTCAATCATGCGTGAGCTTGGATTGAAAGCATGAGGGCCGGTCAAGAATAAGACTTATCTGTCCTATAATTTCCAGTTTATTGGCCTAGGGAGTCGAGCAAGTAATCGAGATTGACAAATTAACTCAAGAGTAAATAAAGGCATAATACGTTAAAATTGCAGCACTAACACACGAGAGAAAAGTTCGTTTTGCATTGGTTTCTTGCCACAATCATTACAGCGATAACTGCTTTTATCGCTAGCAATCTTGATGATATTATTGTCCTGATGCTATTTTTCTCCCAAGTTAATGCTACTTTCCGTCGCCGACACATCGTTATTGGTCAATATCTAGGCTTTACTGTCATTGTGATTGCCAGCTTACCTGGCTACTTTGGTGGTTTAATCCTCCCACAAAAATGGCTGGGACTGCTTGGTTTGCTTCCTATAGCTATAGGGCTCATTCGTCTAGTGAACATAAAAAGGGATGAAGAGGAAGTCCAAACAGTAACTGCTGAATTTAATTCAACTTCATTAAATACGCCGGGGTTATCTGTAATTGCTGGTTTTGTGAACCCACAAACTTATAAGGTAGCAGCGATCACGTTAGCCAACAGCGGTGACAATATTGCCATTTATATACCTATTTTAGGCAGTAGTAACGCTCAGGAGCTAGGAGTATTTCTCGCCGTCTTCTTTCTGCTAGTCGGAGTTTGGTGTTACGTTGCCTACCAATTAAGCCGCCACCCGGCTGTGGCGCGCGTCCTGACTCGCTATGGTCATGCTATTGCCCCCTTTATATTCATTGGCTTGGGTATCTATATATTAATTAACAGCGATACGCTGACGCTATTACCGCAGATTTCATAGCAGGCAGGCAAACACCTGTTTCTGACCTTTGATTGTACTCCGCCTGATTACCCTGACAACACAATCAAAGCATGAATATTCCTAAATTGGTTTCCAGCTCAAGGGTATT
>CAZZWA010000571.1:0-3350 GCA_964657555.1 uncultured Microcoleus sp.
TTAGTAAGGGGAGGGTTGGGGAGGGGTGTACTCCATGAACTTGCAATCTGCTGTATGAAGTTCTGTAGAAGCACTTCTGCTTCAATTTGATACTGCAACTGGTTCAAAATTTCCACTTAATTTGCCTCCAGCCAATGTTCTAGAATGATTATCTTCAACAACATTCCTCCGATTCTTCCTGGCAGATCGAAGGCGAAAGTGAGGCGTAAAAGACACCCCTGATCTGTTGTCAAGAATTCGGCGCAGCCTCAGTTTTGTATACCAGAGACCGACTCCCAAACAATTAGCTGCCGGGTGATGCGCTGGGTAATCCGCGAAGTCTATTTGGTTAGCAGAGGTGCTTCCAAACCAAACTTCCAATGCGACAAATTCTCGTCACTCGGCAGAATCTTGACCTCCTTCACAAGAGGCATCCAACGTGGAATATTCTCTATATCTCCCCAGAGTTTGTAAACCTGCTCCACAGAACAAGTCACTTCTACTTCTAAGCTGAGATCGCTCATTTATTGGTACGATTAGCGGACAATAAATGCAATCAGAACTATCAAGGCAACGAACAGGATAGCTCCTGCTCCCAAGAAGATATAACGCCGCTGCTGTTTTGGTGAGGGATACTCTGCCGAGGACATATCTGGCTCAATTGCATAGTTATTGTTAATTCCCTCATCGTCTACTGTGTAGCCAGGGGCAAGAGGCACATCCAGCAATTTACTGCCATCACGACGTGTATTCGCTTGGACTTCAGCGGGGATTAGCTCACTGCCATCACTCGGAGGATGTTCATCAAGATTGAGGGTTTTTCCTTCTTGATCGGTGTAGCGCATGGGTGTAAGACCTCGGATATATTTCATACTCATATCATAAGCTTTTTTAAAAGCTATTTACATGTTAAAAATCTAGTCAGTAGTTATAGACTTTTCATGCTCTTTGAGCACCTGATCGATGAGTAAATAAAATCTATTTCTCATTCTAAAGACATAGGTTTTTAGCTGAGGCAATTTCAGATTTTAGTCTTTTTTGTAAAGATTTAAATAGTTACAGTACAACTTATACAAGTTATACACTAATCAAACAGTTATTCAAACATGATTTATAACAGCAGGATGTCATACTAAAAGTTGTTAACAGATTGCACAAAAATAGGGAAACACATGGCTGATATTATTGATACTGCCGTTAAGGCTGGTTCCTTCAGCACATTGGTTGCTGCATTTCCCGGCTGCCAAATTGGTAGATACTCTCAAAGGCGCTGGTCCATTCACCGTCTTTGCTCCTACTGATGAGGCGTTTGCTAAGCTTCCAGGCGGCACCGTAGACGCATTGCTTAAGGATATTCCAAAGCTCAAGAAAATCCTGACATATCATGTCGTCTCAGGCAAGGTGATGGCATCTGACGTAGTTAAGCTGAAGTCAGCTAAAACAGTTGAAGGTTCAGATGTGAAAATTGACGCTTCCAATGGTGGTGTCAAGGTGAATGATGCTACGGTTTCAACACCGGATGTTGGTGCTGATAACGGTGTCATCCACATCATTGACACAGTTTTGATTCCTGCGTAAGGAAACGCATAGATAGCTTTAGCTATCTATGGAGGTAGTAACTCTCTATAGTTACTGCCCCATGTTGCAACAACTTAGCTCTGATACTTTCTTTACTTTGCCTATCGTCGTTAACAACATAACCTCAGGAATGAAGTAGCACCCTATCATTTTGTATGGGAAGCAAGAAGAAATTAGTCACCTTCTGGTTAACGCCTTTATAGGGTTAGCAAATTTTTTTCCTACTCGTTACACATGAAATACCGATTGGCACTGCCATGCATCTAAATAATGGATTTCCTACTCATCTTCCATCCCTCCAAGGGCTGCGAATACTTGTTGTAGATAACAATATTGATTCCTGCGATTTGATGACGATGATGCTGCAACCCTATGGAGTGGAAGTGCAAGTGGCATTTTTTGTTCAGCAAGCTTTGGAAATATTTGTGCAATGGCAACCGGATGTCCTCGTGAGTGAAATTGCCTTGCCAAAGGAGGATGGCTATGCGCTGATTCGTCAAGTGAGAACACTTACGACAGCGCGAGGGAAAGAGGCGCTAGCCATTGCTGTGACAGCCTATGCAACTGAACAGACGCGACAACGTGCTCTCTCGGCTGGGTTTGACTTGTGGTTTACCAAACCCCTGAATTTTGATGAGTTCCTTGCTGTGCTTGCCTGTTTATCAATTTGCCAACAATCCTCCTACGCGATCGCTCAACAGATTTTGGGTAATGTCCCTAGATATGGCGCTCTAAGTCTCGAAAAGCAGTTAGAGCTGACATTTTCAAGTTAGATCACCATTCTTGAAACACTGCCCACAAATAATGTAATTTCGTTCTGGAGATTTTGACCATGTCGTTTACTATCGAGTCTGCACGCTCCATTTTCCCGAATACTCAAGTTGCTGATGCGGTTCCAGCTACGGTTGAATCATTCAATCAACTCAGTGCTGAGGAGCAGTTAGCTTTACTGTGGTTTGCCTACACCGAGATGGGAGTTACAATTACTCCCGTTGCTATGTCGGCAGCCAACATGATCTTCGCAGAAAATACCCTGAATCAAATCAAGCAGATGCCTGCTTTGGAGCAAGCACAAGTGATGTGCGATCTGGTTAACCAGACTGACACTCCTATCTGCCGTACCTATTCGTCTTTCGGTATGAATGTCAAGTTGGGCTTCTGGTATCAGTTAAGCGAGTGGATGAAACTCTCAATCGTTGCTCCGATTCCATTCGGCTATAAACTGTCTGCGAAGGCATCAGATGTGCTCCAAGCCATCCGTCAGCTTGAAGGAGGACAGCAACTCACCGTGTTACGGGATATTGTCGTCAACATGGGATATGCCCCAACTGGCGGTACTCAAAGAGTTAAAGAACCTGTTGTTCCACCTAAAGATTTCGCATCCCGAGCTAAGGTTAACATTAAGGGCATCGACAACTTGACAGTCTTGAGCTACATGGAGAATATGAACGCTTTTGACTTCCAGGCGGCTGTGGCTTTATTTGCTGAAGACGGTGCTCTGCAACCCCCTTTCGAGAAACCGATTGTGGGTCACGAGAACATCCTCGCGTATATGCGTGAAGAATGTTACGGACTCAAGCTGATACCAGAGAGGGGGGTATCTGAGACAGCAGAAGGAGGGTTTACCCAGATTAAAGCGACGGGTAAAGTGCAAACTCCTTGGTTTGGTGACAGTGTTGGCATCAACCTAGCATGGCGGTTCTTGCTCAATCCTCAAGGCCAGATTTTCCTGGTGGCAATTGATGTGCTGGCATCTCCCAAGGAACTGATGAACTTGGGCTTTGTCCGGTAGA
>CAZZWA010000572.1:0-3346 GCA_964657555.1 uncultured Microcoleus sp.
GAAGCTAGCACTGAGGGGAGAGCTAAAAGTATCTCCAATTAAAACCAGTAGGCGCTTAAGTTGTTGGTAACGTTCTCCCTCAGACAAGCCAAAGACAGCTTCTAACATGACTTGTAGGGAAATTTGCTGCATCGCAGTCCGCGCTGAGAATGGCAAATTTTGCGGTAACTGACTAAAGACTTTTTCGGTCAAATGACAGATGAGCTGACCGTAGACTCGCAACCGCTCTCCATGAAAGGGGGGCATTGACAGTTGTCGCCGCCGTTTGTGGCGATCGCCTTCCAGCATAATCACTGAATAATCCCCTATTAAGGGTTGCAAAATTCTATTTGGGTCACCAACTGCTACAAACTTCTTTCTATCATTGGTTAGAACTTCTTGGAGGGCCTGGGGATGGTTGACAAATACCAGGGTGTCTCCAAAACCAACTATCTCAGCTGTAAAAAGGTCGGGATACTGCCCTGCTGCTCTTTCCATATACCCTACAGGGTCAGCAACCCACTGGAGCTTTTGCACAGAAGCAGGAGTTTTGAGAGGATTGGGTCTTTGCATCTGATTTTTCATGACTAAGCACCCAGCAGGGGTAGGGCGCGATCGCACTTCCATACTAACTACCCCACCCATAAAGTTACCTCAAAGCATTTGAATGCCGCCACTGACTGGCAAGTAAGCCCCTGTGATAAATCCTGCTTCTTGAGAAGCTAACAGCAGGATTGCACCGGCAATATCCTCAGGCAGTCCATTTCTTCTCAATGGAGTCATCTGGGAGGAAGCTTCTTTATGCTCCTGCGGCAGAAATGCGGTGGCATCGGTTAAGGTCAATCCTGGTGCTATGGCGTTAACCCGGATACCGTGCGGCCCTAATTCCAGAGCCAAGCTTTTCACAAAGGCATCTAATCCAGACTTAGCAGTGCTGTGGGCGACAAATCCCTGATCAGGATGCCGGGACAAGCCACTGCTCACAGCAATGATACAGCCGCGCTGCTGTTCAATCATGGAAGGAACAACTGCCTGACAAGGATAAAATGCCCCCTTCAGTTCTCCCAGCAGTTTTGCTTCAAAATCTTCCCACCTGTACTCTACAAACGGCGCGATCGCAAACGAAGCGTTAGCATTGAGTACCAGCGTATCAATCGGGCCAAAAGTCTCTGCAACCTGCTGCACCATTGCTTCAACTTGGTGAGTGTCTCTCACGTCTGCCTTTACCGCCAAAGCTTTACCGCCCTCTTTTGCGATCGCCTCTACCACCTGCTGGGCTGTTGCCTCATTACTATGGTAGTTAACGCCAACAGCAGCGCCCTGACGAGCCAGAAGTTTGGCGGTCGCTGCACCAATCCCTCGGCTGGCACCTGTAATCAAAGCGACTCGGTTTTTCATCAACTTAGAACCCTCCGAGTGCTGGTTTTCTTGAGTCTGTGTGGCCACCCTACTAAACTCCTTTACTCAATATACTAATTATTAGCACCTGTTTATTTCGCATACTAATTATTTATAAATGACTGCTCAAGCCTCGCACCTGAAACTTAAGATAGATTTACAACGATCCGAGCTAACATCTTCGACAAACGTTCGCGATCGCGAGCTGAAATCCCTTTAAGAGACTTTTCTAGAACTTCTATGGCAATTGGTGGCAGGACTTCTCTGAGGCGTCTTCCTTCCTCAGTTGACCAAACCCGCCAGATGCGGCGATCTTGAGAATCGCGCTCTCGTCGAACCATCCCTCGCTCTTCCATGCGGTCTAATACGCCCGTCAAAGTAGCGCCTAACTGCTTAAGCTGCTCGGCAATACAGGACGTTGGCAAACCATCTTCTTGCCAAAGGCAACACAGCACGAGATAGTGAAAAGGCGTAATGCCAAAAGGCTCCAGCCGCCCTTGAAACTCGCGATAGGTCAGTTGAGATACGAGTTTGAGTTGATAGCCCAAATCGTGAGGGGCCAATGCATGACACCACTGCTCTAAAAACTCGCTATTCTCAGACTCAAAGGTCATTATAGTTAAAATAATTATATTTAGAATATTTACTATTTTAGCTTTGTAGTCAAGCAGACCCGATATGCCGAATTCCCGTCAACTGGCCTTTGAAGCTCTCCGGGAGGTTCACCGGGGAGCATTCGCTGATGTAGTCCTTGACCGAGTGCTGCACAAAGCCCAGCTGAGCGCTCTAGACCGGGGGTTGGCGACAGATTTAGTTTATGGTAGCGTCAGGAGGTTGCGAACACTCGACGCCCTCATTGACCAGTTAGGTAAAAAGAAATCCCACCAACAGCCCCCAGACTTTCGCACCATTCTGCACTTGGGCTTATACCAACTGCGTTACCAACAGAGAATTCCTGCCTCAGCTGCTGTCAATTCTACAGTGCAACTGGCTAAAGAAAACGGATTTTCTGGACTGGGCGGTGTTGCCAATGGTTTATTACGAAATTACATCCGCTTGGCGGCAAACTCAGATGACCCTCTGCTACTACCAGAAAACCCAGTAGAACGTCTCGCCATTCTACATAGCTATCCCAGTTGGATTGTGGAAACTTGGGTAGAACAGATGGGTTTAGCACAGACAGAACAACTGTGTGAATGGATGAACCAATCCCCAGCCATTGACCTGCGAGTAAATCCCCTTCGCACCTGCATAGAGGAAGTTGAGACAGGACTGCAATCCGCAGGCATTCTAGCTAGGCGCATCCCCCACCTACCCCAAGCCTTGAGATTGATTGGCAGCATTGGTGCGATTCAACAGCTACCTGGTTTTAGTGAGGGTTGGTGGACGGTGCAAGATAGTAGCGCCCAACTAGTGGGACATTTATTAGACCCCCAACCAAATGAGGTAGTGATTGATGCCTGTGCTGCACCAGGAGGGAAGACAACTCATATTGCGGAACTCATAGAAGACCAAGGAAAAGTTTGGGCGTGCGACAAGACAGCCTCCCGCCTCCGAAAGCTGAAGGAAAACACCGAACGGCTGCAATTAAAATCAATTCAAATTCATACTGGCGATAGTAGAGCAGCAATATTTCCCATCTCTGGTGCTGATCGCGTCTTGCTAGACGCCCCCTGTTCGGGATTGGGCACTCTGCACAGGCGCGCTGATGCTCGTTGGCAGAAAACACCACAGATCGTTGAGGAGCTTTCAATTCTGCAAAGCGAACTCTTAGAGCAGGTAGCTACCTGGGTGAAGCCAGGAGGTATTCTAGTTTATGCAACCTGCACTTTACATCAGCAGGAAAATGAAGGGGTGATTCAACTATTTCTCGACCAGCACCCCAACTGGCAAATTGACCCGCCGCCGCCTGATTCACCAGCTCATGTTTTTACCAACTCAGATGGATGGATTAAAGTCTGGCCTCACC
>CAZZWA010000573.1:0-3345 GCA_964657555.1 uncultured Microcoleus sp.
TTACTACCAACCAGACTAGATAATTCCCCTTCGGTGACAGGCTGTGGTGCTACCTCAATCACTTTGGCAATCATGCCACCATAGCGTTCGCGTTCATAAAGATCGGGAATCACCTCTACTTTCATTTTGGGTGTAATTCTCTTGGCATCACCGACTTTGAATAGCGCTATGACGTTTGCTTTCACAGCGGGGTTGGAGACTTCTAATGTACCAATACGTCCCCCTGGCGCTATGACTTCACCTAAGTTAACGGCTAGCTCTGTAAGTTTACCGTTGTACAAGCTAACAACCTGACTATTCGCACGAATCCTGGCTTCCAGGGTATTGATATCTCGTTGCTGATCGGCGATTGAATTATACCGGGTGACATCACTCACCGTATCTTGCAGATCTACCTGGCGCTTTTCTGTTGAGAGTGCTTCATTCTGCGCTATCAGGGTTTGCATCTGTGCTCGCAAGCTGTCATCCGCTCCATTAAGTCGTTCGAGTTCCACATTTGTTCGGTTAATAGAGTTCGCAACTTCCTGCCGATTAAACTCAAACAGATAGGAGGGAATATCCAGCTTAGCAACAGCCCCCTCCGCTGCTAGCTTGTTGTAAGCTGTCAACCGCTGACTGGTAGAATTCCGAAAATTCTTAAGGTATTTCAGATGGTCGAGATACTGCTCTCTTTGGCTCTGATTGCTTGCTAGTTGTACTTTTAGCGATTCAATCTGACGCAAATTGGCTGCCTGTTTTTGTTCTACTGTACTTATATTCAATTGGCTGCGATTCGTTTGCACCGATCCGATCTGTCGATCCTGTTTCTTTAAGTCTGCTAGGCGATCGCGCTTGTCTCGCAGTTCTGTTTCTAGTTCGGGAAACTCTAGAGTTGCCAGCACCTGTCCTTTTTGCACTAGGTCACCAGATCGGGTATTGAAAGATACCACGCGCCCTCCTTCACGGGGTTGAATAGCGACACTTGCTCGCGGAATCAGAATGGCAGCCCGCCCCTGAACATGATTGGGAATCTTGCCAAAAATTGCCCAAAGGATAAACGCCGATAGGAGAACTCCAATCGGCAACAGACGCATCTGTATTTCTAAGTCTTTATGATCACTTACCTTGGGTTTTGTCTCGTTCTGAAGTCCGGAAGATTCTGGTTTGTGTCCATCTAGTTGAGCAAGTTCATGAATCTTGCTTTGCTCATTGGCGGGTTTCATTGCTCCACTTCCGTTAGACAACCAATTATTCTTATGTTCGGTAATTTGATCAAGTTGTGTCTTGCTCTGATGCGACAAAAAATTGACTTTGACAACCACTGCACACCTGCCAAATCTACATCTCTATTCAAATGCACGATTCATGGGTCAATAGCCTGATGTCGAGTTTCAACATGTGCGATTCATTTTCTGTCAGTCCCTACAGGCGGACTTAGTTTGTCTAGCACTGATTTCTAATTGCTAGGGCTAGCATCATGGAGCGACTTCCCCATTGCTCTCAGCCAAGCGCCGCACCACATCCAACGTATCAATTTCTGCAACTGGTTTATCGTGACGCACGCGGACAATACGGGGAAACCGAAGGGCAAAGCCACTTTTATAGCGTTGCGAGACTTGCACGCGGTCAAACGTCACTTCCAGGACAATACGCGGTTCCACTAGATACACCTGACCATGAGCAAATTGTTGGATTGTATGGGCGCGAAACCACTCAGAAAGTTCAGCGATCTCCGCATCTGTCAACCCTGAGTATGCCTTACCAACATTGAGGAGGGTATTATCAGTCTCTCCCGCCCTTACTGCAAATGTGTAATCTGAGAGCAAGTGATGTCGTTTGCCATTTCCGACTTCGACTGCTGTCACAACGACATCAAGCGTCGCTAAAGGTCGTTTGATTTTGAGCCAATCTCGTCCCCGACGACCTGGTTTGTAAGGCGAACTCGGGTCTTTGACCATCAGTCCCTCATTTCCTCTGGCACGCGCAGCCGCAAATTCCGCATCTAAGCCAGAAATATCGGGGAACCGTTGCGAACCGGCACGGCGTACCGTCAGGCTGTCGAGGTGCAGAAATTCCAAAATCCTTCGCCTTGTGGCAAAAGACTCATTGAGCAGCACTCGCCCGTCAATGTACAACACATCGTAGACAATGAAGGCAACGGGTACAGCAGTAAGTAACTCGGGGGATAGTGTCTTGCGTCCCAGCCGGGTTTGTAGTTTTTGAAATGAGAGGATGCGTTGTCCTTGAATTGGCACAATTTCCCCATCTAAAAGCAAACTAGCTCCTTGACTCTTGCTAAGAGTGGCTAGTGATTGAAGGAGATCCGGAAAAAAGAGGGTAATTTCATCTAGTGTCCGCGAGAAGAGGGCGATGCGGATATCATCATAGACAGTGCCGTGGAGAATCGAGTCGTTATCCACCTCTGGCGCAATATGTGCCTGAGCCCGAATGCCGTCATACTTGTCTTCAACAGCAAATTCACTCGGCATTTGCTTGGCGACTTCCGTTAAATCTGCTGCTGGGCTAGCCAACATAAATTTAATCGGGTGAAAAAGCTGCATCCGCGCTTCGTCAAGTCGCCCATATCGAGCCAGGACTGCAATTTCGCCAATATCCCCGATTAGCATGTTGGCCCATTGCACGCGACTGACATCTATGGCAAACAGGTGGGCGATCGCATCTTCAACAGCACTTTCTTTAAGTCCGATGCGCAAATCGCCCAAGCACAATTTGACAACATATTTGGCTTCCAGTGGCGTTGCTAACGAGAGTAAATCTGTCAGCGCAACGATTTTACGTTTCGTTCCCGTTGTTTCTGCCAGTTGCTCAAGGGCAGAGGAGATGACTCGTAGTGTCAGGATCGGCTGCTGCTGCACTGAGGCAGAAGTGGCCAAGATTTCTGCGGCGACATCACCCAAATCGCCTAACTTCACCAGTGTTGCTTGAAGTGTAGTTACCTCAGCACCTGTTACCGCAGCGATCGCCTTTAGCAGGGCCGCTCCACCAATATTAATCTTCCGCTGATCCCGCAGGGGAAAGGTGTAACCTGCAAAGTAGCGCGCAGCCAGGAGCAAGTCCTTGTCAGATAGGGATGTGAAGTAGCTGCCTAGCAATACCGCTTTTTCAGTGCGTTTTGTCGTTGCCCTAACCTGCTCGGCAACAGAGGCAAAACGGGCAAATGTTCCAGCTGCTTCCCCTACATTGTCAGGAAAGTTCGTTGTGCTCTCGGCAATCGAGCTGGTTAGCTTTACTGGTTCAATCACGGGCTTATCAGAAACTAGCCTGAAAGGCGATCGCAGACATAAGAGCTGCTAAAAACTTATCTCATTTAAACATAGCAGAGTCACTTAGATACTGATGGTTTGA
>CAZZWA010000574.1:0-3345 GCA_964657555.1 uncultured Microcoleus sp.
AAATGAGCAACTAAAGTATGCCTTTCATAAGATAGTAAGTAAAGATGCAATAGATTTGGGTTGTTTTTATCAAGATGCATTACTGGTCCATCAATTGCTAAGTGGTGATGATCTACCCACTGATCTTTTGCATCTAGCAAAACACTGAAGTAGGGGCTTTCATCTGGATGTTTCTTTTCTAATTCTTCGTAGCTTTGATAAAAAGGAGGTACCCCAATTCCCATGGGCCTATATAAACCCTTGGGATAATCTTCTATAGCTAATCTAGGAAGCTCTTTAATGTCGATGCCACTAACAAACAATCTGTTTTGTTCGCCAGTCCTCGTATCTTTGAAGATTAACTCGATTTCCTGTAAACTTTGCTCAACACCTACAGCTTTAATGTTCCTCACAATAGCTTTTTTAAATTCGCCTACTCTCCAGTATTGATTTTCCCAAGGCTTGGTGTGATCGTATACGCCTGGTGGTCGAAAGGTAGCAAATTTAATTTCATTCTTATCCGTGTAAAAATCTCCCCAATTTATAAGGTTTGTTGCTATGGTTGTTCTAACTTTTCTACTTTGCTCTCCCGATACAATTATTTTTTCATCAAGCGGAAGCTTAGTAGAAACTTCTTTTTCATCTATTACTTTTCTAAGCAAGTTGGTTTGAATTACTGTACCGCTTGGATCTTGCCAGTGTTCTAGTCTCCACCAATGCTTCCAATAGGACAGATTGTTGATCTTTTCAAATACAGTTTTGTAATACCCCATCGGCAATGTGAACCACCCTTGATAGTAAAGGGCTTTCTTGCCATGCTCATTTGTGGAAAGCAGAATTTCCCACAATCCAGCATTTAAGCAATTTTTAGCTAGAGCAACTTCGGAGAGATTCTGCTTTTCAAAACCATTGCCGCCGCTAATTTCTATATGTTCTGAGTTAATAGGAAAACTAACCTGTTGTCTATTCCACTGCCGGTCTACAAAGGCAATAATTTCTAAACCTTTATCTTGTTTAACCCATTCAGGTGCTTTAGGTGTCAAGAGGCCCAGATCGACATTTTTTATAACTATCTTTGCCGTGTTTTCATTTTTAGGCTCTAACACAAAATCAAAATGCGTATCATCTTTCTTAATTATTTTGAGTTTTCTGTTAGAATACCTTTGGAAGTTTTCGCTTAAAGGAGCGGGATTTTCAGGATATTCTGCGTTAGATAACTCTTTCAAATCAATATTTATTTTATTCTCTACTTTGTATTTGGAGGTGAATTCAAATCCACCAATAGTTAGCAAAATCATGAAAAACATGAGGGTGATGAATAAAATCTTTTTCTTTGTCACTTTTAAGGTAAAGGTGGCCCTAGGAGTGGTAGTACCCCCTTGTTTTGAAGCCAAATTGGACATTTAGATATCCCTGTATAAATTTTATTCCTGCAAAAGAGAGCCTAACATCTTATTTTTGCTCATTTTCTTTCTAGGTTACAAAACTTAATTTATCTTTTAAATTTTATCTCTGATAAATACATTCATCAGAGATAAAAGGAGAGATCAGGCAAAATTTGGCTGATTTATCAAATGCTGATAAGTTATGCTAATATATTGCCTACGGCGATATCTGGTTGTCGCCATAGCGCGTCGTTTCGGTTCTATTTAGACGATAGCGTGCTGTTTTCATTTACCATTTGTACCAAACCCGCAAAATAGTTCTACCGAACCGGATTTGGTATTAGCCCAGGTTATCCAATACAAATGCACTACCAATTACTACTTTTGGTGCCTTCTTTACTCAGTCTGCTGTCTCAACAGCAGGTTATTGCTGCCTCAGCCCCCTCACCAAATTTTTGGCCTCAAGCTCAACAAGTCGTGCAGGATCAGATCTATTTAATTAGTCGCATTGAAAGAGCACTGATTGGGACAGACTTGAACCGAGTAGTGGTAATCCGGGAGCAGTTAAACCTCTACCAGAGAAATGTCGAACGCTTCCTCAAAAGCCAATATCCGGTTCCTACATTCCTGTGCGGACAAGGCTCAACGAATGGCTCATTAGCCCCCGATGCCAATTTGAACGGACAACAGGTTAAAGTTTACTGTGCCCTCTTGGCTTCTTCACAACAACTGACTTCTCTGGGACTGGCACTGGAGAATCGCATGCCAAAGCTAGCCGATCTCACAATGAGGAACCCTATAACCGCCTCGACAACTGCACAGAGGCAAAATTTACAGTCTCTAGGGGTGTCCACCCCGTCAAAATATCTCCCTCTGCCAAATTTACCACTCGCCGAACCGCCACTGATTGGTGTACAAGCAAAGACGCCGATCTCTGACTATGTGCCACCGATGCAGCCCGCGATCGCGCTTCCAGAGCAAGCAGTTCAGACTTTACAAGTCGCCAAGCAGTTGTTAGCACCTGCGATCGCGGCCTTTCCCCCATCAACAACCTTTATCGATCCAGAGGCAGATGCTCAGGCTATTGATACTCTCTCCCATGCCATATATTACAAAGAGCCGCCTCTGTTTGCTCAGTTTCTTGCCCAGCCCCATACTGGCATTGTGCGGATTTTACCTGCTCAGACCTATCGTACTGACCCAACTCAGATCGAAAATCGGCTGAAGCCAACTGTTGCAGAGCGTTTTCCCTTCGCACCCCTACTCCCTACTCAAGATGGATTTACCCCCCGATTAGCACTTCGTATTGAAAATGGCAACTTTGATATTGCCCAACTGGGATTGGATTACGGCTTTATCGCAGATTTAGGGGAGGTGCCCATAGAAGACTTAAGAGTCAATACGGGGAGCGATGGGGGAAAGTTGTCACCAGAGGATGTTCTCAACCTCTCACCGCAAACGCAACAATTCTTCCTCAACTATCGCCCCCCTACCCACTTGAATGCTATACAAACAGACAGGCAGCGATTCATCGTTGGTAAGCTGGGTGAAATAGTGTCTACTCAAGCACCAGCTGAACTGAATCACACCTATTTACTCCGTCTAGTGCAGTACAAATTACCCCAGGTCATTTTAACAGGGGGTTCAGTGCCTAGAAGGGAGCGCCACCACATCAACCAAATTCTTCAACCACCTAGCAGCGATTTGCTCGTTGCTGTCCGCCCCGTCATCCGCCGAGAAGATGGCAGTTACACCGTTTTATGGCGATTGCTGAGTGAATTTCCTAATCCTCAAATTACAGACTTGGAAAAATACATTCACTTAGATTGAGTAAGAATGATATTTCAGTCTCTACTACGGCTGATTGTCAAAGCAATAGTTAAGGTAAACAACTATAGCAACTGTCCTTGATTTATCACCCATGAGCAGTTCTATCAACTCTGTCTTGCCAACCGTGATCTGGCAATGGAGCGATCGCCCA
>CAZZWA010000575.1:0-3342 GCA_964657555.1 uncultured Microcoleus sp.
TACACTGCGTTTCGCGTACTCATGACAGATTACCTCTTTGACTGCAACTTGGTATTAATATCCTGATTCTTTGGAATTGCTAGCTAATTTTGGCCTTGTTTATAGCTCTAGCTATGTTTCTCAAGGAGATTCGTTACTCTCTGTTATCTCCTACCAACTGGATTTACCGCTGTATTGTGCTTACACACCTGACGCCTAACGGCATAAACGCGCTAACGGGTTTTCGCCTTTATAGCGCTGGCGGACACTCTCCCCTCAAAGGGTTGACACTTAAGTCATTCTTTGCAGTAAGTTATGGCAGAGTGACTTAATGGATCAGATAACTGACAAGCCATCGTTGTGTTTATCTGTCTGACTCAAGACGGTTTAGTGTAGAACTACGAGATGGAACCTGACAAGACCTTCCGCAACAACTCTTGGTCTTCCGACTTGGCTCGAAAGCGACCATTTTCAATGTCTCGAATCCAGCTTTGGCTTTTACCTGTCATCTGAGCTAATTCTCTTTGGCTCAGCTGTAGACTTTTTCTAGCCTTGATAATTTGCTCAGAAGAAAGTGCTGGTTGGGCATGAGACTTTGTGTTTTTCTTGGTGGAAACCGGCTTCTTTTTTTCCCATTCCGTTTGTTGCGATTCCCAAGTGGGTGGCAACTCAAAATACAGAATGCGGGCATTCATTAACATATTCCACTTGCCACGCGGGGCAGCATCTGTCAGGCGCGTGTCGTTGCCACCATCGTTCGTCCAGAATTCCAGCGCTGCTTCTGCATCATCGGGAAGCTCTGCTAACTTAGCCCACAGGGGCTGTATCTGTTGTGGATAAGTGACTGGGTCAAACAGGGGTTTGAGTCCATAATGGTTGAGCACCTCTAGGTCGCTCTCAAATGTCCGCAGCAGCCGTTTGCGTTCCTCGCGGTGTCCAGAGGCAAAGATGACTTTTTCCTCTCCGTAGGCCGTCCGCATTAGCATTGGCACTGTAATCCGCTGTTCTTTTCCCATTTTGGCTTTAAACAGTAGCCACAGCATCATGCGTGCCGCTCCCTCATGTTGCTGCCAGATGCTCATCACGCTACTTAAAAGGGATTTGGGCAGGTGACCGTACTGGTAGAAGGCCACTCGCTCTTTACAACCCTGCTTATTTAAGAAATGCTTAGCCCAGATGCCAGCTCTGATTCTAAAAGTTAGGCCGGTCAGATGTTTGTATCCTTGAGCATCTAACTGGAAGTGATGCTGAATTTCCAGCAAGTGCCACAAGCGGCTTTCCTCAATGGAAAAGCCCTTAATTTGACCCTGTTGAGGCCAGTTGATGGCAGTGGCGATCAGGCAAGGTTGCTGAGCAATTTCTTTAATCAAAGCTAACTTAGTAGCTTTGCTGAGATCTTTGCGTTTTTCCAGCCCTAAATATTCCTCAATCTGGCGATCGTTGATGATAAAGTCTTGCTCCCAAGGACGGTCGAGGGCTGTGGCATGGGCGGCGTAGATCAGGTGCAGGCAAGCAGCTCTGATATCTAGTGCCTCTATCTGAGAGAGTGCTGCTGCACCATTAAGTGATGATGTCGGCTCCTTGGCAAGATGATCTGTAATAAAGAAGGAGATCGACCCCCGCCCTCCGTTAATTTGCCTTTGGTGATACAGCTTGCCGGAATCGTCCACTTTCCAGGGAAATGATTGTCGCTGTGCCAAGATGTTGCAGGCTTCCCATACCACAATGGCGGAGGAGAACGGGTGATTCTTACTGTTTGGGAACAGGTCGGGACTGGTAGCAGTTCTGGTATCGATTTTATATCTGCCTTTTTTTGGCTGTGAGGGAGTTAGGCAACTGAGCGGGCAATGGCTAGCACACTGAGGTTTAGAGTCGTGACCCACACAGTTGTTACAAAGACTGGGATTGATCGAGTATTGTGTGCCCTCTACGGTGATTGCACCTGTTGGACATGGGGGTCGGCAGCTGTCAGATCCATTCCAACTGTTTTTAGGAATTGTATAAGTCATAACACAATGATGTCACTTCAATTTTCAACGTTCAGAAACACTAGCTCAAGTATCGATTATCTGTCCTGTTGATTGGCTATTGACAACACAACCTTCCACGATGTCAATTTTGCAGTTTACTTACCGTATCTTGGCACCACATTCAGGTACTAACCTCAAATTATTGATGAGCTGAACAAAGAGCTTGAATGAGAGACTTGCTGATATTTAATAATTCAGATTTTCTATGAAAACTTATACATATTCTGTTCAATATGAACGGTTCACTGCTTTCTTAAAATGTTCATTTCAAACATTTGTAAATACTACTTTTTTTCTCAACACTCTTCTACCATAACACTAAAAAAACGCCTGCAAATCTGCTGGCGGGCTACGATGTTAATAAATTATTTTAAACCTAAACTGCACCTCTATTTTGAAATAGATTGCTGCAAGTTTCAGAGAATATAGGCGCTTTCTAAACAAATATAGATTTAGCTCTTTATAGATTAAGATAGAGCATTGGTTCAGCCACCAAAGCCTGATTATAAGTAACATCTAGCCTAAGCTTAAGCTATACAGCAACGCTGGGCCAATATTAAAGCTGCACTGACGCCTACAGACAGAAAAAAAATTGGAATTGAGCTTTAAGCAGTTTTTACCTAATTCAGGTAATTCCTCCAACACTTACAAAGACTCCAAGATAGCATCAATTTTCTCTGTCACTTCAACTAACTCGTCAAACAATCCTTAGCTAAAAAAATTCTGGTTAAACAGTCTTGAGGCCCAATCTGCTTTCATCTTCACATTAATATCAGACTCTGTTGATATTTATCAGGATGTTTAGCTACCTACTTCAAGCCTAAATTGAGCGACTCTTGGAGTTTTCTTAGTGTTCTCTGTTGCCCCTAGTTCTGATTCACGACTGTTTGGTATGGCTACTTTCAATTTGGCTTTTAGCCCGTCATCGGCTCAATGGTATGCACATGGTTAGCAGCTACTTTTTCGTCATGCACCTAGATAAAGCGAATCTTATCTTAGTATGTGTAAAACGCTTTCATCATGCAGACACCCCAGTCGCGGAGCATCTCAGTCAAAACATCAGCTGCTATAGTGGCCATTGTGCCGTCCTCCAAGATTTGTGCTTCCTACGATAAGTATTTGAAAAGTCCAAGACACTATTGTGCCTGAAGATCCGACATTTACATGGATCTGACACGCTAGTGAGGCGCTTTCAACACCTTCTAAGGGTGTTCAATCACCTTCATCAAATAGTAATACCAATCTAACAGATTTGTCAAAACCAAGCAAACAGTATAAGTATTTTAAATCTTTTAATGTCAGTAGAGCACTCTTGAACTATATTTGAACAGTT
>CAZZWA010000576.1:0-3335 GCA_964657555.1 uncultured Microcoleus sp.
ATTATTCCTCTACAGAGGCAAGGTAAACCAAAACTTTGCACCTGCTCCCGGACTGCTGGTAACACCAATTTCGCCACCGTGGGCAGTGACAATCTGTCGGCAGAGATACAACCCCAAACCCAGTCCGGGCGATCGCCGAGCATGGGAACCTCGCACATAGAGTTCAAAGAGACTAGCGCACGCTTGTTGATCAATTCCGACGCCGTTATCTTCAACCACAAAGCGAATTAATCGTCTCTCTTCAACGGTTGCTTTTAACGTCAGACGCAGCCCCGGTAGGTTATGTTTGAAGGCATTGGTAATCAGGTTTTCAAACACCCGCCACAACTGAGCCGGATCGGCACTAAGTGTTGGTAAATCATCTGGAATAAGATTTTTCAAAGTGGCTTGATTTTTGACAAAAAGTGGCTCCAAGTCTTGGAGGATGGCTTGAATCAACCCCTTGGGGTGTACTGGTTCGCGCTGAAGGATAACGCCCTGCACTTCCTTTGCATGAACGTCAAGCAAAGAATTGATCATATACAGTTGGCGATCGCAACTGAGAATCATCCGCTCCAGAATAGAGCGAGAGACGGGAATTAGGGATTGAGAATTAGGGATTAGTGATCGGGAAGAAGAAGGAGATTGGGAAAACTTAGGAGAGGGAGAAGCGTTGCTAAATTCTCCTTGTCCCGTACTATCGCGCCCTTGGCTCCAGAGGAGCCGCTCCGCTAACGCTAGAGTCCCCTGGTGTCCTGGTCTCCTGATCTCCTGGTCTTCCTCCCCATTCCCTATATTGAGCAAATTCTTCAGTACCAATAACCAGCCCATCACTGGTGTACGCAGATCGTGAGTAACTGCATGTAAAAACACATCCTTGAGCTGGTTGAGTTCTTGTAGTTCCTGATTTCGCTGCTCTAGTTGTTGCGTGCGCTCTTGGACTTGACGTTCCAAGTTAGCATTGAAAGCCTGTACTTGTTGGTAAAGTTCGGCTTGCTGGATAGCGATCGCGACTTGAGTTGCCAGTTGCTTGAGCAATTCAATTTCCATCGGCTGCCAGTGCCGGGAACTACTGCATTGGTGAGCAACCAACGCCCCAAAGACATTCTCCCCCTGCAAAACGGGAACAGCCAGACAAGCTTTGACGTGATATCGAGCAAAATAATTAACACGAATTGAGGGGAGTTCGGCAGACATGACATCATCGATCGCGCTGACACCCGTTTTCTCAAAAAGCGCTCCCAACTGCTTAATACATCCTTTCTCTTCGATCAAGATTCCCGATACTGACTCCCAACTCTCGCTGACAGATTCTGCAAAAACTTCCACCTGAAGATTGTCATTGAGGCGGCTGATGAAGACGCGATCGCATTGCAGGAACTGCCTTACCTCCTCCACCGTAGTGTTAAGAATCTGATCGAGGTCGAGACTGCACCGCACTCGGGAGGCAATTTCTGCCAACAAGCGATCGCGCTGAGCCGAAAGTTGCAGTTGCATTTCTGCCCGCTTACGCTCTGTGATGTCGTTACTGACACACAGCATGCACTGCTCGCCTGCCAGATCGATGATTTCCGATGACAACAGCACTACGACCACCTCGCCATTCTTCTTGCGGAACTCAACTTCCAGGTTGCAAACAGCTCCTTTTGCTAGCAGCATCTGTACTACCTGGGCACGATCTTCTTGATTTACCCAGAGATTCAGTTCTAAGGAGGTATGACCGATCACTTCATCGCGGTTGAACTGTGTAAGCAGAGAGAAAGCGTCGTTAATGTCAATGTATCGACCTTCTTGGAGCGTGCTTAGGGTGACAACGTCGGGACAGCAGCGAAACGCTTTAGAAAACTTTTCCTCCGACTCGCACAGCGCCACCTCTGCCTTTTTGCGCTCAGTGATATCCCGCACGATCGCCAAGACTTCATCTTTGCCACTTACCACCAACCGCGCCTCGTAATCTCGCATTCCTAAAGGAGTCGGTAACTGATATTCCAAAGTTTGCAGAGTTTCTGAATCCAAAGCTTTGCCAATAGCATCAAGGCTGATTTGGGCAACATCAGGCGGTAGCAGAGCCCACACATTTTTACCAATGATGGCGTCTTTGGAAATAGCCACTTCTAGGCTATCGCCTTTGCAGTCTAGATAAACTCCATCGCGGCTGAGGCGAAACATCAGATCGGGAATGGCATCTAAAATCGCCTTGTATCGAGCCTCACTCTGCTTCCGTTCTGTGATATCCACGATTAAGCCATCTTGGAGGAGATTGCCATTGGATTGCCGTTCCAGCCGGGATGCACATTGAATCCACTTAAGTTTGCCACTGGCTGTCACAATCCGACCTTCCCACTGCCAAGGTTGCTGGCTAGTTGCCGAAGTCGCTATGGATTGCTCATAAGCTTTACGGTCATCCGGATGAATCAACTCAGCCGGAAAATCTGCCTTAACGGCCTCTGGTTCTAGTTCCAGCAATTCCCGGCAACCAGAACTCGTGTAGAGTACAGACCTAGAGCCGTCCGGACGCTGAAGTTCTTGGTAAATCATCCCAGGGACATTAGCAGCAATTTTTTGGAGTCTCAACTCAGTCTGTTGTAGAGTTACTGATGTCTGCCGATTGGCGATCGCACTGCCTAAGGTCGCTGCCATCGTCATCAAGACTGCTTCCTCATCTTTTGACCACACCCGGTAGGAGTGGCAATCATCAAAGCCAATAAAGCCCCATAGCTTGCCATTCAGCGGAATCGGAACAAGCAATATCGACAGAATCCCCTTTAGTTCCAATATTTGCCTTTCAGCAGGGGGTAAGTCTCGGACTAGAGCACTGAAAGCCGATCCAGCCGAGAAAGCGTTATCACACTGAGGGTTACGAAGTGACACGCGGGTTAAATTCTGCAAACTGGGATTGTCAAACTTAGTAGTAACGGCGTCCCGCGCCCATCCAAACCTCTGACTCACAGCATCTTCCCCTGTTTCGGGATGGGGATGAAACTCAAAAATATAGACCCGATCCACGCCTGTAACTTGCCCCAGAGTTGCTAAAGCTAGGTTAACTCCAGTGGCGTAGTCGCTACTTGTCAGCAACTGCTGAGTTGCTTGAGCCACTCCTTGCAGCAGATTGGGCCAAGACTGATCTGCTGACCGCAGCCCAAATACCGACTCAAATTGGTTTTGACGCTGGGTTGCAGTTTCGTCCATGTTTTTCAATTCACCCGCTTGAGTCATGCAGCTACTTGAGGTTGAAATCCCTAAAACAGAGCGATTCTGTTCTTAGGGGGCTATTTACCAGCCTAGCGCTTTGATTTCTCGTTTGTTCTGTTCACAAAGAATGGGGAATCGGCAACTGCCGTCTCAAGTGCTTAGAG
>CAZZWA010000577.1:0-1349 GCA_964657555.1 uncultured Microcoleus sp.
GGCAAAGACCATGTGACAGCGTTGGCAGATCGCTTTGCCCCCTATGCTAAGCATTTGCGTGAGGCGATCGCTAAAACAGCCGACTTGGGTGATGCTGACACATCTGACATCTACACCGAAGTGTCTCGAACCATTGACAAGCGGTTGTGGTTCTTAGAAGCCCACTTGCAAGCAGCAGAAGTCACTGCGGCTACAAAACACCCTATTAAGCTATAAGCTACTCAACTGCAAACGCGGATCAACACAGATGGGGTATCCGCGTCCATCTGCGGAAAGCCAAATCAAAAACAGTATGAGTCAAAACCACACCCACCAGTTGCAGCAATTGATGCAGCAGGTGGGTATTTCTAGTTTTAAGCAACTTTGTCGCCAAGCTAGCGTTTCCGAATGGCAGGTGATTCAGTTGCGGCGGGGACGGGTTTCTAAGATGCGAGTGGAAACCCTGCTTAAGATCAGTCAAGCGCTGCAAGTGCCGATGGGCGAGTTGTTGGCAACCTTTAGTGAAATCGATATAGGTGGGAAAACACCAGCAGCACTCAAACAGGAGTATCAACGGCTGCAATGGCAATTGGAGGAACAGCGCTCATCTTTAATGCAGGAGTTTCAGCTCTCAAGTTTGCAAGTGCTAGAATCTTGGTTATTGCAATGGCCGACTGCTGCCCATGCAGCCCAGCAAAATACCCAACTACCTGCTGTGAGATTGTTGCCGTTGCTGAAACCTGTGGAACAGCTACTCAAACAGTGGGGAGTAGAGGCGATCGCCTCCGTAGGTGAAGAGATTTCCTACGATCCTCAGTGGCATCAACTTATGGAAGGAATGGCTGAAATTGGCGATCGCGTCAAGGTGCGTTACACCGGCTATCGTCAAGGCGACAAACTTCTCTATCGCGCCCAGGTTAGTCCTGTTGCTCAAACTAATAACATCTAATGTCTCTCTCTTTAGGCTTAAATCCCCGCAGCACTAACTAGTTGAGCAATCTCTCATTTGGTTGATGAATTCTATGTATAGATTTATTGCAATTGTATAGAGTAAGACCGTGGAGAATGAAAACAATGCGCCCATTAAATATAGGTTTAACAGAAGAGCAGCGTCAAGGTGTCATAGACTTGTTGAATCATGATCTGTCGGATGCCTATCTGCTGTTGATCAAAACCAAAAAGTACCATTGGGATGTTGTTGGCCCCCAGTTCCGCTCACTACATACACTCTGGGAAGAGCAGTACACCGCGTTAACAGAGAGTATTGATAAAACAGCTGAGCGGGTTCGTACCTTGGGTGGCTATCCAGTCGGTACAGCCGAAGGCTTCCTGAAATATGCTTCCATCAAAGAAGATGCAGGGACTCTTCC
>CAZZWA010000577.1:1449-3330 GCA_964657555.1 uncultured Microcoleus sp.
AACTCACGGGAAAATAAGCTGCTGCTAGCTAGGTAGGATGGACAATGCTTGCTATTTGCTTTTCTGGATCAATTTGTAAGTTCAGTGTCCACCCTACAACTTTTCAGAAATCATTGAATAGGTGCAAGCGGATTTAACCACCGGAGAATTTCTCCTTTTAATTGATGTAAATCCCGATAAACTTCTTGCTTCACCCACTGTCCAATCGCATCAAATGGAGTAAAGGTTGCTCCAACTTGCCATTTCACATCTTGACCCAGAGGTGTGAGGTGGCTGCCTTTGAGAGTTTGAGTGACAACCATGTCAGGAAAGCGTTTTTGCAACGCCTCTGCTATGGCAAGAGATTGATCTATAGTATCATTGGTAAATTTGATGATTAAGTTGCGCTTAACTTGGTAACGTTCTGCTACCAGAGACAAAGTCTCCAGTGGGGAAGGAGTAAACTCAACTGAGAACACAGGAGAAAACTGATCTACTAAAGGCACTGCATCGCGAGCGGCAAAATTATTAAAGGAAATCAGGATATTACCTGCACGTTCCACAGGGAAAAGGCTACCAATAAGCAAGTGGAGTTTGCAGCCCATACTATGTCCCAGTCCGTAAACAGGGAGATAACGCTTGCGTAAGATAGCTTTTTGGTGCAATGTATCCACGGTTTGCTCGAAGCGCTTGAGGACATCCTGAGCGATCGCGCTATGGTCGAATGTGTTCACAAACGGTGTCGCTACCACCGCATAGTTTTTACTTCCCAAATGTTCCAGCAGGAGGCGATAAGTCACTTGCGGTGCTGTAGCGACAAAGGCACCACCTAGGAAATGCACTATTCCAGAGGGATGCCGGGGAATGTAAACCCAGTTACCAGAAACTTCCTGCCAGTCCATGCCAAAATTGCGTTGTTAATATATCTTCATCCTAAACCGTGTTTTCTAAAGACGCAGAGCATTACCTGAAAGTTGAAAAACCCAGTTTCTGAGTTGTATACGCAGCCAGAGTAGCTGCTAATTTACAAAAACTGGGTTTTTGAGCAACCCCAACTCAGCACCTGAAAAGACTTTCTATGCTGACACTATCCAAAAGCCTGCAAGCGCCGATAACAGTATGAGATCTGCCTTCCTCAGCGTCCATCTGTATTTGCCAAATCTAAAATCTAAAATTGATAAGACTGCCCGACTCAACTATTTTAATCCCGCCATAAAGCAATCCCACCCAATAAGCCACTCACATTAGGAACAATTCTGACATTTGGCGGCAGATAGAGAGTCACATTTTTGGCCTCACCACCGCCGATATAAAGGTAATCGTAGTTAAACAAATGGCTTAGAGAAGCGATCGCTTTTTCTAACCGATTGTTCCATTTTTTCTCCCCAGCTTGCTCTAAGGCAGCACGTCCCAACTGCTCTTCATAGGTTTCTCCTTTGCGAAACTGATGGTGTCCCATTTCTAAATTGGGCACCAATTTTCCATCCACAAACAAAGCTGAACCAAAGCCTGTGCCCAAGGTAATTACCAATTCCACCCCTTGCCCAGAAATCGCCCCCAGCCCTTGCATATCAGCATCATTAATCGCCCGCACTGGCTTGCCTAAGTGCTTGCAGAGGACTGTCACCAAGTCAAATCCGATCCAATCTGGGTCTAGATTCACTGCCGTTTCTGTGATACCACCACGCACCACGCCAGGGAAACCTACCGAAACGCGGTCAAATTCACCCTGGCTAGCGGCTAACTCAGCGATCGCCGCAATCACAGCCTCGGGTTTGGGAGGTTCGGGTGTGGGGATGCGGGCGCGATCAGTGAGGGGATTGCCGTCTTGGTCTAAAACGATCACCTTGATACCACTGCCACCGATATCAACGGCCAATGTTTGTATAGATTTGTCTCCTG
>CAZZWA010000578.1:0-3317 GCA_964657555.1 uncultured Microcoleus sp.
CTTTTGGAAGTTTCAAAGCTTCCTCAACTGGGCTTGTGAGTTGAAAAACTGGCGACCAAGACCCTCAGTAACTAAAACTGTAGCAATTGTGTTGCTAAAAGCAATCATAAACATAATCACTATTTGATAAGCTGAGGCATTCAGTGGATCAACTCCACCCAATAGCTGACCCGTCACTATTCCTGGTAGAGTTACCACACCGACAACCATCATCGTGTTCAGGGTAGGAATCAGCGCTGCTCTGATAGCGTCTTTGCGGTATTGGGCGATCGCCTGTTGGGGTGTGGCACCTAGACACAGGTGAGTTTCTATTTCCAGTTGGCTAGCTTTAATTGTTGCTGTTAAGCGCTCTCCAGCCAAGGCGGCTCCATTCATGGCATTTCCCAGTATGATTCCTGCTAATGGGATCAAGTATTGGGGGTCGTACCAAGTCGGTGGATGAATCACCAGTAGAGTGGTGTAACACAACGTAATGGCTGTACTCACAAACATCGCCCCTCCTACGATCGGCAACATCTGAGGAATGTGCTTGCCGATGCGGTTGTGGGCTACAACGGTGGCAATGGTCAGCATAACTGCCAAGATGGCCAGAACTCCCCAAGGATTGTTACCAGCAAAGACAAAGTACAAGACATACCCAACACCCAACAACTGCACAACCGTTCGTACTGTAGCGATCGCCAGTTGTCCTGCTAATCCCAGTCTGGCAAAGCTAGAGATCCCGATGGCAATGGCCATCATGCCTAATGCACAGGCCAAATTTATAAAGTCCAGTCTCATTAAGGAATCCACAATCTTCAGTCCTTAGTTCTTAGTCCTTAGTCAAGGATCAATGACCTATAACTAATGGCTAATGACGATTTTGAAACAATTTTGCGACTCTATCATTCTGAGTGCCATAGGAAGGCCATCCCACTAGATTCCCTTTCAAGGGAAAATTTGATTCCATACAGATACAAATTTGTGGTGTTAACGAGTGAATAAAATTCCCCCCCTTGACCTAGCGCGGCAGTACAAACTGATTGGCGAAGAGGTGAGTGCAGCTGTTTTAGGTGTTTTGGCCTCTGGCCGTTATATTGGAGGCCCTTTGGTTGAAAGCTTTGAGCAACAGTTTGCCGCTTATGTAGGTGTTTCTGAGTGTGTGACATGTAACTCTGGTACGGATGCACTCTATCTGGCCCTAAGAGCCTTGCAGATTAAACCTGGGGATGAAGTGATTACAACCCCCTTCACATTTATTGCTACAACTGAAGTCATCACTGCTGTTGGAGCAACCCCAGTGTTTGTCGATATCGACGCTCAAACTTTTAATCTGGATGTCAAATGTCTGGAAGCGGCTATCACCGACAAAACTCGCGCTATTGTGCCAGTTCACTTATTTGGGCAGCCTGTAGACATGACTGCGCTCATGGCGATCGCCCAGTCTTATAATTTGGTAGTGATTGAAGACTGTGCCCAAGCCACTGGTGCCGAATGGGCGCAGAAAAAAGTGGGCAGTATCGGGCATATTGGCTGCTTTAGCTTCTACCCCAGCAAGAATCTGGGTGCGAGTGGAGATGGCGGTGCTGTGACTACCAACGACGAGAGTCTCGCTGCCAAGGTGCGCACACTCAAAGAGCATGGCATGACGAGTCGCTACTACCATGAAGAAACTGGCATCAACAGCCGCTTAGATGCAATGCAAGCTGCTGTTCTTCAAGTGAAGCTGCGTTATCTGGACAGATGGAATGCCGAGCGTCAGAGGATTGCAGAGCGCTATCATCAGTTATTGGCTCCTGTGCGGGGGCTGAAGCAACCTCAAGAACTCCTAGAGGGTAAAGGTGTCTGGAACCAATACACAATTCGGATTTGTAGTCGGAAGTCAGAATCCCAAATCCTCTATCGAGATCAGGTACGCCACCAATTGCAGCAGATGGGAATCAGTTCCACGATTTATTACCCAATACCTTTGCACCTACAGCCGGTACACAAGGATTTGGGGTACCAACCCGGCTCTCTGCCAGTCGTGGAGCAAGTCTGCCACGAGGTTTTATCCTTGCCGATGTTCCCGGAACTTTCCCGTTTAGAGCAAGAGCAAGTGATCTATTGCTTAAAAGATTGCTTGGCTCAAACAGTGCTTGATGCAACGGCGTGAGCGGATCTAGATGCTAATCTCTTATATCATGTCCGGTTAATTGCCCATTATACAGTTGTTGGTTTTTTGCTATTGGCTAATAGCTAATTGAGGTATGTTGTCTTCTCTTGAGCGAGCGATCGCCTGAGTGACAAATCAAAAGGGGATTCAATCCCCTTTTGATTCATCTGTGTGTTCTGATTCAATCAGACGAGCAGGCGACGACGGCTAACTGTTGCCAGCGCTTCCACAAGACTGCGGACAGATGCTACCATTGCCACTTCGTTATCCAGTTGGTTGATGGCTGAACCGACACCAACACCAGCAGCACCAGCAGCAATTGCCATCGGAGCCGTCACATTCGATATCCCAGAAGCACACAGCACTGGCACTGGCACTACATGAGAGATACAGTAAGCTGCTGCTAGGGTAGGAGCTGCCTTTTCAATCAGTCCCAGCGTCCCTGCATGAGTTGGGGTGCTGCTGGTTCCCCCTTCCGTCTGGATCATATCCGCACCAGCTTTGACAAGTTCTTCTGCCAGATGGACTTGTTCAGACAACTCCAGAATATGGGGAACAGTTACAGACAGGGTGATATTAGGCAAGAGTGATCGCGTCTTGTGGGTAAGCGCTAGAACTTCCTCTGCCTCAAAACGACGCCCCTGTGCATAAAAACTATCAAAATTTCCAATTTCAATCAGATCGGCTCCAGCTTCAACAGCTGGCACAAACTGCTCTGGTTCCACTGCTGAAACACATATAGGCAAGTTTGTCAACTGACGAACCACCAAGACTAAATTTGGATCGGCAGCAATATCAACGAATGTTGCACCACCCTGGTGTGCTGCCTTGACGATGGCTGCCACTCGCTCTATATGGAAATTATTCAGGCCGCTAATTATTTTAAGGGCATGGCCTCGGTCAAATGCTTTCTGTAGTGTAGGATGCATGGTCATGGTTCTTCTTTTGCTCAAAAATTTGTCAGGATTATTCTTATGCTAATAATGCCGACTTTCTGGAGATGTTACCTAATTAGGATGATACTTGCTTTGGTAGCTAGAGGCGGCCCGCAGGTCTTGAATCCAGTAGCAGCAGGACAACCATACTCAAAGTTCTGGCTAAATTTGAGCAACCGTCAATTTGGGGCATAGATAATGCTCATAATCTAATGCGCCATGCCCAAAAATCGTTAACAAACTAGTAG
>CAZZWA010000579.1:0-3313 GCA_964657555.1 uncultured Microcoleus sp.
TTCAAAGCGCGATCGCCACCTAAAAAGTAAAGTACTAAAGTCCTACCGCTCCACTACCGATGCGAACATTTTCGCACAGACAGACAACGAGGCCACTAAGTACGAGCAGGCAACTGGCAATACTTCTTGGCTGGGGAGATGGGGAAGGTGGGAATGTGAGAATTTATCTCCCCTATCTGCTCTTACCCAAGAAGTATTGACTACTGCTGAGTCTATTCCTGAAGTTGTTTGTTGAGTTGTCCCAGATGAGGACAGGGATACTGCTGATCTTTGAACTGTTCCAGGATACACTAGCTAGATGTCGGGGTCGCACGTAAAGCTGCTATAAGTGTCTTGAACACTAAATTTTGGCGAGTTTCTCCCCCGATTTTTTGTACCTTTGTAGCAAGCCAGAATGGAACAGAGAGCCCTGGAAACTATAGATGACTGTAAAAACCAGAAAGTATGCATTGTTACAGGAGGCAATTCTGGCATAGGTCTTATGACTGCTGTTAGTTTGGCAAAAACAGGTGCTCATGTATTTATTGCCTGTCGTAGTGCAGTTAAAGCAGAACGAGCTTTGCGTTACATTCGCTCTTCTACTGGCAACCCATATGTTGAGTTTTTGCCACTCGATCTCTCTTCCCTGGACTCAGTTCGCGCATTTGTGCAGCTCTTTCAGGAAAAGCAGCTTCCTCTTCATGTATTAGTGAACAATGCTGGTATCTTCAGCACAAGAGGCACAACCAAAGAGGGTTTTGAACTGATTTGGGGAACCAACTACCTTGGCCACTTTTTGCTGACTAATCTTCTTATAGAAAAGCTCAAGAGTTCAGCGCCAAGTCGAATTATTATGGTTGCTTCTGATTTAGCATTGCGTCCTACTTCCATCAAATGGGACTTTTTGGTAAAGAAAACGCCATTAAATTTCATTGAAATGTATGCTGTTTCAAAACTTTGCTTATTGTTATTAACAAAGGAATTGTCACGGCGCTTAGATGATACGAATGTAACGGTGAATGCCATTCATCCCGGCTTTGTACAATCCAATATCACGCTGGGACATCGCTTGAGCAAGTATTTAGGCTTGGGTCTTTCAACTCAGGATGGCGCTTCTCAGTTGTTCACATCTGCAACATCTTCTACTCTTGAGGGTGTAAGTGGCAAGTTCTTCGATCATCAAGGAAAAGAAATGCGACTTCCTGCTTTAGCAAAAGATGCTGAACTAGCTAAACAACTGTGGGAACGTAGTTGGCTTTGGGCAGGGTGTGACAGGCAAGAGCAGAAAATTTCAACAGTAATTGATGCTAATACTGAAATTTGGGGACCCTATTCCCTCACCTTAAACAATACTGAGATTGATTCTATTGCTAAAATTATTTTAGAAGACGTATTACCTAAAGCGCCTAGAAAGCTCTTATTCCTGCAAATTTTGAGCTTTCTGGTCAAATTTCAATTTGGCTCTCTCCTGCTTCTATTGTTCCAATACTGGAAAAAAGAGTTCCACATGGAAAGACATTTTGACTCAGATGTTATTGGCTCATTATGTCAGGATGATAACTTGCGACAGAAGTTGAAAGAGCATTTGGGTGAAGAGTTAGTTTTGTGGCGCTCTGAGATTTTAGCTAATCATCCGTCTCAACAACTAATTCCATTTTGGCATCAAGACTCATATCCAAAGCTTCTTCAAGGTACAGGTAAGACTATTAATATATACATTGCTCTGACAGAAGTCAATGAATCTAATGGGTTTGAGTACATACCTAGTTCTAAGCTTACCCCTGATATCCCAGTTAAAATGACCGATCCTTTTAGTGGCAATTGCTTCTTTGAGTTGACAGATGACTTAGAACAACAAGCAGTAGCTGTGGTTCTGCGTCCTGGAGAATTTGTCCTGTTTACGGAGCAACTCATTCATCGCTCAGTTCGCAATACTACTGGTCAAGTGCGTCTGGCACTTACCATGCGTGTTACTGAACCTGGTGTTCGTATAGTGTCAAGTTATAGCCCTAACTACAATAAGCCTGTATTGTTGTCAGAATCTAACTCGTAAGCGAATTCTCATTGATAAATCAGTGGATAAAGGGTAACATCAGTTAATTGTAGTGAACGGCAAACAAGATTATCTAAGTAGCCTCGTCCTTAATGTTCTCATAACATGATATTTTCTTGCTCAGTGACGGTGTTGAAATTCAATGCTATCTTGTTTAACTGCAACTTCATAACCCTTATAAAAGTCTTGACCAAACAGTCCAATATCAAGATCTGGTGCCCCAATTCCTACTGGCACATTTTGCGCAACGGCGTTCCCCACTTGCATTGATTTAATCAAACCCACGTAAAATTCTGCTTCCCCATTGGCAGTGCTCGCCACACCCTTTCCTACAAGCGGTACCGTAAGTATTGATGCCATATACGGGGTGATCAGAGTGTGAGTGGCACCTGTATCGAAAAGCATTTCAAATGTTTTACCATTAAAAGTAACATCAATCACGGGAATTCCGTGTAGGCGATATTTAATGGGCGCTTTAAAAGATGATTGATTGGTGAGAATAATGTTCGGTAACTGAATACGTTTGCTTGGAGGAGGAGAGGCTTTTAACTCAGCATTAGCGAGATTACGTTGGTATTCGGAAAGCTTTGCTTTGACTTTCGCCTTATTGGGGCTAGAATCTGGGACAGCTTTTAAAAACTTAATTGCGTCTCTCCATCGACCCACAGCGACTTCCCAATCTTCTAGGGACTGAGCAGAACTAGCAATAGTAATAGCACCGGCGGCGGCATCAAGTGCTTTATCGTAGGTGTCAGTTGCAGGTGTGGGCTGACTAGAGGGCGAAGCAGGCTGGGAACTAAGCGATGCGGCAGGACTGGCAGATGGAGAGGCGACGACTGCACTTGCAGATGGATTAGAACTTACAGGTGTACTACTATTACAGGCAACGCTGACCAAGGCTAGGGTGGCACAAAGAACAATCAGGGCACTACCATTTAGAGAATAGTTCCACATTTTCATAACCTTTGATAAAACTACTGGGTTTGACAAGACATGTCTCTGTCGCACTTATGCTTCAGTCGGTCACACTGTATTCTTTATAAAGAATATCTCCGTTTTACCAAAGAATCTGTGACAGAATCTGGAATGCTGCAACTTCAGTTAATAAGTGCTCTAGGACAAAAGTCCTATTGAATTCATGACTTTCTCCTCATGTGGTACACAAGCACAAGTTCTTATGATGAATGATATAGCCAAGTTACCTTACACCCATTAGTAGAAGAAACCCCCAGTTAGCTAGACCCTGGGGGATTTTTCTGGGAATGTGCATGCGGTTTTCCT
>CAZZWA010000580.1:0-3312 GCA_964657555.1 uncultured Microcoleus sp.
CACTTTCTTATTCAACCAGGAGAAAAAGCATAGTGAATGAGTTGAGCAAGTCGCAGACGAAGAGTTTCTAAGCCGAGGCGCTCACTTGCTGAGATAAATACAGCTTGAGGAAACTCTTCGTGAGCCAGTGCCAGGTTGACACCATCCACTCGATCAATTTTGTTAAAGGCCACCACAGCTGGGCCAGGTGTCACTGGCATTTGTGACAGGATGGCCATGACAGACCGAATCTGACTTTGCCAAGCTGGATGGGACAAGTCCACCACATGGAGTAGCGCATCGGCATCAGTAACTTCCTCCAAAGTAGCGCGGAAGGCATCCATCAAGGCTGGAGGGAGTTCGTGAATAAACCCTACCGTGTCGGTAATCACAATCTGCTGGGGCTGACCTGTGACAGCATGGGGAATGACTAGACGGCGAGTTGTAGGGTCGAGAGTAGCAAACAACTGGTCAGCCGTGTAAACCTCAGCATTAGTTAGGGTATTGAGCAGCGTAGACTTACCGGCGTTGGTATAGCCAACTACAGCAACTGAGGGAACTTCCTGATGTTGCCGATTCTGCCGGAGTCTGCCTCGATGTGCTTGCAGCTGGTTCACTTCTTCTTGTAGTCGCGCAATGCGACGCCCAATCGCTCGACGCTCGGTTTCCAGTTTAGTTTCACCAGGCCCCCGCGTCCCGATCCCACCGCCTAGGCGCGACATCGCCTGACCTCGGCCAGCCAGACGAGGCAGCATATATTCCAGCTGGGCGAGTTCTACTTGCAACTTACCTGCACCTGATTGGGCGCGTTGGGCAAAAATGTCTAGAATCACCTCAGTGCGATCTACAACTCGGATACCGATTTGGGTTTCTAGGTTCCGGACTTGAGCTGGTGAAAGGTCGCGGTCAAATACTATTAGGTTGGCTCCCAGTGTCTGAGCAGTGAGGGCAATTTCTTGCACTTTTCCTTCACCCACAACAGTTTGGGGATGGGGTCGCGATCGCTTCTGCCGCAATGTCTGCAACACTTCTCCCCCAGCTGTGTCTACTAACCGGGCCAGTTCTGCCAGTCCATCCTCAAATTGCTGAGCAGTCCTGCCGTCAGTCATCAATCCTACTAGTAGCACTCGGTCTTGGTCAGCATCTACTTGCTGGGCGACAAATTCTCGCTCAAACTCCGCTTCCAGTCCTTCTACGAGTTCTAAAAAATCATGGTTAGTCAGCACATCCAAACTCAAGGGTGGTGACAGACTCCAGTTGACCTCCGGATGCGGTACTAGGTGAGCGAGATAGGTTTCTTTTACATACCCAGTTGCTCCACCACCGCGCCGCTCAAAGCCAGTGCCACTTAGTGTCAGCACAACTAAGGCATCAAGGCGTTGCATTGCCATTGCTGTTAAAGCTGCTTCATTAGGTTGCTCTGGCTTGAGCTGGGTGGCAATGCAGCGAATACCGCTCAGTCGTTTTGCACCATACCGTGGTATTTCTAGAGGGGGAATTTGTGTTTGACGAGGTGTACCTACCCCCACTCGAATGATTTGTCCCCGACGATTGATGTAAGTACACACGGGCTGACCAGTTTCTGTGCTGATGGCTCCCAGCCGTTGAGCAAATTCCGGGGTCGCAATCCGATCGCCCGGTAATCTCTCGTGATACAGCCGCTGTAGCTGTTTCAGCTGGCTTGACTTAAGCCCTTGAAGATTGCCATAGATGGTGTCGATATGTGTCCTCTACCAGTGACCTGGCTCCTGAATCCATTGATTCTATTTTACAAAAACTGACACTCCATACTTCCTTTAGCCTGCTGATTTTCCGTTAATTCCCAAAGCTTTATCGTAGCTAGCATACGCTTGTTTGTAGCGCCCTAAGTAATGCAGCGCTGCCCCACGAACAACCCAGGCTTCTTTACTATCAGGTTGAATTTCTAGAGCTTGCTCGCAACTGGCAAGTGCTTCTTCATAGCAGTTAAGGTGAATTAGCACCACACCTCGAAAGACCCAAGCTGCATGATATCTTGGTTGAACTTCTACGGCTTTATTGAAGCAAGCCAGTGCATTCTCATAGCAGCCTAGATTAGCGAAAGCATCACCCCTGTTGTACCAAGCAGTACAGTCCTCAATTTTGGGGTTTAGGGGGTCGTCACTTACGAAGGTATCTTCACAGACGCTCAATGACTGCTGTAGTTGCTTTAGATAAGCAGGCTTGATCCTGGAAAAATTGCTGTTGCTATGATTTTTGAGCATATTTGATTGGATGGCAGTCTTCTGAATTCAATAAATCTGTATTGTTAAAGTGCCCGGAAACAAGCTAAAACTAACGCTTGAAGTTCGGTACTTATACTGAAATCATCTGCTTTAGGCAAAAGATAGTCTTGATTGCAGTTATTAGCTATTAAACTAGCTGCGAAACTAAACTCACCTCTTTCTATGGATACAGTTTAATCATCCCGCCTCTGTCTATACGTAGCCTTCTCACTATTACATAAATAGCCCAAAAATAATGTTTTTGCGGCATGGCGCTGGTTAAACAAGTCTTAATTTTTACGGTCTACTCAGTCTATTGATGTACTCCATCTGGCGCAGAAGCAACTGAATAAAATTCTTAGCATTGCCACCTGGCTTTTAGCTGTTCTATATTGCAGGGCTGCTACCAATGATTCGGCGGCAGAGTTCTATTAACATCTCAGTTATTCTACGCCCTAGAGATTTATTCTCAATTCCCAAAGCTTTGTCGTAGCTTGCGTAAGCTTGTTTGTAACGTCCCAGTTTTTGTAGAGCCGCACCTCGGAAAGTCCAGGCTTCTTTATCGTCGGGTTTAATTTCTAAAGCCTTGTCGCAGCTAGCCAGTGCTTCTTCATAGTGTCCTAGATGTATTAGTATAACCCCTCGAAATACCCAGGCGGCCCAGTCATCTGGTTGCATTTCTACTGCTCGGTCGAAGCAGACGACCGCTTCCCCATAATGGCCTAAATTAGCCAGCGCTTCACCTTTTTCATACCATACCTTACAGCGATCTATCTCCACTTCGATAGCTTTGCCAATATTTGCAATCTTCTGCTCATAGTTTCCTAAACTAGGCGTAGAAATCTTTGACATGTCAACTGTTTTTTTAAAAAAGCGCTAAAATATACTAACATAAAGAAAAGCGATCGCCACTAAAGCACAGCAATAAATTATTTATGTGCTAAACGATAGAGATTAGGAAATATGATGACTCGTGCAGTCTGCCATTGATTGAGCGGTAGAACTAGAGGCGATCAATACCCTGCTAAAGCGCATGGAAGATGAACGGCATCGACTGGCGGTGATTGTGGCAGAATATCCGGCAAATATG
>CAZZWA010000581.1:0-3298 GCA_964657555.1 uncultured Microcoleus sp.
TTCCTTATTCGTAAACGAGTTCGATCTCAAAAGCTTCAGGCGGTTGTTTATGCAGTGCCAGATAAGATTGGGCAATAGTCTCTGGGTCAAAATGTGTTCCCGATTGCACTGTGCCGCAAATTGTTACAGTGCCGACATGAATTCCAGTACCAGTCAACTCCTGAGCTAAGCTGAATGCCAAACTGCGAATCCCTGCCTTCCCAATAGCTAGAGATGAGGCATCGGCCCACGGATGCAGTGCCAGACCCCCTCCGGTGAATAGAATTGTGCCCCGCCCTTTTGCTTTCATTGCTGGAATCACCTGCTGTGCTGCAACCAAGGCACCCGCGACATTCACCCGAAAGTCTGCGATTAACTGGTCAAACGAGATGGTAGTGGGTTTTCCTGCCGTAGATGCGGCAGCATTGTAGATCAGGATTTCGGGGTCTTCCAGTTGACTGCGAATTTGGGCAAAGGCATGGACCAGAGAATCTTGCTCACCTGCATCAGCCGTAAATGTCTGTACTGTGTAACCAGCCTGTTGTAAGTCTTGAGCGTTTTCTGCTAATCTGCCTGGATTGCGAGCAAGGAGTGCTAGAGTGTAACCCTCGTTCCCAAAAGCTTTGGCAACTCCCGTGCTAACCCCTGCACCAAAGCCTGCGATCGCACAAACTTTTTGGCTCATCTAAAACGATTCCTCCAATATGACCTCTCTCACTATGAATCAGGAGAGACACTAATATCTTGAAGGTTCGTGCTGTTGCCTGGAAGATTCTTGCTATTTTGCACAATTGCTTTTGGGGTAACGCCAAGAATGCGCTTGCAGTATCGTGTTAGATGGCTCTGATCGGCGAACCCCACACGATGAGCAACATCTCCAATCAGGATGTCTCTTCCTGCACTCAGTAGACGCTGAGCTTTTTCCACGCGACAACGAATCAAGTATTGGTGGGGAGACAAACCAGTCTCCTGTCGAAACAGGCGTGCAAAGTGATACGGACTCAGATTCACCACCTTCGCCAAGTCAGCCAGGGTGATCGTCTGTGCCAGATTGTCTTGGATATACTCAATTGCCTGCCGCAGACGAGAGGGAGACAACCTGCCAGTCACCTGGGGTATAGTCATGGTAGAGGCAGAGTAATTTCTCAGCAGATGAATTGTCAGCAAATTTACCAGTGACTCGACGTAAAGTTGTTCTGCTAAGCCTGCTGTCTTAACCTCTGCTAAAAGCGATATACCAATGTGTTGCACTTGCGGATCAAAAGACCCAAAACAGTTCACAATCTCAATGTGGCTTGCGTCTATTTCAGATGCCTCGGCAACCTGTGTCACGAACTGAGGCGACAATTGGATTTGCAACACGTCGGCTTCATGATCCCAACGCCATCGACGCGATTGACCAGCAGGAGTGAGGGTTATGCTACCTGTCGCCATCAACACCTCTTGAGCGCGTCCGTCCTGTTGTTGCACCAAGTTACCTTGACGTCCCAAGTTGACAGTGATCAGGTGACTCGAAAGTGGGAGAAAATCAAGATCGTTGGGATGTAAATGGAACTGATCGACAACAATGTCGTTCCACGGGAACTGCCTGCTAGAAAGGATGGGCGGGTTAAGAAGCGCCAGGTCAGCACTAGCAGGTTCTCGACTGGAGCGCGGCTGTGAATCAATCATAGTTAGATTATATTGGCGATCACAGACCTCCATGCCCAAGGGTCAGACCATACTGCACCAAAACGAAAATTGCTGTATTAATAAGCTCCAAGAGTCTTAACATAGCGTAACTCTATCCCAAGGAGTAAGTATAAAAGTTATTCGGATTGATTTAATTAGGGAACTACCAAAAATAAATTATCCAATTCCTGCATCTAACATGGGGAGCAAGTTCTGCTCCCCATGCCTCCCCTGCTCAAGAACAGCTCCCGCAACGATTGGATATTTTTTTATTTGGAAGTACCTTAAGCGTATAAAGGTTCTTTGTAAAAATATAGATGCCCGCTAGATAGACGGTTCCCGCCATCTATCTAGCAGGACTTCCTCCCTAATTGTCTAGCCAACGAAGGAGACACAGTCATCATGTCTAACAAGCTTAATCATTTGCCTCTTCAGGAAGACAGAAAGCTTTCCGAGATGGACAGTTTTCTTGACAGCCAAAGTATGGGAGTCCTTCAGGAAAACCGTCTTTTAGAAAAAAACTCTGAGAATCTTAGAGTACTTTTATGTTTTTATAGTAATAATGAATGGATTCCAGTAACTCTCTGTCCTTTGGTAGATGCCATGACAATTTACCGAAAGGGAAAGGTTCTAGGAACAGAATTTTTCGTTTTTTCAGTGAAATCAAATCCCCAGGGTTTGAACTGAGGTCTGATCGAGAACTCAAAGCCAAGACTGAGCAGCACTTTAAGCATTTCACCTTGAAAAAATACTGCCCAGTAGACACCCACAGCTTGAGTTTTGCCAAAGATGCTGAATCAATTAGGAAGAACGGATGAGGGATGAGTCAAGTTCATCAAGCAACGCCGATGTCAGTTTCCTACTTGGCGGGGGTGAGATGGGTGCGCGGATACGAGAGAAAGACTGGTCGAAAACATCGCTTGGATCACCAGAGTGTTGGCAGCAGAGTTTGAAGACCGCCGTGCGGATTATGCTGACATCCCGTCAAGCGATGTTTGTCTGGTGGGGAGAAGAACTCATTAACCTTTACAATGACGCCTACAAGACGATTGTTGGCGGCAAGCATCCAGAAGTGCTTGGGCAGCCAGCCTCCTATGTGTGGCGAGAGATCTGGGATCAGGTCGGGCCTCGGGCAGAATCAGCGCTCCTCAAGAATGAGGGAACTTACGACGAAGCGTTACTGCTGATTATGGAGCGCAACGGCTACCCGGAGGAAACCTATTACACGTTTTCCTACAGCCCAGTGCCCAATGATCAGGGTGGCACAGGCGGCATCATCTGTGCCAACACAGACGACACGCAGCGCATCATTGGGGAGCGTCAGTTGGCCCTGTTGCGGGAACTAGCCGCTAGGACGGCAGACGCACGGACATTCGATCAAGCCTGCACTGTAAGTGCTAAATGTCTGGAAACCAACCCTTACGACCTACCCTTCGCGATGATTTATCTGGTCGAGCCAGATAAGCAACACATTTTTCTAGCTGGAACATGCGGCATCAATCGGGGGCAGAAGGCAGTTCCTGAATCAGTCGCTCTCGATTCCGACTCGGTTTGGCCTTTTGCGGAAGTTATCAGAACGCACAAGGCATGCGTGATTTCCGATTTGACAGCGTCTTTTGGCAATTTGCCGACGGGCGCTTGGAATCGG
>CAZZWA010000582.1:0-3295 GCA_964657555.1 uncultured Microcoleus sp.
TCGCAAGGATAACCTCAAAAGCTATATTGGGTTGGCTGGCTTTGGACGGAGGGTTGAGGACGGAACAAGGGTAGGAATTTTGTGTGAATCTGATTCCCCAGGCACAGCTGGTTTGGCCATCTCTGATGACGGTATTCATTGGAAAAAAGATGCAAGTGAGCAATCCAGTGTTCCCATCTTTACTCATGCTCAAAAAGACTCTGGCCGTTGGGATGCACGGGCAGTAGGCACACCCTATGTCGTGCTAATGGAGGATGGGAGTTTCCGCATGTACTACATCGGCGCTAACGAAGGTGGTCACGATGAGCTTTCGTCACAGCATCAGATTGGTTTGGCTGTGAGTGATGGTTCTAACTTTCGCAAGTGGCACCGCTGGGGTGAGTAATGAGGGCTGTACTTGCTGGAATATGCAACCTGAATGCACATTAGTTTATGTTGCATCCCTGCTTTGAGGCTGACGGTTCTGTTGTTGCAGAAATGGTTTGACCCGCTCTAGAGGAAGCGCTCCGGTATAGGCACCGCAATAATAGACACTCATGACTGCTTTAAAAGCCCAATGGTTCGGTGATACATCCTTAAAAGGGTTTGGCAGTGTATCTGCTCGGTCTTGCGAACAGGCTTGGAGAACTCGATCTGCACTTGTCGGTTGAGCTTGGACTGGCATCACGAGACCAACAGTGGTTAGCAGTAGGGATGTAGCAAGAATTTTCAGTTTCATTGCACACGAAGAAAGTATTGGTATAAAAGACTTTGCTGATCCTCTATAAAGTAAAAAACCCCTGCTGGTAACGGGGGTTTTAGTCAGCCTAAGTAGTAATTGATGGCGGTTGGTGGTGTTTGCCATTTTGACAAACTCTACCTATATATTATTGCTGGTAACCTGAAAACTCTGTATAAATAGCTACAGAAATAATCTCTATTTACAGATTTCATTATATATTATGCATTACATATTGTGCAATATAAACGCTAAGACGGTATGGAATGGGAGCATCCTACTTTTGTAAAATATTGTGCAGAGTGTCTTTCCGAATGTTAGCAATCTTCTGATGATAGATTTGCCCGGAAATTATCCTTCAGTTACTTACTCTATGCGCTAATCTCCTCATCCTCAGGATGAATAGCCCATCCTCAAGTCATTGACATACAATTTGACTCCCAGAGCTGGGAAATTATTGTACTACTGGGGCTGAAGTTTATTTATAGAGATGACTAAGGACAGGCACAGCTTACCCTAACTGCTACAGCATTTGACGCACCAAGTTTGCCAAACGTTCAGCACTGTCTGTTACTGCCAAGGAGGCAGCGCCTTCGGCCATTTGTTGCAGCCTTTGAGGTGACTTCAACAAACTTAACACCTTATCTTTTAGCAGTCTGTTTGTGAGAGCTGCTTGAGCAAACACTAGAGCAGCACCTGCTGCGGCGAAGACATTTGCATTGTAGGTTTGATGGTCTTCAGCAGCGTAGGGATAGGGAATCAGGATTGACGGTGTGTGCGTTACTGATAGTTCAGTCAGCGTACCAGCACCAGCACGGCTAATGACCAAGTTAGCCCGTTGCAGGAGTCCAGCCATGTTGTCATAGAAAGGCAAGGGAAAATATTGAGGGTGGCTGAGACTAGCAATATCTGGGTCTTTCTCTCCAGTTTGATGGACAACCCAGGCACCACTATCAAACCAGGCTGGGGCACACTCGCGGACTAATTGATTGATAGCAATAGCTCCCTGAGAGCCCCCGATCACAGCAATCAATGGAACAGACTCAGGAATGGTCAGATCGAGCTTTTGGGGTGTAAGAAACTGAGAACGGACGGGAGTGCCTACCCAAGCTGTCTGAAGGCGGGGGAAGTACTGAGCAGCTGGTGCAAACCCCAATGCTATGACACTACACCAGCGACTGAACCAACGAGTCACTTTGCCAGGTAGAGCGTTAGATTCGTGGAGGATAATCGGCAGTCCCAATGAGCGTGCGGCAATAATGGTGGGAGCGGCAATGTAACCACCAGTCGTGAAGATGCCCTGAAAATTCCTTTGTTGCAGCAGCTGCCGCACCTGCCGAACGGAACTGGCAAGCCGAAGGAAAATGGATACAGTCCCTAGTCCCAATTTTTGTTGAAATCCTTCTACTGCGATCGCATGCAGGGGATACTGGGAGGGAACCAGCTGAGTTTCCAGTCGGTTGGGAACCCCCAGCCACTCTATTTCGTAGTCTGCCAGTTGTTCGGCTAGGGCTAGGGCCGGAAATAAGTGTCCCCCCGTGCCACTTGCCGCAATCAGTAATCTCTTTGGTGAGTTTGCCAAGGTATCAATTTCTCCTACAGGCTGTCTTGGCTTGGCTACAATTCAAAAATCAGTTGCCAATTCTATTGATCCAAACTACCACTCCATGCGTAACCATACTCTGCCACACCTTTCCCAGTTTATTCACGCTCAAGCCGCAAAACTCATTGCACCCATTTTGGGTTTAATCATTGGGTGTGGCGGTGTATTACACGCCAGTGCTATCCGGGCAGAAAGTCTAGAAAACGCACCCCCTCAACTTAAAAACACCTTGGCACAAATTGATACTGCTGCTAACAGCCATAACATTCAGACAGTAATGCAGTTCTATAGCCAAAATTTTAGCGATTCTGATGGCCTAAATCGTCAGAGTATACAACAAGCAATCACTCAACTCTGGCAGCGCTATCCAAAACTGACCTACCGTACAGAAGTCAAATCCTGGCAGGCAGAGGGCAACGGCATAGTTGCTGAAACCGTAACTTATATCAACGCTGCCGGAAGCAAGGATGGCAAAGATACAAAACTTGAGTCAACCCTGCGATCGCGCCAGCGCCTTGAAGGTCAACAAATTGTCAAGCAAGAAATCTTAGCAGAGCGCACTCAGGTTACCAGTGGGGCAAAGCCTCCTACAGTAGATTTCCAGTTACCAGATCAGATTCGCAGTGGTCAGGAGTACGACATTGATGCCATTGTTAAAGAACCTCTGGGTGATGATTTGCTGCTGGGTGCAGCTATGGAGGAGCCCGTAAAGGCGGAACGCTATCTCAAACCTGCGCCCGTTCAGCTAGAACCACTGCAAGCGGGTGGGATTTTTAAGTCTGGTCGAGCGCCGACTCAACAAGGGAACTACTGGGTTTCGGCTGTCTTGATCCGAGCAGATGGTATGACGACGATCACCCAGCGTCTTAAAGTCGTAGATAAGTAACCTGCCTACACCAAACTCTGTTATGAATGTAGGCTTTTAGGAGCCCTGCTCTTCTACCGCGCTCTACAACAAAATTAAGCCTTGTAGA
>CAZZWA010000583.1:0-3291 GCA_964657555.1 uncultured Microcoleus sp.
TAGTGTTATCTACTCTTGCATAATCTTACTAGCTTGATTCAAACTCCTAGCATTATTTCACTGTTTTACTGAAGTATCTAACTCTATGAAAAAGCTATGTATTGTCTTTGCACTTTTAATTGCTGCTAGTAGTTCTATATTATATTACTATTGGCAACAAGTAACTAAACTTCCTAATTGGTACAACACACAGTCACCTACCATAACTGCTAATCAAGAATTTAGTAATCCTTCAGAAGTTAGATCTGCTGAGGCTAGAGTGCAAGCCAAAATTGAAGCAGCCGAACAGAATGAGTTTAAAGAAAGCTTGCCTCCAGTTACCTCAACTAATGCTTCCAGCAAAAATAGTTATAAGGCGAGGCAGCAACAGTCAATTCAGAAAAAAAACGTAGAACTTGAACTTAGCGATCAAGAGTTTAACGATTTAGTGACAAGCACAGTTGCTAAGCATCTCAACCACAATCAAAGTCTCTCTGCTGTACCAAAGTTGCACACTACTATTCAACAGGGAAACATTGAAAGTGGAACAGTTATTAATCTATCAGAGATTCCGAAAAATCAACTAACAGCAACCGAAACAGATTTATTGGAAAAAGTACAAAAAACTTTTCCTTTTCTAAACAATCAAAAGATTTATGTGGGGATAGCCGGACAACCTAAAATAGAAGACGGCAAATTGAAATTAGACAATAACCCGCAAGTTAAATTGGGTAACTTGAGTATAAGTCTATCAGCACTTTCTCAACGCTTAAACATTCCTCAAGCACAACTCGAACAAAAACTTAACAAGGCACTGCAAGTAGGATCATTGAAAGTCAACGATCTGGAGTTGATAGATAATAAAGTTAGGCTGAGAGGTTCAGTAAATAAATAATCTGAGCACTGCTTTACCTGTATAGGCAAAATAAATGTGTGCGTACTAAAATTGTCTTAGGGGAGATTTTGCTGGCTTAGTTAGAAGATATACCGCAGCCGTCCGAGTAGGAGTTCCATCTCTCCCCAAGGCAGCAGAGCTATGAGTCTAAGGTACTGAAATGCCCCGCCTTTGCTGAAGCTAGAGAATTTCCGCTTCTTCGATTTTGAGGTTTTCTCTGTGCGACTTTTTCCACTCGGCATGAGATCGACTCAACGCACCATTTTGGACTCGGAGCTTTCATATTAACCTCATTTGTAAATTAGCTTATATTCTCTTGTTGCAGAGACTAACTTATATAGCAACTCAGAAATAGCAATGCATTGCTCATTTCCTCAGCCGACTTAGTAGCAATCAACTTCAAAATTCCCTGCAACTGCTTCTCTACCAAATATTGCTGCTGCGTTCCGATAATAATTCCTGTATGGCTCCTCTTTTGGGCCATAAACATGCCGTGCAGACGGCAGAAATCTCCCACATTAAAGGTATATAAAACTTGCCCCTGCTCTGTTGCCAATGTCAATTGTTGTTCATCTGTAATCGCAGTTGTGCCAGCCTCGCCAAAAACGCTGACATCCAGATCATGCGATCGCAGCGCTTCAACAAGCTGCCGATCCATCGAATCCTCTTCCACATATAAACGAATCTGACTCACGAAAGCTTACCTGCTCCATATTCAGTCATCAAATATTCATATTCTGTAGCTTCGGTAGACAGATGCGCTTCTATCTCATTTCTGTTAGCGTGATAGTAAGCTAGTGCCGCATAAACCTGTGCTAAAGTCAAGTTTCCAATCCGGTCAGTGATTTCATCTGCTTTCAGACCTAGTTTGTGCCAACCGCCTACCCTCTGGACAGAAACTCTCGTTCCCACAATTCGCGGACGACCTCCACAGATTCCTGGAGAACAGACAATGAGCGTTCCAATGTCAATGGTAGTTGGCATATTTACCTCTTTAGAGTTATCTATATTTTAATAACGTTGTAGCGAGCCTCACTCAAATGAGAAGACACGAGCGCAGGTCAATTGCTTTTTACCTATACGTCTGCATCAGCTTCACTCCTGACAAATTGACTGAGCGCTCATGTTAAACCCAGCGAACCAGCGATCACAAGCAACAACCTGTTACATCCTATACCAAACTTGGCTGACTGCTCTCACGGCTGGTAGAATCCCTTTAGCTCAAAAGGATACAGACATAGCACAGAGATTTCCGGAATTAGGTAGAGCGCAGGCATATATTGTGTGCTGCTCTCAACAAAACAGCCATTGCACTCTACAAATAGGGGGTGCCTACCTGTAAGAATCGTGCCATAATAATCCGACTGGCACTCAAAGATCACTCCCAATGGTTCACATCCCTGATTCTCCCAACGAGCTTACTGCTATCCTTGAGAACCCAGTTGAGCTGAATTTCCAGCTGCCTGACCCTGAAGATGAGCAGATACCAGAGCAGGAGTTTCTACGGCAGTTGGATCATGCTTGGCTAGTGTGCGATCGCTTCGACTTGCAAACTGATATCTGGCGAGGCCGCATCTTACGGTCGGTGCGAGACAGAGAGAAAAAAGGAGGCGACGGACGCGGCACGGGATTTTTGAATTGGCTCAAGGAACGGGAAATCTCGAAGAGTCAGGCTTATTCGTTGATCCAGCTAGCCAATAGTGCCGATACACTGTTAGAGCAGGGAACTTTAGACCCAGATGCTATTCGCAGCTTCAGCAAACGCGCCTTTATCGAAACCTCCAAAGCATCTCCAGAGATCCAACAGCTGGTGACAGAGGCAGCTAACAAAGGCGATCGCATCACTAGGCGCGAGGTGCGGCAACTCTCGGATGAGTGGATGGCGATGAGTTCCGATTTGCTACCAGAGGAAGTGAAGCAAAAAGCAGCTGCTGGTTCCATGCCTCCTCGCGTTCTGGCTCCCTTGGTGCGGGAGATGGAAAAATTACCAGAATCTCACCAAACTGCAATCCAAGAGGAAATTGCCGAAAGGCCGGATGTGGATACGGTGAAACAAGTCACATCCGATGCTCGCAACTTATGCAAATATCTAGATGCTGCTGCCCAAATCCAAGCGATCAATCAGGGGGCTGTTGACATGGAAATGGCACTAGAGGAAGCTTTGCGGTTGGGTTGTTTGAATACAGCATCTGACTTGGTAAAGCAGGCGGCACAGATGGAACAAACTGTTGCCAAACTCTACACGACTTGGAAACGTCTAGGAAGTCTGGCAGATAGGCTGTATGTGGACACTGGTGCGAGTACCCCCTATCTGCGAGCGCTCCTCACCTGTCTGGAACGCCTCTCTGGTGAAACGGTGGAGGTGCAACTGGCAGATGAGCGCACTGTTCGCCTCCGGGTGATTACAGATCTAAATA
>CAZZWA010000584.1:0-3287 GCA_964657555.1 uncultured Microcoleus sp.
AGAGAAACTCATTGCATTAGTCCCTGCTTCAGGTGTGGGAGCGACGGTTGCTAAGTATCCAACCTTTTACTGGTATTTGCCGCCAAATAATGCACGGGCTGTAGACTTTTTCCTGTGGGAAGGCGATCAGCAGGTTTACTCAACAAGGTTGGCGATTGCCCCCGACCAATCTGGCTTCATGAGTCTGCAACTTCCGGCTTTTCCCGCGTTATTACCTCTGAAAGCAGGCCACCAATATAAATGGAATCTGGGGTTGATTTGTAACCCAAGCGACCCCTCAGCAAATATATATATAACAAATGATATGGTGCTGCGAGTCGAAAAGTCTCCAAATTTGCCTGGTCGAAGCGACAATCTACCCCTGCAAGCGCAACTTGCTCTGTATGCAAAATCTCACCTTTGGTATGAAACCCTAAATACCCTAGCTGAGCTACGCCGTTTAAACCCCAAGGATGCTGCTGTCGCAGATGCCTGGACTAAACTGCTTAGATCAGTAGATTTGGAGAAAATTGCACAAGAGCCTATGGTTGTTCAGAGTACAAGTACTAAATTGGACGGAGTTCCAGAGCAGCAAACCAATAATGTGACAAAGGGCAGACAAGCCAAGTGACAATATCGAGAGGTGATTGAAGTCACAAAAATGCTTCACCCCCTACTTTGCCAACGCCAACCGGACTACTATCTTGGCAGGTAGGTAAAGTTGCTCGCTGGTACATTTTGACAATTTTTCCTCGGGAATCCTCGGAAGCAAATATTTTCGTAAACGGTGGAATCAAACGCGTTGAACCGAACGCAGAACTCATACGGTTTTAGATTTTGGCTCGTTCTATGCTTTGATCAACCTAGATCCATCCGTGCTGTTCTAATTCCAGCGACTTAGCCTTGCCGCTGAATAGAAGCGTTGAAGCCACGGGAAATTGATAGCGAGTTGCAGTCTCAACCTAAGGAGACCGACAAAAACTGCTTTCCCGACTGGCTAAATAAAGTAGCAGCTCTGCCTTATTCATCCAGTTGTCGCTATGTTTAAGCAATCCCTATCAAAATGTTAGCAATCCTTCGGTTAGCATTGAGCTAATAATAAATCGCGATGAAAATGAATTGCTATTGAGGAGCACAGCCGTGGACCCAGATAAGCAGCGGATTTTGGGTTATTTTATTGAGGAGGCCAACGAGCACCTCGAAAACCTTGAGAAAGGAATATTGGAGCTGCGCAAAGTTGTCACAGACCCAGAAAGGGTTAACGACTTATTTCGCGCCGCTCATTCAGTCAAGGGAGGAGCGGCCATGCTGGGATTTGGCAGTATTCAAAAAACTGCCCATCGCCTAGAGGATTATTTCAAGATTCTTAAGGAAAGTCATCTCAAAGTTGACCAAAAGCTGGAATCGTTGTTTCTAGAGGTGTACAAGATTCTTGAAGAATTAATAAAAAGCCTGCAAGGACCGTTTGGCCTCCGGGAAGACGTGGCCAATAAAATGGTGCAAGAGGCAGAGCCCACTTTTGTCCAATTACAGGATTACCTCAACAGCCTGACTGGAAGCGGTGCTCAGCTTGAAGTATCTCCCCCCAGTACAGCACCTCCAAAACAACAGGTTTCCACTGGTGTACCAACGCCTACCCCAAACTTTGCTGTCCAAGCAACAAGCATGCTACGACAGATGTTACAGCTATTTAAACAGAAAGAAACACCGGAAAGTCGCAAACAACTTCTGAACTTGTGCGATCGCTTAATGCATCTGGGGGATGAAATGGAAACCTGGCAAGTACTAGTACAAACCGGCCGAGAGGCAATTGCCAATCCCCGAAATTCCTACCCAGTCTTAGCTCTGGTGGTGATTAAAGAAATCAAGCAGGCAAGCGACCTAGTGCGGAACCAGAATGCCCAAGCGATCGCTCCGAGTCAAACCTTGCAGCAACTTGCATCTGCTGTTGCTATACACAAGCATATAGCTGTTGCGGTAGAACCAAAGGCAGCAGCAAATGCTTTAATTCAGGCTTTTAGTAACAAAGAGCAGCTCAAGCAGTTAGTCGAGTTATTACAAAGCGCTACTCGCTAGAGTTAAGAGGTGAAAGGTGGTAGGAAAATTACTTTCACAGCTATCTACTACCTGTTTTTGGTAAGTCTCTCCTCATAAATTGTTTGCCTTTCAGTCAAGGGGAGGAGGTAGAGAGCTGTTGAGATAGGGTTATTGGAGCTAAGAGGATGTCTCTGAAAAGTATCTGCTCCTCTCTCTTCCCCCTTAAAAAAGGGAAAGAGAGTCAAAGTCCCCCATTTTTATAGTGCATATATGCCCGTCAGGGTGATAGCAGCGCGTCAGCGTGGGAATTTAAGGGGAGCTGCTACAGCATGATGTATCGCGACAGACTTTTCAAACATCCTGATTATTAAGTAAGATTTCATTTCTTCTCAACTTATGGCTCCCAAAGTTTTAATCACAGGCGCTTCTGAGGGCATTGGTAAAGCAACGGCACTTTTGTTTGCTAATAAAGGTTACGATCTGGTGCTAGCAGCTCGTGGTGCCGAGTCGTTGACAGCTGTTGCTCAAGAAATTCAATTCCTCGGTCGTGAAGCACTTGCTGTCCCTACGGATGTTAGGGACTTTGAGCAGGTCAATACATTAGTTCACAAAGCATTAGAGCATTATGGCTCTATTGACGTGCTAGTGAACAATGCTGGCATTTATATCTCAGGCCCAGTAGAGCATATCTCTCTAAGTGACTGGCATCAGGTCATAGATACTAATTTCTGGGGTTATGTCCACACAATTCAAGCACTGCTACCCCATTTTATAGAGCGCAAGACTGGGACTATTGTCAATGTCGGGTCGATTGGGGGAAAAGTTCCTACACCTTACCTGACGCCTTACTGCGCTAGTAAGCATGCGATCGCTGGCATGACAGAAGCAATGCACTCAGAACTGATGCCCAAAGGCATTCAAGTTTGCGCAGTTCATCCCAATTTAATTAAGAGCAGTTTACTGGAACGGGCGATTTTTCGAGGTAAGGATGAGCAGGAAGCTCAGTCTCGTCGCCATCAGCTTGATAATATTTTGAAGGCTCCCATAGTGGAGAAGCCCGAGGATGTAGCAAAAGCTATTTGGGATGCTGTAGAGCACAAGCGCTCAGAAGTGTTTGTTGGTTCTGCAAATATATCTTCAGTCGCTTATCGATTATTTCCAGGATTGATGCATTGGGTATCTCGAAAGGCACTTCAGAATAATAACTAGTAGTCCACCAAAGCAACTTTGACGAGTAGAGAAAGGGGGTTGATGGGTGCAGGTACTCCCCT
>CAZZWA010000585.1:0-3282 GCA_964657555.1 uncultured Microcoleus sp.
TGGGAAATCTGCGTGAACCCGTCTGGTTTGTTCTGTAAATCAATTTCTGTGGGGGTAAAGTCGATTCCTTTTTCCAGCAAAACAACACGGGTTCTTTGGGAGAAGGTAGAGCCTTTAGTGAAGTAAAGTTGTATCGCGCTCATAGAATGCTTTCCTAACAAATATATTACGATTCCTCTATCGGTTTAGAGTACAATAATTTTCGAGTATTTCATAGTCTTTTCTGAAACACAAATCTTTATTGAATAAAAGAAGGCGCGGGGAGCACGACTCCTCGCGTCCTCAGTCCATGTGTGGCAGACACAGGATTCAGTTCCCGACTGAATCACCTCTAAAAGGCTCTTTGCATCCTCGCATTGCTCCTTCAACCTGGCAGATCGGCTTAGCTTAGCGCTTGTGAACCTGTAACTTTCAACCTTTAAACCCTCTAGGAAATGCCACGAAGCTTGCGAGTATTTTCTACCAAACTCTGCGCAAACTGGTCAAAGCGCTGTGACAGTTTCTCGTCTAACAGCTTGCCGTCAGGACTAAAAGCTTTCCAGGCTTGACCTATGGCAATTTGTTCCGGAATTACCCAAGCATGCACCCAGCGCATAATCAGCCGCAAATCGTTGAGAGCGTTGCTGTTGGGTTGCCCCCCTAGGACACTCACTAGACCTGCTATTTTGCCACTCATCTGCTCAAAACTCATCAAGTCTAGAGCATTCTTCAATACACCACTGACGCTCCCATGATACTCCGGCGTCACCAAAATCAGACCATCAGCTTGCGCAACCGTGGTTTGCAAGCGATTGACATCCGGATACTCTGGATACTCGCTTCCCCCGTTGCAAAACGGCAATTGCATTTGTCGCAAATCGATAATTTCTACCTCAGCCCCTAGTGCTTGCACTCGCTGAGCTGCCCAATTCAAAGATAGCTGACTATAAGAGTCAGGCCGTAAACTCCCACTGATTCCGACTATCTTAACCATAATTACTCTCTAAGAGGTTTGAACACTTTACTTCCAGCAAAAATATTTAATTAAACTTTATCTTTTTAAACTTAATAAACTGTTTACTGCGGGCAATCTGTCTAAAGAGCAAAAACATCATCAATTTTGGGAATTAAAGTGGAGTCGTTATGACTACGACTAGTATAGCAAATTGAGTGCAACTCGCTCGAAAGAACATTTCTTATGCTTTTTCCTGCCCATGCCAAAAGACATAGCTTGCCATCCTGCCTTGAAAGTTACACTAGAAGAGATGAAAAATGTCTGCTCAACTCCTGCCGACGCACCGGGATGGAACTCGATTCAGGTGGGAGTTGAATCAAGGCTGCATGGCAAAAGGCATTGGCATGAAGAACAGTTCCTGTATGAAAGCATGGATGGGGTATAAACCGACAACTGGGTTTAGGTTGAATCACGGGCTGGATGGGCCACAAACCTTGAGAAGAGTGCCGCGAAAACTCTGGCCTGTTGCTGCCAGTTTAATGATTTTGCAGGGATTACTGCTTTCTACCCCAGCGCAGGCTAAGCAAGAGCAGAAGCAGCCTACCTATGGGGAGCTGTTGCAGGAAATTGACAAAAGCCAAGTCACCAAAGTTGTGGTTGACCCAGCAAATAGGATTGCCAAAGTCACGCTAGTGGGGCAAGGAGCAAATGACCCTCCGCAAGAAGTAGTTTTGTTTGAGCAAAACCCGGAGCTGATTTCTAAGCTCCGCAGCAAGGACATCGATCTGGAGGTTCGCCCCTCCACCGATCACTCAGCCACATTAACGGTGGCAGCCAACTTACTTTTGCTCTTATTTTTGATAGCAGTAGTAACGATGTTCCTGCGTCGTTCTAGCAATGCTTCCGGTCAAGCCTTGAACTTCGGCAAATCGAGAGCGCGCTTTCAGATGGAAGCAAAAACCGGCATGACGTTCGCAGACGTAGCTGGCATTGAAGAAGCCAAAGAAGAACTGCAAGAAGTTGTTACCTTTCTCAAACAACCCGAACGCTTCACCGCCATCGGTGCTCGCATCCCTAAAGGAGTCTTATTAGTTGGCCCCCCTGGGACGGGCAAGACCCTGCTGGCCAAAGCGATCGCTGGAGAAGCAGGCGTTCCCTTCTTTAGCATCTCTGGTTCAGAATTTGTCGAAATGTTTGTCGGCGTAGGGGCTTCCCGCGTGCGAGACCTTTTTAGAAAAGCGAAAGAAAATGCTCCCTGCCTGATATTCATTGATGAAATCGATGCTGTTGGGCGGCAGCGGGGTGCAGGTATTGGCGGAGGCAATGATGAACGAGAACAAACCCTCAACCAGCTTTTGACAGAAATGGACGGGTTTGAAGGCAACACAGGCATCATTATTATCGCAGCTACCAACCGCCCCGATGTCCTGGACACCGCCTTATTGCGTCCGGGACGTTTTGATCGGCAAGTTACAGTTGACTACCCCGATCTCAAAGGGCGCAAAGAAATCTTAGAAGTCCACGCCCGCACCAAAAAAATAGCTCCAGAAGTCTCATTAGAGGGTATAGCCCGCCGTACTCCTGGCTTCACGGGTGCAGATCTTGCCAACCTGCTTAACGAGGCGGCAATTCTCACCGCCCGCCGTCGTAAAGATGCTATTACCATGCTGGAAATTAACGACGCCGTTGACCGGGTAGTTGCAGGTATGGAAGGTACACCACTGGTAGATAGTAAGAATAAGCGGGTGATTGCCTACTATGAGGTAGGCCATGCCATCGTGGGAACTTTGCTGCCCGACCACGACCCCGTCCAAAAAGTCACCCTAATCCCCCGAGGTCAATTACAGAGTTTAACCTGGTTTACCCCAGCGGAAGAGCAAGGCTTGGTTTCTAGATCCCAGCTGCTGGCCCTAATCACTGCTGCCTTGGGAGGTAGAGCCGCAGAGGATGTTGTCTTTGGGAATTCGGAAGTGACGACTCGTGCTGGGAACGATCCCGGCAATCACTTGCAGTATGTGACGACACGAGCACGAATGATGGTGACTCGGTTTGGCATGTCCGACTTGGGGCCAGTGGCTTTGGAAAGTCAAGCTGGGGAGGTGTTCTTGGGGCGGGATTTGATAGCACGCTCTGAATACTCTGAGCAGATTGCAGCCCGTATTGATGCTCAGGTGCATATGATTCTGGAGCATTGCTACAAACAAGCTGTGCAGATAATTATGGAAAACCGCACAGTCATTGACCAGCTAGTTGATATTCTTATCGAAAAAGAAACCATTGATGGAGAGGATTTCCGGCGAATTGTCGCTGAACACAATCAGCAGACAGAGCAACAGATGGCGGTTTCC
>CAZZWA010000586.1:0-3280 GCA_964657555.1 uncultured Microcoleus sp.
GGGGTTATACCCCCTCTCCCCAGTCGGCTACAAATAGATTAACATAAGGTAATTTAAAACATGAAGAGTATATAAAATAACACAACTTCAGTGTTATTGCTGTAGGAGTTAGCTCTTCATACACCTATCTTATAGATGTAAAGATGTAGGTCAATTCAGGGTCATAGAATATGAGTGAGGTTTTCCAAAGCAGATGGTATGCATTGAGACTGGCATCAATAGCGATCGCCAGGAACGGCACAGACTTAGACCGACTATTGGAGAACCTGACCTTGCAGTCTACTGATTCAGAAATAGCTGGGGTATGGCGACAAGCAAGGATAGTGCTGAGAGAAGGGGATAATCGCTGGCTAGAAACTGAATTACATCGCATCCTAGTTCAGAATCAGGAAGCAGTAGCTTGAAATCTTTCTTGAGGGACTAAGAACCAAGAGGCAGAATTTGCTCAATCCCCAATTCCCAACTCCTCATCCTTCCTCCCGGCATGAGTAAGCTTGGCCTTAGCTTGTTGCCAGAGTTTTTCTAATTCATCTAGCGTGTAATCAGAGAGGGGACGATCTGCAACTTCCTCCATGACTTTGAGGCGTTTGATAAACCGCTCGTTAGTTCCCTGCAAAGCTTCCTGCGGATCTAAGTCATACCAACGAGCTAGATTAATCACAGTAAACAGTAAATCTCCCAGTTCTGCCTGCTGGTGGGCTTGATCTTCCTGTTGAAGTGCCTGTTGGAATTCTGCTAATTCTTCGTGAAACTTAGCCCAGACACCCTCAATGTTTTCCCACTCAAACCCATCTGCTGCCGCTTTTTGAGAAATCTTCATTCCCGCCATCAATGGTGGTAGAGTGCGGGCATAGCGGCTCAGTTTGTGACTCAGCCGTTGAGCATCTTGGGTCGTTTCACCTTTTTCTGCGGCCTTGATTTGCTCCCAGTTTTGGCGGACTTCCTCAACACTCTCAACTTGAACATTCGCAAACACATGAGGATGACGGCGAATCAGCTTTTGGGTAATGCCCTGTGCTACTTCAATGAGGCTAAATTGCCCCTCCTCACTGGCAATCTGAGCTTGGAGAACCACCTGCAATAGCAAGTCTCCCAGTTCCTCGGCGATCGCATCTCGCTCCCCGCTACGAATTGCATCCACCACCTCATAGGCTTCTTCAATCACGTAAGGAGTTAGTGTTTGAGGGGTTTGGGCTAAATCCCAAGGACAACCACCATCAGGCGATCGCAGTTGGGCAACAACTTCAATCAGGGCTTGTAATGCTTCTAATGCTGTCTGTTGATGCGTCTGTCTAGTTGGTTCCTGGGAATGAGACATGGAGGTAAACCCTACAAAATTTCCTTAATCTTACCGACTTCATCGGCAGGCAGAAGTAATACCAAGTTGTCGTACTTAGTATTGATACCCAGTCATACCAAATTTGGGTTAGCTACCCCTTTTGGGCAATCCACTCTCACCTTGTAGAGACTTTCCGGCGGAATGTCTCTACTTATGGGCGTTTCGTCTGCGGCTTCACAGTTCCTTTCTGCAATCGAGGTTGCCCATGCACTCGCCGGTTTTGTTTGCGTTTTCGCTTTGCTTTCGCTACCTGTTGAGGCATGACTGCCTGCAACCCACCCTTTTTGAACCGCTTGTAGGCTGAGTCACCCCAGTCACTCAACGAGTGACTCATCGCTCCCAGTTCCAAACCCACACAAAGGGCTAACTCTTCATCAGGGTGACTAAAGAGCGATCGGCTGATCGTAGCTGCAACTATCTGCCCATTCCACTTTGCTCCCCACAATTGCTGCGCTGCACTGAAAGTGAGCAATCCCAACAAACTCAGCCAGCCAGTCAGATAAATCACCCGCAGCGTCGTTCCGACAATCGGCCCATGGGAGAAAATAGACCTGTGACGCAGCATCTTTTGGTAGGGTATCCAAATCCATCGCAGCCAACCCCAGCGTGCGTACTGCCGGGAGCGAATATCCAAGTCAGGGCCAAACATTAGCCCACCAAAGAAGAACCCAGACAACACCAACAATGTCAGATTGCCACTCCAAGTCAAGCCAAACGTCAACCCAGCTACAAAGGGCAAGCTCCATAGAGTAATGCGATCGTGCGTCCGACCAGAGGGCATTAAGTTTAGTGAGATATTGGTTGTCAGCCGGCTTTCAAAAAATCTTACCAGTAACGCAGGAGTCTGTTATTATATTAAAGATATAAAAAATTTGGGCGGTTAGCTCAGTTGGTAGAGCGCCTGCCTTACAAGCAGGATGTCACAGGTTCGAGTCCTGTACTGCCCATTTTTGTACTTTTCGGGAGAGTTCTCTACTCAGCTACCCCACATGTAGTGGTAATGGTGCGTTGCGCTTCGCTAACACTCTATACAAATAGAGGCTTTGCGTAAGCACTGACTAAATTAATGTTTTTAAAGATAAAAATGCTTGTGAAACCATACGTATGTCGAATTTGTTATACAAGCATCTCCGATAACAAAGACTTGGGGGAAATAGGCGGAGGGCAAGCTCGCTGTCATAGCCATCCTTTGGTGGTTTTTATCCCACTCACGAGGATGGCTACTATTAAGTAGCATGCGACAAACAGTTATATTTTTGGAAACATCCTCAGCCAATTCTGACAAACAAGTTGGATCGTCTCCCAAAAACTGATAAGCTTGCTCAAGTTCCTCGTTGCTCTCTTCATCTGAGGGGTCTATGATGAAATGCAGAGCTTTTAATAAAGAAATGCCAGATTCATAGCGAGACTCTAGTAAATAGGCAGGTACGCTGAACGTTAGATCTAAAAAATCATATTTAGCCAGCATCCCCTTCATCAATTGGGTTTCTGTTAATAACCGACATCCTTCTGGGACAAGATCGCCAAGTGCATGGCTAATATCGTATTCAACAGTATTTACACTGTAAAGCCTAACTTGTCGCCCAAATAGCTCTGATAGCGACAGATACTTCAAACTTATGGCAAGTTTTTTAATGAGTTCAGTTGCTTTAGTCATTGCGTTTTTTAACTAACATCCTGCCAAAGCTCTTCGTTAATCTCCACCAGAATCTCTTCTAACCGTCCTTCAAACGTTCGATCAAGCCGCTCAAACGCCTCCCAGTTTACAATAACCTATGTCTTCAACTGCTGACCAATTTGCTCCAACCAGTTGCGCTGGGGTACTGTCCAAGCGCGACTTGCCAGGATTTTATTCATTGCCCAATCAACCCGATCACTCATCTCTTTCACTATCACCTCAATCTGCTTTAGAACTATCGGTAAACTCAGATATTGCACCTA
>CAZZWA010000587.1:0-3278 GCA_964657555.1 uncultured Microcoleus sp.
ACTACCACCGACCTTCAAGTCGTGGGTGCCAACGACGAGTTGCAGCAGATTGTCCGCAATACAATTCATACCCATCTTGGCAGTGATACCAGCCAAAGCCAGCTAGACAAAGATGTGCAGGCAATTTTAGCGACGAGCCTATTTACAGACGCCCACGTCACCAGCTTTAGCAACTCAACTGGACTAAAAGTTGTCTATCAGGTGCAACCAGTGGTAGTGCGATCGCTCCAACTCGTCGGTGCCCAAGTCCTCACCCCAGCTGTGGCCAACAACTTCTTCAAAGCTCAGTTTGGAGCTACAGTTAGCCCAAATGCCCTCCGCCAGAGTATTGAACAAATCAACCAGTGGTATAAACAAAACGGTTATGCGGTAGCACAGGTGTTGGCATTGCGGCCTAACAACAATGGTGTGATTACAGTAGAAGTGGCAGAGGGAGTGGTTGGCGATGTCAAAATTCGCTTTCTTGACAAAGACGGCAACCCGACAAAAGGGCGCACGAAAGAGGACTTTATCTCTCGCCAGTTGAAACTCAAGCCCGGTCAGCTATTCCGTACAGATGTCGTGCAGCAAGACTTACAGCAGCTGGCACAGACGGGGCTATTTGAACACGCCAAGGTTTCCTTGGACGGCGATGCCAGAAAAGTTAACGTTAGCTATGATATTACCGAACAGCCTGCCCGTGCTGTCAACGTTGGGGGTGGCTACAGCGGTGATGCAGGCTTGTTTGGCACTCTCAGCTATAAAGACCAGAATTTAGGCGGTGTCAACCAACAGTTGGGGGCAAATGTGCAGCTGAGCACTCGCGACGTACAGTTTGACGGCAAATTAACCAATCCCTATCTTGCCAGCAACCCAGATCGTCCTGGCTATAGCATCAATGTGTTTCGCCGTCGGGGACTGTCTGACACTTTCAGTGATGATATCACGCTGCCAAATGGTGACCAAGCTAGGGAAGGGCGGTTTGGTGGCGGTGTTACATTCACTCGTCCTGTAAGTGACTGGCAGGCATCTCTGGGATTGAACTACGCTCGCACCAGCATCCGTGATGGCAATGGCAACCTCTCCCCTGTGGATGTACAGGGCCATCAACTCTCTTTCAGCGGTACGGGCATTGATGACTTGGTCACGGTGTCAGCTGGTGTTACTAAAGATTTGCGAGACAATCCGGTTAACCCTACTAAAGGCTCAGTTCTCAGCTTCACAACCGAACAGTCCGTCCCAGTTGGGATGGGCAACATTTTGATGAACCGAGTTCAGGCCAACTACAGCCAATATGTCCCAGTTGGTCTCTTGAGCACCAGCGATAAAAAAGATGTGTTGGCTTTTAACTTGCAAGGCGGCACAACGATTGGTGACTTACCGCCCTACCAAGCCTTTAATTTGGGTGGCATCAATTCAGTGCGGGGCTACGGCACCGATCAACTTGCCAGTGGTCGCAGTTACGTGCTAGCGACTGCCGAATATCGCTTCCCCATTTACAAACCGATAGGTGGTGTCTTATTTGCTGACTTTGGCTCGGACTTGGGGACTGCCGATACAGTGCCGGGAGAGCCTGGGGTGGCGCGAGACAAACAGGGGACTGGGGTTGGTTACGGAGCTGGCTTACGCATAAATTCACCAGTTGGCATTATCCGGGCTGACTACGCTTTCAACGACCAAGGCGAAAGCCGATTGCAATTCGGTATCGGTCAACGATTTTAACTAAAGTCATTTTCAACTCAGAGATACGCTCCTAGGAGGCTGTAAATTAGTCCAGCCAGTACCAACAAGTTCACAATAATGTATGTAAAGTCTCGATGCTGTACAAAAGCAAACAGAGAAAAAGCCACGCGCGCAATTGGAGTAGCAATAAGTAGCAGGAGTCCAAGTTGAATAATGCCACGGTGGTATCCTGACAACAGTGCTGTGATTACACCTCTTGGAGAACAGAACATAGAAGGTTCTCCTTGAAAAGACTGGTAGTCAGCAGGCTCAGCGCCATGACGAATCAAGTACAGGATGCCGCCTACAAATACTAGTGTGCTGGCAAGCAGAACCCCATATCTGAGTAAGTTGCTGACAAACTGCTCAATTGACATCTGATGTGATAGTTCGGTGAAGCCCTGATCGCCGTCAACTTTACAGTTATTAGGGAGTGTCCTGGCTGCACTTGCGTGTCGCTTTGCTAACGCTTCGCGATCGCCGTCTAGAGATTCCTTGGGCAACAGCAGTGTTACTACTTTACTACCACTAGGCAGAGCCCTGGAGACCCACCAAAAACCAGAATCAAACCGCCCATGACTACTATGCGGCTTCGGTATTTTGGCGCTCACAGATTCAGACGTCTCTTGTCTGCTGTTCTCCACCACCTCAGAGTCAGATCCGACAGGCGATCCCTGACGGTTAAAGTTGATTTCATACATTCTAGAGCCCCCTAATAATACTGTTGTAGACCATCCTCAATGCCATAAGTAAGAGCACGGCACTGAATATAGTTCTCAAAATTTGAGTACTAGCTCCTACTAATACTCTTGCTCCCAACAAGGCACCAGGCAGTACCCCTAACATCACGGGCATTGATAGTCCTGGATCGATATAACCCCGCGCTAGATAAACTCCTGCTGACGCCGCTGCTGTTACGCCGATCATAAAATTGCTGGTGGTCGTGGAAACTTTAAACGGGAGACGCATGGCTTGATCCATCGCCAGTACTTTAAGCGCTCCCGAACCAATACCAAGCAGCCCAGAAAGCACTCCTGCTAAAACCATCAGCCCAAACCCAGAAGGGACGGAATGAGCCTGGTAAGACATTAGTCCATCAGGCGTTGGGCAAGTGCCATTAAGTCTCAGATGGGTTGCTAGCGAGTCTAGCGGGTCGCTGTTAGAGTGTTCGGGTCGGGGTTGCTGTGAAATATATGCTGAATAAACTAGGACAATACTCAATACGATAGTAAGCGCTTTGACAGAAACAAAAGTGGCAATCAAAGCTCCGACTAAAGCGCCAGTTGTTGTCGCAACTTCTAAAAACATGCCAATACGGATATTAGTATAGCCTTCCCTGATATAGGCAGATGCTGCCCCAGAGGAAGTCGCGATTACAGACACCAGTGAAGCGCCAATGGCATATCGGATGTCAACTCCAAATACTGAAGTTAAAAAGGGAACAATAACGACTCCACCTCCTAACCCAGTTAGTGACCCTAAAAAGCCAGCGGTGAACGAGCCAATCCAAACTAGTAGGGAAAATTCCAGAATATTCAATGTTAGATGCGCCCGTAGTTAATCTTATATTTGTGTAA
>CAZZWA010000588.1:0-3276 GCA_964657555.1 uncultured Microcoleus sp.
CAATCTGTAAAGCGCTGACGGTAGCGATAGAAATATAAAAACGACTCGCCAAACAGTGCTACAACGCGAGCGATAGCTTGCCTGGAGATAGAAATTTGGGTAACAATTGAACAGGAGTAGGTAAGGAGCCACTATGTTATCTGTGGAAGGGACATTCCGAAATGGTGTCGTACAGCTTAACCAACCTATTGCTGGACGGGATGGGCAGAAGGTGCTGATTGTATTTTTGCATGAGGAGCATGAACCCTCAATCGCAGATTCAGCCTGGAATGATTTTGCCGAACTTCTAAAGGATTGTCAGGTCATTACAGGAATTGCTGACTTAGCGCACCAGCATGATCATTATCTCCAGGGTACGCCCAAGCGGGAAGATTGAGTTTAGTGAAAGTTTTTGTAGATACAGCAGCATTGATTGCTCTGATTAACACCAGCGATGATCTACATCCTCGCGCGACTCAAATTATGAGTGACCTGCTCTCTCAAAAGGTAAGATTAGTGACAACTGAGTTGGTGCTGTTGGAAGTGGCAGATGCTCTTGCTGCGCCTCATCTCCGATCAACTACAATTCAATTCATTAACGGACTGCGACAGGCTCCAATTCTACGGATTATTCCCCTCAGTGAAGATCTGCTGTCAAATGGATGGATGCTTTACAGTCAACGATTAGATAAAAACTGGGGATTGACCGATTGCACTAGCTTTGTAGTGATGTTGAGTGAACAGATTACTCAGGTATTTACGAGCGATCGCCATTTTGAGCAAGCAGGATTTGTAAAGATTCTTTAGAGAGTCGCGTGGGCATTTCCTCAATCCCGTAGTTACCCTTCAATGACTTGATGGACGAATGGTTGAAGTTAAGAGAAAGACTTGAACCGTCCTCAGTTCATTTATGGAGAGGCTATTTGTCATTGCAGGAAGCTAAGGCAGGCTAATATAAAACAACGGCTCATGCAGATAAGGTAGATTATCAGGTTGACTCAATTAATCTAACCTGGCTCAGGCCAACGCTCTAACCACGCTTCCAAGTCAGCGAGCACCTGAAAATCTAACAATGCCTCTGCTAAAGCTTCAATTTGCTCAAGAGAAAGTTCACCAATCCGAGCTTCAAGTGACGGCGACAACTCTCCAAAACGACGAGCTAATAAGCGCAATGTCAGCGAGCGTCCTTCTTCCTCACGTCCTTCCTCCTTAACTTCTCGATAGAACCGCGTTTCCTGAAGTGAAATCCCCAACATCGCTTCTGCCTCCCTCCGGCTCAAATCTGTGAACTTATAAACCAGTATTGTCGTCAGCATCTCTATTATGGCTCGACTCACCTCCAGGGATTCCTCCTGACGCGCTCGCTCCAACAGAAAGCGCGCTACCCCCGGCGCACTCGCGTCATCCACTGTCGTTAATGCCATCAGTGCCACCCCCAACGGCAACTCTTCCATCTCCCCCAACTCATCCAAATACACCCGATGCACCTGCTCACTATTCAACACAGAGCGATAGGGATGCCTCTGATTTTGTTCCGTCGAGCGCGTTGGATAAATAATCACTGCTTGCCAATCTGTAAAGCGCTGACGGTAGCGATAGAAATATAAAAACGACTCGCCAAACAATCGTTCATACAGCAGTTCATCGCGCTGAAACTGCACCTCACAGAAATACACCACCCCAGGATAAGCATCGGGCGGCAAAAACACCCCATCAATCTCAAACTTGGGTTCTTTTACAGCCACCGAGTCGAATCGATACTGCTGTGCATTCAAGGGGGACTCTGGCAATAGCTCAAACACCAGCGTCGGAAACTGTTGAAATAACTTGTAAAAAATTGAATCTCGACGCACTAATACAAGATCTCCTTTAATTCCTTTCCTTGTCACTGACGCAGTAATTTTCAGGCATTATGGTTTGGTTAAGACCAAACTTCCTCTCATAAGATACTCTAACAACCCAAGTTGCGGGTTATCAAATACAAGTTTACTATTTCAGGCGAGCACGAACTGAAAACCGCTGTATATTTGCATAAAAGAGCTTTTTGGCATTGGTCTCTTAGACTGCAATACCAGCTACTGACTGTCAATGACTCATTTCTATAAAACTCATCACTTGAGCAGAGGAAGAGCTTCATGTTTTCCCAATTCAGTTCAAAACTTAATCAATCACTAGTGGCTTCCTTCATAGCTCTAGTGTGTATTTTAGTAATTGGAGTGCTACAGGTGCCTCAACTGAATTATGTAAAAAGTCGAGCCAAAATCGATTCTCCACAAGCTCTTCAAGAAAAAGTAAATTCAGACAAATTGCGCATTAGCCTGATACAAAAAATCCCAGCATTCGGTTTTGATAATTTGTTTTCAGATTGGGTATTTTTACAATTTGTACAATATTTCGGTGATGAGGATGCTCGCAAAATTACTAGCTATCGACTCAGTCCTGAGTATTTTGAAGTCATTATAGACCGTGACCCAAGATTTTTAGATGCATATCTTTTTCTTTCTGCCAGTTGTTCTTTATACGCAGCGATGCCAGAACGGTCAGTAGCACTGATGGCAAAAGGGCTAAAGTCACTTACACCCCAAGTCCCACCTAAGTCTTATTATGTTTGGCGTTATAAAGGCATAGACGAGTTATTGTTTTTAGTAGGGAGGACTCAAGATACAAGGCAATCTTTTGAAAAAGCCGCAGAGTGGGCAAGTATTTATTCCGATCCAGAAAGTAAAATAGTAGTAACAGTTTCTCGCCAAACAGCTGAGTCTTTGGCTCGCAACCCTAAAAGCTCATGGGCGCAGGTCAATGGTTGGATGTTGATTTTATCAAATCCGCTTATTGACAATCGCACTCGTAAGATTGCCATCAGTCACATTGAAGCGCTTGGTGGCAAAGTGATTATTTCACCAGACGGAGTGCTGAAAATTCAGCTGCCGCCTAAAGATTGAGGGATTCCACAGGCCAACTCGACTAGTAAAGGCAACACTTCTCAAATAAAGTGATTGATACGATTGCAAAGGTCGTGCCAGGGGAGTGAAGCAATCCTGCTAGGGTCTAGATTACTTTGCACCTAGTGAGCAAGTCCATTAGTATCGGTTAGGAGGCGATCGCCCCCACTACATCTTTTAGGGAAATGCGCTACATCAGTGGGTAAGGAGATCGCCTTCAATCAACCCAATTCACGATCCGTATGCTGGGAATCTGTCTGTAGAGATACATTTTGGCAAAACCGAGCCCCAAACTTTGCAGGGTAGGCACGGGGGCACTACCCCTACAACCCATTAAAAACCAGTTGATACCAAA
>CAZZWA010000589.1:0-3237 GCA_964657555.1 uncultured Microcoleus sp.
TCAAAAGTCTTAGCCTCCGGTCAAGGATGCAGAAACCCCGACCTCTACGAAGTAGATCGGGGTAATTCATTGCTGTTTCACTTCCCTCGGCCTTGTACTGGTTTCTGAGGCTGTTTGATTTGCACCTGCATCCCCTCAATAAGGTCAGTTGTGGGATTAACAATTAGCTGTTCATTTCCTTGCAAGCCGGAAAGGATTTCTGCCTGCTGACCATAATCTCGCCCCAGCACAACTTTTTGATAGTGGACTTTTTGGTCTCTTGTGAGAGTCGCTACCTGCATACCTCCGGCATTAAAGACTAAGACGTTGTCAGGCACGACGAAGGGAGGGTTAGAACGGCTAAGGGTAAATTTAACATCAGTAGACATGCCGGGTTGCAGTGCACCATCCTGATTTTCCACCAAAAGCTGGGTCAGCAAAGTACGAGAACTTGGGTCTAAAGAATTGGCGGTGCGGATCACCTTACCCACGAACACCCGGTTTTGCAGCTGCGGGACTCGAATCTGGGCAACTTGACCAAGCTGAATTGATTGCACTTGTGATTGCGGTACACCTACATTAACGTTCAAAGGGTCGAGTTGAGCAACTTTGAACATATACTGAGCTGTACTGCTACCGCCTGCTGAAATCAAAGCTCCCGTGTCTATGTTCTTAGCAGTGATAATTCCTGTAAAGGGAGCTGTCACTTTCTCAAAAGACTGCAACACCACATTACGTTGGAGATTTGCTTGACTAGAACCAATGTTTGCGATAAAAGCATCTAGGTTAGCTTGTTTAGATTTGACGTTATCTTCAGCGGCTTTGACATTAGCTATGTCAACTCTAACGGTATTTTTAGCGGAAGCGACGCTGGCTAGGTTGGCCTTATAGGATGCTAGTTGCGTGTCCGCCTGTTGCTGATTCACCGCACCTTGCTGTACAAGTAATCGATAGCGCTCCCAAGTTATACGTGCTAACTCTAGATTTGCCTCAGCCTGTGCCAAATCCGAACGCCCTTTGTCTAAACCAGCTTGGTTTTGGACAAGGTTAGCTCGAGCTGACGATAAATCTGCACGGGCTTGCTTCTCACTAGCTTGGGCTTGCGCCAAGCCTGCCTTAGCTTGGGAGACTTGCTGATCTACATCTGGGGATTCAATCTCAGCCAACAACTGACCAGCTTTTACGCGATCGCCAATATCTACAAACCGCTTCTTCAAATAACCAGTCGTGCGGGCGTTGATGGTCGTTTCTTGGGCAGCCACGACACTGCCAGGCAGAACTGAATCAACAGAAACTGAGGCTCGTTGGGGTTCGATCACCTGGACTGCTGGAATGCGGCTGGCCTCTGCCTTTGCTGTCGCTTCATTTTCCTGTTGCTGATGCTTGCGGGCCATCGCACTCCTGATTGCTAGCCCAGTCAGAGCGATCGCCACAACAGCGATCGCTATCCAGCCAGCACGACCGATACGGCCTTGCTTTTTCCTCCCAGAATCGACTCGTTCTTCGGGAGGGTGAGGACGGGGGGCTGTGTCTGTCGGACTGGGGGATGAACGGTTGTTGGCATCATCCATAATGTTACTCCTGCTTTTGGGATGAAATGGCTGTGACAGCATGCTGTTCGTCAAAAAACTCCTGATCATCGATATCGATGTTGCGGGGTTTTTTGCGCCGCAGGATGCTATAGACAACTGGCACAAAAATCAAGGTGGCAAAGGTGGCAGCCGACAGTCCACCAATCACGGCACGGCCTAACGGCGCATTCTGTTCACCGCCTTCCCCAAGTCCCAGAGACATCGGCACCATACCGATAATCATAGCCAAGGCAGTCATTAATACGGGGCGCAACCGAGTGTAACCAGATGCTAGAGCTGCACCGTATGCATTTTCCCCCTCATGACGCTGCTCGTTGGCAAAAGTAATCATCAGAATACTATTTGATGTCGCCACACCAATACACATAATCGCACCCATTAAAGAGGGAACACTAAGAGTGGTTTGGGTGATAAACAGCATCCATATGATGCCTGCTAAGGCACTCGGTAGCGCCATCAGGATAATAAACGGGTCTAGCCAGGTTTGGAAGTTCACTACCATCAGGCAGTAAACCAGCACAATGGCAAATACCAGTCCTGCCCCTAAGCCGAAGAACGAAGTGTTCATCGTGTCAGCTTGGCCTCGCACAGTAATCAAACTACCGCGAGGCAATTTGCGCCGAAATTCAGCCACAATCTTGCTGATTTCACCAGCGACTCCACCCAGGTCGCGGTCTTGGGTGCTGGCATAGACGTCAAAAACAGGTTGGATGTTGTAGTGATTGACGACTTGCGACGTATTGTCACGTCTTACAGAAGCCAAGTTGCTCAAAAGTTGTGGTGTGGTTTGGCCTTGGCCATTGTTAATCGGTGTATTCTGGATGGTGTCAATAGAATCAAGTTTGTTCTGAGGAACTTGCACGGCAACCAGGTAACTCACCCCTTTTTTAGGATCGAGCCAGTAGTTAACTGCGTTCTGACCACTGGAACTCAAGGAGGTGAGCAAACTGTTGGCAACATCGCGCTGGGTCAAGCCAGCTTCTTGCGCCAGTGTGCGATCCACATCAATGCGCAACTCTGGAGCATCAACAACTTGCTGTACGTGCACGTCTACTGCACCAGGAATATGAGCCACCTGCGCTTCGATTTGTTTGGCAATCTTATAGTTAGCATCTGCATTCGCCAGTGGACCCGATATTTGAATATCAACGGGAGCTGGTAAACCGAAATTCAGGATTTGAGTGACGATATCAGCTGGCTCGAAAAAGAAGGTGATCTTGGGAAACTCTGCTTTCAACTTCTGGCGCAGTTGCTTGACATACGCAAAGGTCTTACCAGGCTCTTTGAGGGAGACGAGAATGTCTCCATCAGCAGAACCGATGGTGGCACCGTTGTAGCCAAAGGTAAGGTTAATACCGCTACTGGGTAAGCCAATGTTATCCAGAATCTGGGAGAGTTCCTCGGCTGGAATGGTTTGGCGGATCACATCTTCTACCTGGCCAAACAATATTTCTGTCTGTTCTAGGCGGGTTCCTGGCAAAGCCCTTACGTGTAGGGTAAACTGACCACCATCGACTTGGGGGAAAAAGTCTTGACCGACGAACGGTAGTAGCACTCCTGCACTCACCCAAAAAGCACCAAATAGCACAAAGACTATTTTGCGATGATTCAATGCCAGGGCGAGGACACCTTGGTACCAGTTGCGAAATTTTTCAAAGTGGTGGTC
>CAZZWA010000590.1:0-3219 GCA_964657555.1 uncultured Microcoleus sp.
AAATCGCGGTTGAGGCGGTCTTTTTCTGGCACGAACAGACCGTGAGGCGCTCCTTTGTACTTCACAAACTGGGCGTGGGGAATGAACTGCGTCATCCGTGCGCCGGTACCTGTTTTGATGTAGTTCATGATTGGGTGTTTGGTTAAAGGATGTGATGTCAAGGGAAAGAGAATTGCCAACGAATGAAGTAGTTTTTGGATCGCCTAAAACCCTTGATCGCTAAAAGGGCTGCGGTGAGAGGATTCTACACAACCATCACGGGGTACCGACTTTTACTTCATAGAGGCAGTAGCAGCCGCTTCGATCAGTTTGACGACTTCATTGGGATGTGAAATAAAGGACACATGGCTCGATTTCCCTGAGTTGAGCGGTGAGTTAATTTTTCTGTTTCTAAAGACAGGTCTTTCAATGAAGTTGCAGATTGAGACCGCGCTTTTCAATGTGCGATCGCTTCAGTGCCTGTTGTGCACACCAGCCCAGAAGCAACCCCTGCCTGCGATGCGACAGCTTCCGACTGCTCCAGTGAGAGAAATTCACGCTCCCTGATGAAGTCTAGTAGATCTTCGTTCACTTGCTGCTTCGCTGTCGTGATCAGGGCGTGCGGCGCTCCGGGATACACCTTAAGAATGGCGTTGGGAATGAGTTTGGACGACCGATAAGCATTGCCAATGGGAACAATCTGGTCATCATCCCCGTGCAGGATCAGAGCCGGGACATCGATTTTTTGCAGATCCTCAGTCGTATCGGTCTCGGAAAATGCCTTGATACAGAAATACGCGGCGGGGAAACCGCAGAGCATGGTTTGCAGCCAAGTCGAATTGAGTAGGCTTTCCGCGATTTCTGCTCCAGGACGATTACCACCGAAATAGATCATCACCAGGTCTTTGAAGAATTGGGAACGGTTGGTCATGACTGCCTGCCGATAGCCATCGAAGATTTCAATGGGCAGTCCGTCAGGATTGTCGGGTGTTTGCAGCAGCAATGGCACCGTCGCGTTGATGAAAACGACCTTGGCAACGCGCGTTGTCCCGTACCGCCGCATATAGCGCGCCACCACGCTCCCGCCGGTGGAATGACCAACCAGCATGGCATCCTTCAGATCGAGCGTTTCCATCAGTTCGGCGAGATCATCGGCATAGGTGTCTATGTCGTTACCCTGCCAAGGCTGGCTAGATCGCCCATGACCCCGGCGATCATAAGCAACACAGCGATAGCCCTGGCTGGACAGGAAGAACATTTGATCTTCAAACGAGTCCCCGTTTAGCGAATACGCATGGTTGAAGACAATTGGTTGACCTTTCCCCCAATCTTTGAAGTAGATTTCTGTACCGTCTTTGGTCGTGATGGTGGTCATGGTGTTCTCTTAAGTTAGTGTTGCGGTTCTTCTAACTGAGTTGAATGTCTACCAAGTTTGACCGCCGGTGGCGAGAATCCGTTGTCCGGTCAGCCAGTGGGAGTCGTCGGAGGCAAGGAAAACGGCGATCAATCCAATATCCTCTGGCTGCCCGACCCGTCCCAGCGGTGTACTTTTGATCGCCATGTCGTAGAAGTCGCCTTCGAGTACCCCTTGTGTGCGTGTGCCTTCCGTCTCGACTAAGCCCGGATTGAGGCTATTGACACGGATCTTGCGAGAGCCGAACTCCTTAGAAAGGGAAACTGTAAGAGAGTCAACCGCAGCTTTGGTGGCGGAGTAAATGGCGCTATTGGCGGGCGGCATCGAGCCGACGACAGAACCAATGTTAATCACGGAGCCACCCTCAGTCCCCATAAGCGGGATAGCTTCCTTGATCGCCAGGAGAAGACCAAGTACATTGAGGTTAAACTGGCGGTAGAATTCTTCTGGTGTAACCTGCTCGATGGCACCGAAACTGTAAACACCAGCGTTGTTGACGAGAATGTCAAGCTTGCCGTGCGTTTGCTTGATTTGGGCGAAGGTGCGAGTAATGTCTTCCAGCTTCGAGAAGTCACCCTGGATGGCTGTGGCTTTGCCGCCGTCAGCCGTAATGTCCGCAACGATTTTATCGGCACCAGACTGGCTAGTAGCGTAGTTGACGATCACGGTGGCACCAGCGGCTCCAAGGTGCTTTGCGATCGAGGCACCAATGCCCTTAGATGCTCCGGTGACCAGTGCAATCTTGTTTGCAAGCTTGCTTGTGGTTGTCTTGCTCTTGGATGGATCGTCGATCACTGCTGGCGGGGAAAGTGTTTGTACGGGTGAAATAGTCATGTTTCCTCTTTTTTAAATCGTTGAAGTGATACTAAGTGGTGGTATTGCGAAAGTTGTTGCGTCTATCAAATCACAGTGCCAACCCAGTCAGTGGTTTGTTGAAAGTTTGCAAAAGCCTAATTTAATTCAGACATTGTCCGAGTCAGCCCAATAGAGGGTATTAAGTGAAAGCCCGGTGCGATCGCTCAGATATTCTTGGATAAAATGCTTGCCCCAAGTCTCCTCAGATTCTGCTTGCTGTTTTGCAGCTTGAAATTGCTGCCACCCTTGAGGTGATAGGATCATCCCTCGAACCCGCCCATGAGAGGAACTACCGTTCCTAGATTTGGCCACATTGGAATCCATAGGCAAGTCACCACTAATAAAGGGCAGAGCGAGTCCTTTCCTACAGTTCCGCTAAAGCGCTACGGGGAACTTCGCTCTTTGCAGATAAATTAGTAAATTATTTCCCTTCTTACTGAAGACTATCAGGTTTAACCAAGTCATATCAGTTCTCGTCACCATTTCATTGTCAAGATATGCCTATGGGAATAGAAAGATTAAATAGTATCTTAACTCAACGAACTGGAGTGGTCTAATTTGAATTAAAGTTGAAGAATGAAGAAAACAAGCCGTTGGGCTGACTCGAACAAAGTCTGCAAATCAAGTAAGGCTTTTGCAAATAATCAACAAAAAGTAACAGAGTTAATTAAGCAATACGCTGTTGTCAATAACTGTACGCAATGTGAAATGCTAGAGCGTATTGTTTTGGAGTGGAACACCCAACAAAGCGAGAGCGAGCGATCATCAGGAGACGAAGATGAATAGCTTTTTTTTACAAGCCCTTGGCGTAATAGGATTGTGCTAAATTATGCTTTTCCATCAACTGAGAAACTAGAATTTTACGTGGCTGTAAAACACTCGTTTTACATTCTCGGCGGCAGTAACGTAGAATAACACGATCGCCCCCACAACCAGCACAAAACTCAACGGCAACGGTTGAAATCCGAGCA
>CAZZWA010000591.1:0-3216 GCA_964657555.1 uncultured Microcoleus sp.
AGGAAGAAGGATTTAAGTGGAAGCACTGTTGGTATCCCGTCACATTTTCTCAAGATCTACCTAAAGACCGCCCTTATAGCTTTTCCTTGTACGATGAACCATTCGTTGTGTTCAGAAACCAAGATGGGAAGCTGGCTTGTTTAACTGACCGTTGCCCTCACCGCGCTGCCAGACTCTCGGATGGACAGATGATCGACGGCAGAATTGAGTGCTTGTACCACGGCTGGCAGTTTGGCAGTGATGGTGAATGTCTTTTCATTCCTCAATTGCCAGCAGAGGCAAAAATTCCGGCGAACGCCTGTGTTCAATCCTATCTCACAGTCGAACGCCAAGGCATTGTTTGGGTATGGGCAGGAGAAGCTGAAGCTGCTGACGAACAAAGCATCCCCACGGTAGGGGATTTAGATAAGCCAGAATTCGTCAGCACAGATTATATGCGCGATCTACCTTACGACCAAACTTATTTTATAGAAAATGTCATTGATCCAGCTCACGTTCATATTAGCCATGATGGCATCTTAGGAAATCGAGAATGTGCCCGACCACTGGAAATAGAAGTTATAGAGAATTCTGCTGTAGGGATTCGCTTTAGGGGTAAGGGCATGGGAATGGCAAAAGATAATTGGGGAAACATAGATTTTATTGCTCCCAACTTAGTTCTCTACAGGTTTAGCATCGGACAACAGGGTTGGTCGGCAGGGGTAGGTTTGTATTCAATTCCTCTAGGCAAGGATAGATGCCGGATTCTTTTGAGAAATTATGTCAACTTTATGACCCAGAAAATCAAGCTGACACCCCGATGGTTAGATCATATCAAGGTACGAAACCAAATATTGGAAGGGGATTTGCAACTTGTTGTGGGACAAAAGGCACAAATTGAGCGGTTGGGAAAAAATCTGAAGGAAGTATATTTACCACTCAAAACATCTGATACATTTGTCATTGAATACCGTAAGTGGCTAGATAAATTCGGCTCATCTTTGCCGTTTTACCAGGGTTATTCTACAGAGAAGCATGCTGACAATAATAGCGAGTGCAATCAGAAGATGATGCCCTTAGACCGATTCTCACAACACACACAGATGTGTAGTTCCTGTAATCGAGCCTATCAGGTAACAAATCAGTTAAAACAAACATTGGTGGGAGTGGCAATTGTCATGGCGGCTTGGGCTATTGTTATAGATGGTTATTGGAGTCAAATCATGACTGTTTTAGCCTCATTGTTAGCGGTGGTTTTGGCAGTTATAGCCCAAAAAGTCAAAAACAATTTTGAGCGTTCCTACCAGCGCCGTTGATTGAAGTGGAGCTGTATTCGAGAACACTAATTTGTTGATGAAGATACTGCGATCGCCTCTCCATTTATGGAATTGAATCAGTGAGTTGCCAGCGAAAATCTTGCTGGCATCAAGCTATATATTGGCATTTAGTCAATGCATAAATTCTAACTAAAAGAAAAACCCCTGCCAGTTGCAGTGTAAATAAAAAATGTCGCTATTGCTTCAACAAAACCCGCAAATGAACTATAGTCTTTTGAGCAAATGGAGACATTCACACCTAACTTTTCCGCATTGGCAGCTGTATAAGGGCCAAAACAAGCAATAACAGTCTGCTCATAATCTGTTGTTGAGTTAACCATATTCAAAAAGCTTTTCACTTCTGCCGCACTACTAAAAGCTATAACATCTATCCTGCCTTCACGAATGAGGTTTAACTCAGTTTCATAAATATTTTTATCTAAACATCGCGTCACATAGGTCGGTACACGAGTGACTTTCATGTTCAGTTTCTGCAAATCCGCTACTAATTTTGGAACGACATTTGGCTCTGGGATTCCAACGACTTCAGGAGCAGTAACTAGCACTGTTTGAGCCTGGATGTTAGGGTGTTTTGACAAATCCGCAACAAGTCCTTCTGGGCTAGGTTCGTCGGGAACTAAATCGACCCTGCCACAAAAATCTAATAGTCTTTCTGCATCTCTTCCCAAAGCGCATAACTGACAATTTTTTAATACTGATTTAGAGAGCCCTAAACTCTCCAGTCGATGAAAAAAAGCCTCGATCCCATTTCTACTTGTAAATACAATCCAATCAAATACGTCAATTTCTTTAAGGATATTATCTAAATTAGTATAGCTTTCCAGCAGACAAGTTTCGATAGTGGGCATGAGAATTGGCAGACCACCTTTATAGATGATTTGTTCAGCAAGCCTGGAAGCATAGTTTCTAGGAGCTGTAACTATGATTCTCTTGCCATATATAGGCAATTTGCTATAAGGAATGAGCAGGTTAGTGTCTGGAGAGTCTATAGACATGAGTGATATCTAGTAAAAATTATTACATGTAGAATAAACAAGAGGCGATCGCTCCGGTGTCAGTAGGGCGATCGCCTCTGACATACCTAGCATGACAATAGCCAATGCGATATAGCAATCCTAAATGAGATCCGAGCACCTCTGGCTTGTCCTCCTTGTTTTAAAATCAAATAAAATTGCTATGTCTCCACTTCCAGAGAGTCGTCAGGTAAGACTGACTCCACTTGGCGTAAAACTGCTTGTGAGGGCAGTCTTAGGGCTGTTACTGGGCGCTGTCATCGTCGGACTATTGTTTTTTGGTCTGTTTTCCACTTTCATGAGTAGGAATACCTTATTCTTGGTGCTGCTGGCGATCGCAGTTATCTTGTGTTGGTTATCAACCAAGCTAGCAGCAATGATTGCTGCTGCCTCGAATGAGTGGATATTTGATTTTTTTGAGCATCATCTCCTTTACTTTGATAAAAACAAATTTACTCTAAAACCGCAAATGTTTGGTATTTGTTATGAATTTGCCTAGACAACTTCATAGATTAAAAATATCATGGGCCATTTTTAGTGGAGTAGCAATATTGGCTGCTGTTGTAGCTGGGGCTATCATCATTCCATCTACACTTATGAAAAGTTTTGACACTCAAGCAATCAAAGCCAAGGAAGCCGAAGCGGTAGCATATGTCGGCGCGATGAACCGCGCTCAGCACGCTTACTGGATGGAAAAAGGTGCCTTTTCCAACTCTGTTGAAAAACTAGGTCTTGGAATTAAAATACAGACAGAAAATTACACTTATTTCATCCGTGTATCTACCTCTGGTACTTCAGCCCTTAATCAGGTTGCATTCAACTATGGGATACCTCGCAAGGATAACCTCAAAAGCTATATTGGGTTGGCTGGCTTTGGACGGAGGGTT
>CAZZWA010000592.1:0-3212 GCA_964657555.1 uncultured Microcoleus sp.
AATTTATTTAACAACTCTTCTAGCTGTCCTATTGATTTGGGTGATGGGTGTGGCTTGTGCCGCGCTGTCGCGCCGCTGCGCTAGAGTCCCCAAATATATCTCAACCAGTCAATTTTCGGTTGGTGATCTACTAGAGCACCATCATCTTTGATTTTGTGGCTCTTCCATCAGCAGGGGATGCAAAGCCTTCCACTGTATTTCTCTCGCCACTTCCCCACCTTCCTATCTATTTTGTCCGTCCTTGGACGGCTATACCTATTGCAAACGGAGTAAACACCGATCTTAGAGCTAGTATCAAGCTACATACAATTAGGGTATTGGATGTAAGAGTAGAGAAGTTGCATGTAATATGGTTTCCTTTCTTACTGCCGTTGCTGATATCTTTCGGCTCGTCGTCATTAGTCTTCAGTCTCAAGTGACTGATGAGCAATGATTGAAGCTGCCTCACCGACGGCTCGCTCCCATCGGAAACAACCTAACGTCTCTACATCAGTCATTTTATCGATACACGTCAGTAAAAAATGCAGCCAACAAACCCAAATCAATTTACAGAAAAAGCCTGGGAAGCGATCGCTCACACTCAGGAGATCCTTAAATCTGCTCAGCAGCAGTACATTGAGAGCGAACACTTGATGAAATCCCTGCTGGAGCAAGAAGGTTTAGCCAGCAGCATTCTCAGCAAAGCTGGGGCAACCGTGCAACGAGCGCGTGATTACACCGAAGACTTCATTCGTCGTCAGCCTAAAGTTTCTGGTAGTGGTAGTAATGTTTACATCGGTCGCTCTCTAGATTCGCTGCTCGACAGAGCTCAAGCGTATCGCCAAGAGTTTGGCGATGAATACATCTCAATTGAACACCTGATGCTGGCATTTGCAAAAGATGACCGCTTTGGCAAAGCTCTCTTCCAGGAATTTAAACTAGATGAAGCCAAGCTGAAAAATATCATCGCCCAAATTCGTGGGAGCCAAAAAGTGACAGACCAAAATCCAGAAGGCAAGTACGAAGCACTGGAAAAGTATGGGCGTGACTTAACGGAAGCAGCCCGTCAAGGCAAACTAGATCCTGTGATTGGACGGGATGATGAGATTCGTCGCACGATTCAGATTCTCTCTCGCCGTACCAAGAATAACCCAGTCCTGATTGGTGAACCTGGGGTGGGTAAAACCGCGATCGCCGAAGGATTGGCACAGCGAATTGTCGGTGGAGATGTGCCGGAGTCGCTGCGCGATCGCAAACTGATCGCCCTCGATATGGGTGCTTTGATTGCTGGTGCTAAGTATAGAGGCGAATTTGAAGAGCGTCTCAAAGCCGTGCTCAAAGAAGTTACCGATTCTCGGGGCAGCATTATCTTATTCATTGATGAGATTCACACTGTTGTCGGTGCGGGTGCGACTCAAGGAGCGATGGATGCTGGGAACCTGCTCAAACCGATGTTAGCGCGGGGTGAGTTGCGCTGCATTGGGGCGACAACTCTGGATGAGTACCGCAAATACATTGAAAAAGATGCGGCTCTAGAAAGACGCTTCCAACAAGTTTATGTCGATCAGCCCAGTGTGGAAGATACAGTCTCCATTCTGCGGGGGTTGAAGGACAGGTACGAAACTCACCATAACGTGAAAATTTCCGACACGGCACTGGTGGCAGCAGCAACCCTGTCTACTCGGTATATCAGCGATCGCTTTTTGCCCGACAAAGCTATCGACTTGGTGGATGAGGCAGCTGCTCGGTTGAAAATGGAGAGTACCTCTAAGCCAGAGGAGCTAGACGAAATCGACCGAAAAATTCTGCAACTGGAAATGGAACGGCTGTCGCTGCAAAAAGAAAGCGATGCTCCTTCAAAAGAACGGCTAGAAAGACTGGAAAAAGAACTTGCCGATCTCAAAGAAGAACAACGGGCCCTGAACGCTCGTTGGCAGGGAGAGAAAGATGTTCTCGACAAGCGCAAAACCCTTAAAGAAGAAATTGACAGGGTGAATGTTGAGATTCAACAAGCTGAACGGGAATATGATCTCAATCGAGCAGCTGAGTTAAAGTTTGGGAAGTTAACCCAATTGCAACGTCAGCTGGAACAGACAGAAGCCGATCTAGCGCAAGCTCAAAAGAGTGGGCGGAGTCTCTTGCGAGAAGAAGTCACGGAAGCTGATATTGCGGAAATCATTTCCAAGTGGACGGGGATTCCGATCAGCAAGTTGGTGGAATCAGAGAAAGAAAAACTCCTGCAATTGGAAGATGAACTGCACAAGCGCGTGATCGGACAGGATGAGGCAGTTACAGCTGTAGCGGATGCGATTCAGCGGGCGCGTGCTGGTCTTGCTGACCCCAATCGTCCCACTGCTAGCTTCATTTTCCTCGGTCCCACGGGTGTTGGCAAGACGGAACTGGCGAAAGCCCTTGCCGCTTACCTATTCGACACCGAAGACGCCTTGGTGAGGATTGATATGTCTGAGTATATGGAGAAGCACAGCGTCTCTCGCTTGATCGGTGCGCCTCCTGGATACGTGGGCTATGACGAAGGTGGGCAGCTGACAGAATCTATCCGCCGTCGTCCCTATGCGGTGGTGCTGTTCGATGAAATTGAGAAAGCTCACCCAGATGTCTTCAACATCATGCTGCAAATTCTTGATGATGGGCGCGTGACTGATTCTCAGGGACACAAGATAGACTTCAAGAACACCATCATCATTATGACCAGCAACATCGGTTCGCAGTATATTCTGGATATTGCTGGTGATGACTCCCGCTATGAGGAGATGCAAAGTCGGGTGATGGATGCTCTGCGTTCTAGCTTCCGTCCAGAATTCCTGAACCGGATTGACGAGATCATTATCTTCCACGGTTTGCAAAGATCCGAACTGCGGGAAATTGTCAAGCTGCAAGTTGCTAGACTCGAAAAGCGGTTGAGCGATCGCAAGATTTCGCTCAAGTTCTCTGAGGCAGCTCTTGACTTTTTGGCAGAGGTAGGATACGACCCAGTCTATGGGGCACGTCCACTGAAGCGAGCGATTCAGCGGGAACTGGAAACGCAAATTGCTAAGGGCATCTTGCGCGGTCAGTTCCACGACGGCGATACCATCTTTGCAGATGTAGAAAATGAGCGGCTTGCTTTCAATCGCTTGCCGGTTGAGCTGCTGACAACCAATAGCTAACGCCAAAGTTATGAGTGTTGAAGGTAAGTCACATTCAAAGCCGTGCTTGCTGCTTTTGCCGCACAC
>CAZZWA010000593.1:0-1214 GCA_964657555.1 uncultured Microcoleus sp.
GGCAGCACTGAAGCGTAGTTGCTCCTGAGAGACTGGTTGACTAGGTCTCGGGGCGGCACCGAGGCGCAGACGCTCTTCAAAGAAAGCCTTCTGTATTCCTTGAGTGTAGGGCAGCAAAATTCTCATCTGATCTGGCGTCGCATGGTTGAGCACTTCATCCATTAATTGTTGGATGAACTGTTCTGTCAGTTCCCATTTCACGTCCATCCCCGTCATGACCATTACACACAAGTCAATCAGTTCCAGTTCGACTGGTTCTAAACTTTCCTCTAAAACGCACAGCCAGAGGTAGCTTTGGAACATCTCTAGGTCACGGATAATCGAGTGTGCAATCTCTGGATTGCTTAGCCCTCCTCTACGGCTATGGTGATTGGAGTTTGATCGGACAAGTTGGCGGTAAACCTTCTGAGCAATCTCGTGGCTCTTGGGTAACATTTGCTCGACAAGGGTTAAGTTAGGAGAAGTTAGTGAATGCTTGGCCGCAGCGGCACAGACTCGCTGCCAGGGAAGAGCAACTTGTTCTTCAATAAACTTGAAGTAGGGCTTGAGCAGTACTTCCTCAATAGGTGTCAATCTTCTAAGTATTAAATTGGAACTGAAGTTTAATAGCGTAGTGATAAAGCCCAAAGTGCGCCAGTTTTTCGAGACTACATGTTGTTCCTGAAGTGCCAGTAATACTGGCTCTAATACTGTTGCTAGCTCTTCCAATGTAGGCATTCCCCATGCAGAAAGAGAAACACCCTCAGAACCAACTGCCGGTGCTAATTGTCTCGTTGTAAGTAAGATACTTGGGAGCGACTGCTGTCTATAAATTTCTACTACCTTTTTATAAACCTGCAAGGTACAGCAAGTGAGTTGCCTTGCCTCATCCAAATCCACAATATTAGGAATATTAGCGTAGAGAAAATTAGTCTGCATCCCTGCCATCTGGCAGTTAACCTCTATAAAAGGTTCTGACAATTTAGCTGCGGTTAAGGCGCGACCTTCTGATGAGGCAGCTTCAAACAACGAACTTAAAGACAAGGGATCTGTAATTGAGGACAGATCTGGTAAAATAGGCATATATCGTTCTGCCCAAATCTTGACCAGGTGTTTAACTGAGGGAGTTTGTAAAGAACGGGGAACGACTAGCATAAATGTCTCTTCGCAATATGTAGAGTTTAGCCAAGAAATTTGTTAAACAACCTAGACAATGAGTTAGGCACAAAATGGAG
>CAZZWA010000593.1:1314-3195 GCA_964657555.1 uncultured Microcoleus sp.
TTTAGCCAAGAAATTTGTTAAACAACCTAGACAATGAGTTAGGCACAAAATGGAGCTCGCTCAGAATTTAGTCAGGGAGAAGAATCTGAGGATTGTAGCTGTTAATATTTACAGCAATTTTTGCCTTGGTGCAGTACAGTCCGACTCCCCGCCTGACGGCTCCCTTCCGCGACGGGGGTAGCCCAGTGCGGTGTATCAACTGAAACTCGCTGTAATTCTGCATATCTACTTAGCAGCGGTTAAGTTTTTTGGATGAGAGTGGGCAATTCTAATGCGTAGTGGGCTGCTCAAATGGTTTTATTGACAAGTCTGATGGTTACCAACAGGGTTTTATTTTTTCCTCAAGATATGCTTAGATCCTAGGCAAACCTGGCAATTCTCCTTGATTATTTTGGAGATGCTGACGGAATTGCCAACAAGCAATAGCAGGTTGTGGAGATGCATTTTGGTCTATTGCTCCTGTTCCAACTGTTCCTTACGTAAAATGACACAAGCTTCTGAGTAAGTTAAGTTGTATAACGTTCTATGCATAAGCATAACCTGAGATTGTTGATAATTAAAATAGGCCAAATGGCTGAACTGGTGTTAGCACAATGACCGAGAGCGTTGCTGTTGTGCAATAAGTACAAGCGTTATCAGTGCACCGTTGTAAAAATTTTTCAAAAGAGAATTTAATTTACTTTATTTAGTGAAAAATGGGGAAAGGTAAGCGGTAATTGTGAGAATCCTCACCCCCTTAAATGTTTCATAACAGGGTTCGGGCTGTATATCAGTGAATATAACTCTCTCACTAGTAAAACCCCGCCTTGAATAAGACGGGGTATTATTGCTGTTATACCAATTCATTAGAACAGTGACTACTGCGATCTTAGTGTGGAGTGTGACGGTTACAGCTGGGAGTGTCACACCCCACCCCTATACCGAGAACTGTTTTTTGCCATGTCGATAATCGGTAATAGAAATCCCTCTAATCAGAACGTGACTAGGTTGAGCCAATTCTGATACTTTCATGCCTCAAGGCAGGAGATTTCTCACTATCCGGATCTAGAGGACGGAATATCCTTTTTTGAGCTGTCAAGTGCACTAAGCTGCTCCCATTATCATAGTGCGATCGCGAATCTCTAGCTGTTCTCTTGTTTTTGCTGGCTGGAGAATAAGAATAATATAAAAATTTAGTAAATTTTGGTATTTTTTTGGTAAAGCACTCACCTTAGTTCCGGAATTATTCTTGAAGCCCAGAAATTATAAATTGAGTAAACGTGGGAGATCTCTAGCTTTTTGATGCCAGTGTCAAGGGTTACAGGCACACTCAGTAGATCAACGGCAATAAACGTAACTGGTGGGGGCTGAAAGATTGCTAATTGCCTGACTAGCATCAGCCGTTAGCCCTAAATCTAGAAAAGGAGAGATTGAAAATGGCAACCTCAAGATGCCCAAAGTGTAATAGTCATGAATTTGAAACAGTGGTGAACACACCAAGAGGAGCAAAATTTAAATTCTTGTTCGTGCAGTGTGCAGATTGTGGTTCTGTTTTAGGAGTATTGGATGCGCTGAACATTGCGGACACACTGATAACCCTTAATAACGCAATGGAAGGAATACAAGCAGAGATACTAGCAATACATAGGAAAATTGATTGAGTTTTAGCAGCGATCGCACTTCTGCCAGTGACAGATGGTTGAGCAAGAAATACTGGCGGTTGCATCTCACGGCCTTAAGTCTGTGGAATCTGCTTCCAGCCTCTTGAAGAGACAGGGATGCCCAAGAGCCTTTCAGATGGAGTCTCAGACTCTTATCTGTGGAAGTAGAGACGTTCTAGCGCAACATCTCTATGGAAAAGGCCGCACTCCACATCTTTGCTTTGTTGAAAGCTAGTTGAGA
>CAZZWA010000594.1:0-3194 GCA_964657555.1 uncultured Microcoleus sp.
TGCCGAGGGTGGAAAAGCAGAAGCACTCAGTATTTTAAATTTTTTATCAAAAGTTTGAGATTTTTTTTGGTAATTTAAACTAAAATTTAAGCATGAATTCAAGGAAAGAGGGGATAGTCAGAAAGCTACGCCTGCGATCGCTCTAGCCGGAGAAACCAAATCTTGGTATGGAAAATGACAACTTTCCCAGATGGAACCTTTGCCTACCCTGACCAGCTTCAGAAACAGGAGAGCACAGAAGATCAAGAACTCACCATTGGCCCACAGGATTACAGCCTCCTGACCGACCTCTACGAACTGACAATGGCTGCTTGCTATTCAGGTGTTGGGCTGGAGCAACAACCGGCAAGCTTTGAGCTGTTTGCGCGCCATTTACCAGAAGGCTTTGGGTATTTGATAGCCATGGGTTTAGCTCAGGCATTGGACTACCTGGAGAAATTCCGTTTCAATTCCAAGCACATAGATGCTTTGCAGGCAACAGGCATTTTTAATAACGTACCACCACGATTCTGGCAGATGCTAGCGGAGGCAAGCTTTACCGGAGATGTCTGGGCAGTGCCAGAAGGGACAGCTGTTTTTGCCAATGAGCCACTGCTGCGGGTGGAGGCCCCTCTATGGCAAGCTCAACTGGTGGAAACTTACCTGCTGAATACCCTAAGCTACCAAACTTTAGTTGCTACACGCGCCGCACGGCTGCGAGATGTGGCTGGCCCACAAGCGACACTGCTAGAGTTCGGGACGCGACGAGCCTTTAGTCCTCAGGCATCTTTATGGGCGGCTAGGGCGGCTTTAGCGGCTGGCTTAGACGCCACTTCCAATGTGCTGGCAGCGCTCAAACTAGGTCACAAACCCAATGGGACAATGGCTCATGCTTTAGTCATGGCCTTGACAGCAAAATTGGGGAGTGAAGTCAAGGCATTTACAGCATTCCAGCAATATTTTCCTGGTGCACCGCTGTTGATTGATACCTACGATACTCTTGCAGCTGCCCAAACTTTGGCAGAACAAGTGCAGGCTGGAACAATGCAATTGCAGGGGGTAAGACTGGATTCTGGAGATTTGGTAACGTTATCGCAGCAGGTGCGATCGCTCTTACCTGATGTCCCCATCATTGCCAGTGGTGATTTGGATGAGTGGGAAATTGCCAAGTTAAAGGCTGCTGGGGCTTGCATTGACAGTTATGGCTTAGGCACACGATTGGTTACAGGAAAGCCTGTTAATGCAGTTTACAAACTGGTCGAGGTTGATGGTATTCCAGTGATGAAGGAATCTAGCGGTAAGTTAACATATCCTGGACGCAAGCAAATATTTCGCAGCTTTGAAGGTGGCAAGGTGAAAGGAGACCGATTGGGACTCATATCCGAAAGCTCATTAGAAGAGCAGCCTTTGTTGCAGATAGTCTTCAAGCAAGGTCAACGGGTACAGCCGCCAGAACCACTTCCTAAAATTCGAGAGCGCACCAGTGCTAATGTTGCTAGTCTTGCAATGGAGACTCGTCAGTTAGATGCCCCCGCTCCATTAAGAGTGGAAGTTTCAGATGAGCTACAACAGCTAACCAAGAAAACTCAAACAACTGTTAACCGTCAACAATGAAATAGATGAAATGGTTAAGATTGCTCTATTTGGTACAAGTGCCGATCCGCCAACCGCTGGACATCAGGCAATTCTTAGTTGGCTGTCTCAACATTTTGACGTAGTGGCAGTTTGGGCGTCAGATAATCCTTTCAAGTCTCACGCTTCGCCACTAGAACACCGTTCGAAGATGCTAAAGTTACTGATTGAGGAGATTAAGCTGACGAGGCAAAATATTGGCATCTACCCGGAAATTAGCAGTCCCAGAACAATAGTCACGGTAGGGAGGGCAAAAGAAATTTGGCCGGATGCCGACTTAACCTTAGTGCTTGGCTCAGATTTGGTGTCCCGGCAAGCTCAAGGCAATAATCACAAAGGATTGCCGATCTTAGGCTGGTATCAAGTTGAAGATTTGTTGCGACAAGTCCAGCTATTAATAGTGCCTAGACCAGGATATCCGCTGTCTGAGGTTGATTTAGAGCAGCTCCAACAGCTAGGAGCTAAGGTAGCGATCGCCGATCTGGCTGCACCAGCAGTCTCCTCTACAGCGTATCGTGAGAATGGAGACACAACAAGCTTGACACCTCCAGTTAAAGCTTACATCCATCAAGAGCACTTGTACGAATGCCAGGACACTCGATTTTAGATTGCCGAATTTGAAGCGATTTTGGGGGAAATTGACGAAGGCGTTGGGGGTAACTTGGCTCTTACCCAAATATCGCGTGATTTTGGATTGGAGGATACTGGCGGGAATCTAGAATCTATGAACAGTGAGCAGCAACTTAATAATCCAAAATTCAAAATCCAAACTCCAAAATCTTCTAGCATGGCGGCGCGTCAGCGAAGCGGCTCCTCTGGAGCTAGCGCTAGCCAAAATCCAAAATCGAAAGGATTGCCACCACTAGCGGATTTTAAAGTCGGGGTTGATAACGTCATTTTCTCAGTTGATACTGCACAGAACCGCCTGCTAGTTCTATTGGTGATGCGACAGGAGGAACCATTCTTAGGTCAGTGGTGTCTACCTGGTACTTTGGTTCGACAAGGAGAATCTCTAGAAGACGCTGCTTATCGAATTACGCGAGAGAAAATTCAGGTAAACAATCTGTACCTGGAACAGTTATACACGTTTGGCGGACCGGGGCGAGATCCGAGAGAATCTCCAGACAAATTTGGCGTCCGTTATTTGTCTGTCAGTTACTTTGCTTTGGTGCAGTTTGAGGAAGCCGAATTGATTGCGATCGGCGTCGGCGGCATCGCTTGGTATCCGATTGAACAGGTGCCACAATTGGCATTCGACCACAACCAAATTCTGGAGTATGGCCATCGACGTCTACGTAATAAGCTGGAGTATAGTCCAGTTGCTTTTGATGTATTGCCAGAGATGTTTACATTAAGTGACCTTTACCAGCTCTACACAACTGTTTTGGGGGAAAACTTCTCTGACTATTCTAACTTTCGCACCCGCTTACTAAAGCTAGGTTTTTTGTGTGATACGGGGATTAAAGTGTCGCGGGGAGCGGGTCGTCCAGCAAGCTTGTATCGGTTTGATGCGGAGGCTTTTGCACCGTTGAAGGATAAGCCTTTGGTGTTTATTTAGACTTATCTGTAGAACTAAAGCAGCG
>CAZZWA010000595.1:0-3193 GCA_964657555.1 uncultured Microcoleus sp.
CTTTACAAGGTGAGAGCGGATTGCCCAAAAGGGGGTAGCTAACCCGGATTTGGTATGACTTTTTCAACTCGGTTCTTCTATTCTTCTGTTTTAGGCAGATTGAATGTAGAGAAAGCCGTTTTTGAATTTACTTCTACTTTAAGGTACAGCAGACTTGTTGCAAAGTGGTGAAGAAGTCTGGGTAAGAGATGGCAGCAGCTTCAGCACCATGGATGGTAGTAGTGCCAGAAGCGTTGAGGGCGGCGATCGCCAAACTCATGGCAATTCTGTGGTCTGTATAGCTATCAACATCGGTGCCTGTGAGGGGAGTGCCGCCAGTAATCTCTAGGCCATCGGGTAATTCTGTCACCTTGGCTCCCAGGCAGTTCAATTGAGTGGCGATCGCCGCAATTCGATCGCTCTCTTTCACCCGCAACTCAGCTGCATCCCGAATTATGGTAGTGCCTTGGGCAAAAACAGCGGCTACGACCAGAATGGGAATTTCATCAATTAGGCGAGGAATTATATCACCGGCAATTTGGCAACTTTTCAATGTACTATGACGCACCCGCAAGTCTGCCACGGGCTCACCAGCAACAACCCGTTGATTTTCCTGTTGGATGTCTGCTCCCATCATAGCTAAGGTTTCTAGAATACCAGTACGGGTGGGATTGACGCCTACATTTTCAATCCATAACTCGGAACCGGGGACTATTGCTGCCGCTACCAACCAGAAGGCGGCTGAACTAATATCCCCTGGAACAATTACCGACTGCCCTTGCAATTGGGCTGGGCCAGTAATAGTGACACTATTAGTTTCTGGATCTGTGCTGAGTTCTGCCCCAAAAGCTCGGAGCATTCTTTCGCTGTGATCGCGGGAAAGGGAGGGTTCAGTAATAATGGTTTTTCCCTCTGTTGTTAGCCCTGCTAGCAGAATGCAGGATTTAACTTGAGCGGAGGCTATGGGAGATTGGTAATGAATGGGCTGTAGGTTTTGCCCTTGAATTGCCAGTGGTGCTAATGAGCCATTCTGACGCCCCCAAATTTGAGCGCCCATTTGTTGTAAAGGCTTGACGACGCGGGACATGGGGCGCGATCGCAGTGAACCATCGCCAGTAACTGCAAAAAAGCGTCCTGAATGCGAGGCTAACAGTCCTAGCATCAGGCGCAGAGTGGTACCTGAATTACCAGCGTTTAAGACGTCAGCTGGTTCTTGCAGCTGACCCAGACCAATACCGTTCACTTTTACCAGTTCTGTATTAAGTTCAGAAATTTCTGCCCCTAAAGAGCGAAAACAACTGGCAGTGCTGCGGGGATCTTCCCCCAGGAGAAGTCCCTGTATTTGGGTTTCTCCTTGAGCGATCGCTCCTAGCATTAGGGCTCGGTGGGAGATAGACTTGTCTCCCGGCACTCTGATGCTTCCCTGTAGAGATAGCCCGGATGGAGGACGGTCAACGATTAATTTATCCTGATGTTCGGTGGCTTTAAGGGTGACGACGGCAGATGGCATGGCAATTGACTAACTAGCGACTTTCTAGAGTCTTAAGTCTTAAGTCTCAAGTCTCAAGTCTATTGAAAGCCCTTCCCTACTTTCTTTTTACCTTTACCCTTAGGCTTAGATTTTTCTACCTCTGCGACAGCTTCTTGGAAAAGGTTATGTAAATGTATAGGCACGCTGGCAATTTCCGGTAGACCAGGCTCTAGTGGTTTATTGTATTCTTGCAATAGGGTATCTAAATCGCTGGCAATTTTAAAGTCTTGACGATCTAAGAGGGCTTGCAACACCTTTTCCAACCGAGTTGGGTACGCTTGGGCGAATCGGTGCCAGATAAAGGCGTTGATTGTTTGGTCTTCCAAGTAGTTGCGAATCAGCTTTTCCCAGCCTTCGGTAGTCTGCCAGTCTTCTGTCTCTAGTAAAGACTTGACACGACTGTATGTTGGCAGAAATAGCTGACCCCAACGAGGATGGGTGATAGCTGTAACCTGTTCGGCTTTCCTGAGGTTTTCAGGTAACTCAACTTTGGGCATCACCATCTTGGTCTTACCCTTGCTATCCTTGTTGTCAAAAATCTGAGAGACTGCTTTGGGGTCAGCACCAGATGCTTCTGCTGCTTCTTTGATTTCCTCCTCTGAAACCCCAGCCTCTTCGGCTAACTCCTCCAAGGATTTATTGCTATCTACGCCTACTGCTTCCAAGCGTCGTTTGGTCAGGATATCCTGAAATTCTGCTATCTTCTTATTCATCTGGTAGCCCGGCAGCGTCACTTCATCGTTACCAAAGAAGTCGAGAAACTCCTTGTGATACTGTTCTACCGACTGCCAAGCCTCTTCTAGCAAATCTGGGGCATCACTATAGAGGTGTTTATTGTAGTTAGTCTTAAAATTACCGATAGCTACTGCTAGCTTGGGTTTACCTAATTTACCCATAGGTATACAGGGACCAAAAAACATCCAGTAGGTATCGCTAACAGGTGCTATACGGGTGAGTAAAATTTCACCTTCTTTCAGCCGCGCCATTTCCTGCAAACTTTGGGGATTGTTTGGCTTGACGATGTAGTGCTTATCTGTCAACCAGTTGGTCAGCGCAAAGCCATCAGACATAACCTGATTGACAGCAAATAAGCCGGTGAAGCTGCGTCGCCAGCTACTGACTATATTGCGATCGCTTGCCTCCAACTCGGGGTGGCTTGACAAAAACAAATCTACTGGCGTTTTATCCCCAACTTTCCCTTCTGTTATGAAGGTATCAATAATTAGGTCTCTTTGAGCAATATCCTGACGTTCTCGGCGCGACTCCTGTGCTGCATATGTTTCCAACGCTATAGCCAGCTCTCCTTCTGCTTCCAGGACAAACTCGATCAACGCCTGCTTTAATTCCCGCGATCGCTCCAATATGGCATCCACAACTTAATCCCTTGGCTTAACACTTCTAGCTTCTAGAGTACTTCCATAACATCTAGGACTTACATATTGACCAAAAAAATAAGTATGTATGTATAACTAGTCATTGGTATCTATTACTTACTTTTTTGAAAAATTCCTCAGGGACTTTTTCAAAAAGCTTTCTTTTAAAAACAGCGCCAATGAAGCAATTTCGTTACAGTTGCGTACAGCCCTAACATCATAATTTTTCATACACTTATCGTCCCCGAAAATCGAAACAGGGTCTACATTGGCGTAGACCCTGTTGGTTGTGTGATTATCTAACCTGGCA
>CAZZWA010000596.1:0-3186 GCA_964657555.1 uncultured Microcoleus sp.
GCGATCGCCCGTTAAACTTTTCAAACACCTTCTTATATATGACCATTCTGTTGAGTATGGCCAACAAAAGCGAACGCGAATGCTTCGCCCTATGATGCGATCGCCTAGTCCTTTGAAGTTGAGGGCGAAGATAAAAAATCTGCCAAAATGGCAACATGCTACTCATGACGTTGACTATATTGTTATCTAACAATCAAATGTATAGATTTGATTGTAACAATATGTACATTTTTTTACAGTTGAGAGAGTAATTTCATGATGATTTACGATCTGGAGTATTTACAAGTCATTTGCGAAGAAAGCCGAATTGAAGGTGGGTTTTCAAGTGTAGTAGGTGCAGTTGCAAGCGCAGGGGCCATTGGGACAAATCAATCTTTCATCTTTAACAGTGCTAACACATCTAACTCGATCATTGAGAGTTCATCTCCCTTCTTCACTCCATTCGCTGTCTCCATTTCTAGCTCAATCGCCACTGCCTTTGCTTTTTAAGCTTTGAGCTGTTTTAATTTACATCATATATCGCCTCTACAAGCGATCGCTCAAAGAACCGCTTGCCAAAAGAAAAGTATCAACTAAAAACGTTTGGCTCAACAATTTTGCCAAAATGGCAATACAGTTCTAGGAATCCTGGTTATATTGTTAATGACGAAGCAACCAAACTAAGGTTGTTCGTTTTCAAAAATAAATCGCTCTCAAGGAGAAACCAATGATTATTTCCGATCTAGATGTTTTAGAAGTTGTATCGGAAAATGCCAGTATTGAAGGTGGAATTTCATTTGCTGATGCTCTTGCTGATGCTCTTGCTTCTGGTCCTCAATTCAGTGCAACTAAGAGTAGTACTTTGACCTCTACTCAAGTAGTTCCTGTCTTCTCTCCCTTCTTCGGAACCATATTATTCAATACCGCTGCCTCTAGCTCTTCCTCTAGTTCATCTGCGGCTTAGGCGGCTATTTGTCCACACCCAAGAGTTTAATAGTCTCTTGTTTCATTTCGAAGAAGAGAAGCGTGAACCAATTGGCTCAAATGCTTCAAGATGGTAACACGCTTCTAATTCCTTTTACTGGATTGTTGAGAACAACCAAAAAAACTTGGTAGTGACAATATCCAGAAACATTGTAAGTTATCTATCTAAGAGAAAACTAGAATGATCATCTCCGATCTAGAACATTTGGAAGTTGTTTCAGAAGCAACCGATATTGAAGGCGGAACTGCCTTTGCGAATACAAATGCCTTTGCATTTGCTGAGGGTTCTGGCTTCAGTGCTACCTTTACTGCCACTACTGCCTTTGCTCTAAGCTTGAATTTCTCACTTTCTGTATCGGGACGTTAGTCTAATTTATCTGGGTTTTAGCCTACTTTGTGCCCAAATAGAAGAGTTAAGCCTAGAAACAGTTGAATGCTGAGTAATTTAAAGATTAAAAATTTTTAGTAGCTTGTCGTTTTAAAGGAGGAAGATGTGAGCCAATTAACCATTGTTGATCTAGACTTTTGTCATGTAGAGTTTTCCGGAAATATGAAGGTGCAAGGCGGAGATGGATTCGGTATCTCTTTTGGTGGAATCTCTCCGGTAAGTAGCTTTGTCGCTAGTGCTAACGCTTCTAATACTTCTGGCTATTTGGCAACTTATTCTGTTAACAGAAATGGTTTTACCGCTACACTAAATGCTGGAGTATCTGGAGCCGTTGCTGGCGCATTGGCTGGTGCTACCTTTGATGGCACTGGTTTTACCACAGCATTTACCACTGCTGTTACTGTATAAAGCTTCGGGAACTTTATCTCAACTAAGTAACCTATTGACTAGAAATCCGAACAAGCTACTGGCTCTTATTATGGGTTACAGACTAAAAGCCTGTAACTCTCAGTTCATAGTTGACTGAGTTTGCCATTCATTTGAAAATTTAAGACTCAATTGTTTTAAACTAGTTACAACTAATTCCCAGTCATAGGAAGTAGAAACGTAACATGAATAAACTTTCAAGGGCATCTATTGAACCGGACAAAATTGTTGAATTTCTTAAAAGAAATGTAAAACTTAAGGAAGTATATCAAAGAATTTTATATCAACGAGTTATCGAACAAGCTGCTCAAGCAAAAGAGTTAACAGTCACGCCAACAGAAATTCAGGCTGAATGCGATCGCTTGCGTCATGAAAAACGTTTGGAAAAGGCTTCTGACACAATAGCTTGGCTAGCTGACCAAATGATAACTGTGGAAGATCTAGAGGCAGGAATTCACAGCTGCCTTTTAGAGCAAAAGCTAGCCCAATATTTATTTGCCCAAGAAGTTGAAAAATTTTTTGCTCAAAATCGAATAGATTTTGACCAAGTCTTGCTCTATCAAATTGTTGTTCCCTACGAGAGGGTAGCTCAAGAAGTCTTCTATCAAATTGAAGAACGGGAAATCAGCTTTTATGAAGCTGCTCATTTGTATGACATTGATGAGCAGCGCAGGCAGCAGTGTGGATTTGAAGGCAAACTCTACCGTTGGAACTTAAAGCCAGATCTAGCAGCAGTCTTATTCAGTGCTCAACCAGGAGAATTAATTGGGCCACTTCAAGTGATTGAGCCACTTAAAAAGGAGCCAAGGTATCATCTCTTGATGGTGGAAGAATTTATCCCCGCTAAATTAACACCTCAAAGACATCAAGAGATTCTAGATAAGCTGTTTCAGCAGTGGCTAGCCAGCGAGCTAAACTATATGCTTCACAGCCAAACAGCCTAAAAAATTTACTCAGTCACTAATCAGTAGCAAAAGACAACGAACAATACTCATGATTAAATCTAAGTTCTTACGGATAGCCTCACCAGATGGACGAACAGAGGCAGAAGCAAAAAGCGTGGCGATCGCTTCAGATAAGAGTGGAAGAACATTTAGTCAAACTGTCACAGTCAAAGTTGTAGTTTCATCCAGTACCAGCTCTAGCAGTAGCTCATCTGCTATACTTCACTCTGTCATAATTTGAGCTTTTTGAGGTTTTCAGGTGATGGACACAGGGGAAACAGGAGAGATATGGAAAGCGAACCAACAATTAGTCAAAAGTCATGAAAATTTAGTTGATTTGTAGGGGCGGTGTCAGCCCGCACCTACCTGACTCAGTTTCTTTAAGCCGATTTAATAAAATAGCGGAGTGGTTGACGTAAAAATTACGCCAACCATTTTCCCTTTCCAAAGATGACGTAAAAAGTC
>CAZZWA010000597.1:0-3166 GCA_964657555.1 uncultured Microcoleus sp.
AAAAGGAACGCGATGCCCTGAGCACTCAGTCGAAGGGTGTTGAGTATACTTATGGGCAACGTTTACGTTCCTGGTTTGGACAAGACCAAATTCAGCAAGTTATTCAAAAGCTGAGCAATCAGATTGATTCAGCAAGTGCAGTTATGTCGTTATGGGACGTGCGCGATCATGAGCTTTACAAAAGCCCTCCCTGCCTTAACCATATTTGGGTAAGAGTTGTTGACAATGAACTCTCTTTAACTGCGACTTTTAGAAGTAACGACATGTTCAGCGCTTGGCCTGCCAATGCCATAGGATTGCGGGCTTTGCAACAACAGATTACAGATGAAATTGCTAAACATGCTAACTATGACCTAAGAATAGGCCCGTTGATTATAGTTAGCCAGAGTGCCCATATTTATGATGACTGCTGGGAAAATGCAGATAACTTGATTCAATCTCAGTATGCCAAGATATGTCAGCAACGAGACTATGATGATCCGTCAGGTAGTTTTGTGATTAGCGTTTCGACTTCGCTCAACGCAGGCACAGCAAAAGGCGAGATTGTTGTAGAACACATGACACCTGGAGCTGGAGAGGTTGTTAAACGCTATTTAGGAAAATCTGCTACTCAGCTTTATCGGCAAATAGCAACCAATTGTCCCAGTCTTCAGATAGAACATGCAATGTATTTGGGTGCAGAGTTGCAAAAAGCAGAACTTGCTGCGACGACAAGTAGAGGCTTACTCTACGAGCAAGACAAGCCTCTTAAAGTAGCAACAGATTCTTAATTACGGACTACGAATTATTTATCAACATTGCCCATCTCCTGCAATACAGTGTTCAAACTGTTATAAGCTTCAACATCATTAGGATTGAGCGCTAAAGCTTTCTGAAAGTTGAGAATGGCTGCTTCCAACTGTCCCTGCTCGTGCAGTAAGTTGCCGAGGTTAGTATAAGCTATCGGATTGTCTGGTTGGAGAGCGATCGCTTTCTGATAATGACTAGCGGCTGCTTCCAGCTTACCCACCTCCTGCAACACAAGTCCCAAATTGTTGTGGGCATCTGCATAATCAGGATTGAAGTTGACTGCCTGACGCAAATAGGTAATAGCCTCCTCCCATTGATTTTGGGTCCCCAACGTAATACCCAAGCCGTTGTATGCGTATGCATTGCTAGGGTTGAGGGCTAAGGCTATTTGGAAGTGAAGAATTGCTGCTTTTAGTTCTCCCTGTTCTCGCAGCACATTACCAAGATTGATGTGAGCCATAACATCATTGGGAGTGAGGGCGATCAATTGCTGTAAATGGGTGGCAGCTGCCGCTAGTTTGCCCTGTTCCATCAGCACAACGCTCAAGTTATTTTGAGCTTGTGCATCGTCAGGATTGAGAACAACTGCTTGTTGGAAGTAAGCAGTTGCCTCCTCAAGATTGCCTAACTGGTAAGCAATGACTCCCAGCTGATGTAAGGTTTCAAACTGACCCCCCAACCCTGTTGCCGTTGATTGCTCGCTTACTTCTTGACAGAAACGACTTAATGCTTGTGCAACCCTCGCTAGCACCCCTTCCCAGTCTCCTGGTTGCGACTGCCGAAATAGCCGCATGCTGGGATACCAGGGACTATCTTCTCGCTCCAAGAGCCACCGCCAGTCATGAGGGAAAGATAGCAGCACCCAGACTGGCTTGCCCAGTGCTCCTGCCAGATGAGCCACACCAGTGTCCACGGAAATCACCAAATCCATTTGGGTAATCAGCGCTGCTGTGTCCGCAACATCATTAATGTGAGGACTCAAGTCTTGTAATTGGTGTTCACTTCCGAGTTGAGCAATGTCAGCCGCATTGTGCCCTACTTGTAAGCTGTAGAAGCTAATACCCGGAATGGAGAGGAGCTGAGTGTAACTCGATAAAGGGCAGGATCGGCGCTGATAGTCTCTCAAGAAATTGAGATTTTCCTTCTTATACCCACTGGCCCAGACAACGCCGACTTTGATGGTGCCAGGGGGTGTCTCCAACCTTAGGTGATGACTAGCGGCGGGAAACAGGTAAGGAATCTGAGCCGGAATAGTTTCTAGAGTTGTCCCTAAAATATAGGGCAAGCTCATTAGGGGTGCATGCACCTGAAACTCTGGCAAGGTTTCTCCAGGGCAGACAAGCTGATCAATACCATACACTGTTGCTAACAGACGCCTGAGAGATGCTGGACATTCCACCAAAACCCGCCCCCCACGAGCTGCCACTAAAGGGGCATAACGGATAAACTGAATGGTGTCTCCCAACCCTTGCTCAGTGTGGAGCAAAATCGTTTTTCCTTCCAGGTGTGACCCATCCCACAGGGGCTGGGAAAATAGGAGTCGGTTTTTCCTGTCTTTCGACTGCCAGTACCACTCCAATTCGGCAAATCCATTACGGAAGTCACCGAGTAACAGCAGAATAAAACTCAGATTAACGTGGGTTTCTGCTATGTTCGGCTGGAACTGGATAGCTTTTTGATAGCTGGAGATTGCCTCCTCAAACAAACCTTGCTCCCACAGAGCCACCCCTAAGTTGTCATAAGCTTTGGCATCCTCAGGATTAAGGGCGATCGCTCGACGCAGATGGGCAATAGCTTGCTCCAGATTTCCCTGTTGAATTAAAGCAAAACCCAAACAGTGGTGGGCCAATGCATAGTTGGGGTCGAGGGTAAGAGCTTTCTGGAAGTTGAGAATTGCTGCTGACAGCTCACCCATCTCCTGCAACACGCCACCTAAGTTGGTAAGAACTCCTACATTACTGGGATTAAGGGCGAGGGCTTTTTGGCAGTAACCAACTGCTTCTTCAAATCTGCCGTTCTGGTAAGCAATGTTTCCCAACCAATGTAGAGCTTCCATCTGCTCCGGCTGTTGTAGAATTTGGTGATCCAGTTGCTCTGAGAGTGCCAACCTTCCTGCTTGATAGCGATCAAGGGCAATGGCTAAGGTTTCTGAGGTTGCAGTAGGTTGCAGATGATTTGTTTGTGTATCAGCTTTTGGCAGTCTGGGCTCTGGACTCTGAACTTTTTGTTGACAGAAACGACTCAATGCTTGTGCTACCCGCTCTAGCACCCCCTCCCAGTCCCCTGGTTGCGACTGGCGGAATAACCGCATAGTAGGGTACCAAGGACTATCTTCCCGCTCTAGGAGCCATCGCCAGTCATGAGGGCAGGATAGCAG
>CAZZWA010000598.1:0-3151 GCA_964657555.1 uncultured Microcoleus sp.
AGGCGCTCCTAAAGCCAAGCTAAATCTCTCCATTATTAGCAAGATATTCTACGATTTTGGCAAGACAGCGGCGAATCTTGCTATCACTACTATCGTCATTTTGAGTGACAGTAATCACATAAACTTTATCTGCAACTTTTACGGCTAATGTGGTGCCTCTCACGAGCGCATTTTCTCCAGTTTTCTCCCCCAGCCAATGCCCCGCAGATGCTTGTAACCCTTTAAATCCCAACACCCGATCTGCCTGATGGCTGAGAATATCGGTAAGCACTTCATATTCTTGGTGGTGATGATTATAAACTTGCACCATCATGTCTGTGAGTTCATTGCCCGTAATTAAGTTAGGTGCCCAACCACGATTTCTGGTTGGATCGGTGACTGACCCGGTGAGCTTGTGACTGACACGAGTTGAGCTATAGCCGAGATTGCCCAAAACTTGATTGAGATAATCCCACCCTAAATAATCAATAATTTGATTGGCAGCAATATTACTGCTGTAGGCAATCATTTGTGTTAAAAGGTACTTTAAAGGATAAGATTTTCCTACTTTAATTTCGGCAAAATCTTCTTCAGTGAAGTTACTAGGATCGATGTAAATAGGTGTTTCTAAGCTAATATTTTCTGTTGACACTTTGTGCAGAAGTACCAAGGCAATGGGAACTTTAATTAAACTAGCGGCACTTTGTGGCGGCAGATCGCCCCGATAGCTCAAACATTGTTCTGAGAGGTTGCAAACGGAAATTGTGGCTTCAGATAGACCGCTGCTTTCAGCAATTGTTGCCATCACTTGTGAAGGAGCAAACATTGCTGGGGGAACCTTGATGGTAACAGAACGTGAAGGAAAAGCAGGTGCGTCTGAGGAATTAGCAAGTACTATAGGAGTAGGGAAGATTCCCAGAATGCTAATGAGAGCGATCGCTAGAGGTTGCGTGTGACTCATGTGTTTTCTTGTGTAAACCTTTTGTCAAAGTCAGTGAACGCCTGAATTTATAGGGCAGCTCTTTTCAAACTACTGTAGATAACCACGCCATCACTTCACTTAGTTAGCTCATCCACTCAAATGATTTGGATTTACTTTATTGGTTCACCTCCAGTTTTTGTCAGGGAGCTACTGATTTAAGCTAGACGTTACTTGGCTTTGAAAGTTTCAATCATTAGATCTGGATTTTATAATAACCTTTAGCAAAAAATTATTGTAGTGTTATTACTTAATCGTTTTATAGCTATTTATTTGATTTGTCTACAATTGCCGCTTCAAAAGCCGCAGCAATCCTCAGAATCAAAGCTTCCTAAAAGTGGTTTCCCACGATCTGTAAGCCAATCGGTAAGCCTTGAGAATCAGCATCAAGCGCTGCTGCCACTTCTAAAGCTTGCTTATCTGTAATTGTAATAAAAGCCTTAAGCTTGGGTTCTCGTTGAGCGATGTTCTCACGATTAGAGGGAATGTTTGCATTCTGTGTTTGGGATCGAGAGCATCGCTTATTGTGGTTAGTCCGCGATCGCATCGGTTTTCGCACCCTCTATTACACGACTAGTGGTGAAACTCGCTGGATCGCACCCCGGTTAATAAATTTAAGAAATTCTCACTCAACAGATTTAGATTTAGTTGCCCTGCGGGACTATCTGTGCTCTGCTTTTGTGCCAGGAGAGCAGACGCTTTGGCAGCAAGTGCGAGAATTGACACCAGGAATATTTTTACATTTTCCTCAAGAAAAAGTTAAGACTTATTGGCAAGTCAAAGAGCAAGTGAGTGCACCTGGGCAACCCTTAGAATGGTACGGTCAAGAGTTGCGATCGCTGCTTAATCGAGTTGTTCGAGAGTACTTACCGATTAATGAACCAGTTGGTGTCTTCTAAAGTCAATAACCTGACTCATGCTGCTGGCTTACAAGGGCGATCGCCTTGGTTTGACCAGCGAGTCGTCGAACTTAGTTTACAAATTCCTCCTGAATATAAGCTAGATGGTGCTGATGAAAAAGCAGTGCTAAAAAATGCGGTGGCAGATTTATTACCGTTAGCCATTTTAACGCGTCCCAAAAGTGGAATGTTGGTTCCAGTACAAAAGTGCTTCCGGAAAGTTTGGCGAACTCAAGCTCAAGCGTTATTGTTAGATAAAAAAGCCGCTATCGCTCCTTATCTAAATCAAGCTTTGATTCAACAATGGTTAAACTATCAAGGTGACTCGTGGTCGCGCTACGGCGTTAAGCTGTGGCTGCTAGTGAGTCTAGAAATTTGGCTACAGATGAATCATATTAATTAAGGACGCCATTCCTGACTTCCCCATGATTACTACTTCCCTTACGGCAGCGTGAGCAATTGGGCATCAATCCCAGTCCAAAACAAGCTGTAGGGTTGCTGCTGACGAAGATGGGACTACTCCGCGCTCCAGGAATGCCCATAGGCATAGGGCCAAGTTTAGACTTTGGCGATCTTTTGGCTGCTAGTTGAGGATCTGGAGGCTGGTGCAATTGTGACGGTGGAAGATAATCGCTATTAACTGCGACGACTGCCAATCTAGATTCTCGTCTGCTGATTGTGGAACATGATTAACCTAGAAACTGTCAGATTCTACACAACATAAAATTTCACGGAATGCAGTAGGAAGCTGTTTCCGGCGACGCTATCTAATCTATTGAGTCTCGTTTTATGCGTGTCTTTAATGTTGCAATTTGTACTATTGCGGCGATAACGGCTGCGGATTTTACTCATCAGGCAACTGCTGCACCTAATGATCAATCTGCAAACCCAAAATTGGCGTCTGGTAACTACGTGGTTCCAGTCAAGACAACCGCAACACCGACTCCTTCTATAGTCATTGCCCCGCCGCAAGCTCAAACAAAGCCCGAGTTTTCCCAGAAAGCGTCTCCCTTACAAACAGCAGCAAGCTCTAGAAATTCCAGTGATTTAGCAGTCCCTAATATCAATCAGATTTCGCAGAAAGTTGCTCCCACACAAACTGCGGTGACCACGACATCCGTCAGTTCCGGAACAACTGTGCAGCCCCAAACCCAAACGAAGCCTCAGTTTTCCCAGAATTCCCAGAAAGTATCTCCCATAAAAACAGCGGCAAGATCTGCACCGCTTGCGACGGCACCGTGAACCAAAGCAAACGGCGATGGATGGTGATCGCGAAGAAGCTGAGCAGCGGGGC
>CAZZWA010000599.1:0-3148 GCA_964657555.1 uncultured Microcoleus sp.
ATTACAGGAGCATCACTTTCAACCGTCCAACCTTCTTTCAATCTTGCAACTTCTGCACAAACCTGCTCAATGAGCTGTTGTGTTAAATATTCCATTACCACAGGTTGGAGGGTGAAGCAAGCCCCACTTTTCTCGATGAGAAACCGCCTCAAGAGAGAATTGAGCGCCTCTAAGAATTTAGGCGGTGACAAGGGTGTGACGAGATCTGCTTGCAGTTCTGATAATGATACTGGTTCGCGATTAATTGCCAACCAGTACATCACTTCTTTTTCTACTACTGACAAGCGATTAATCTGAGTTACCAAAAGGTCTTGAACATCCCCAAAAACGATGATTCCTTGGGCTAAAAAATCAGAAATATTTCCCTCAAATAATTCTTGAATCGCTGTCGCCACAATCTTCAAGGCGAGGGGATTGCCAGAATACCGTTGAACCAAGTTAAGCCATTCCTCTTGGGAGCCATTCAAGACACTTTTCGCTAAAATGAGTTCTTTTCCTTCGGCGGGTGGCAAACCCCTGAGTTGCCACGAGCGCACGGGTAGTGTGACTCCCTCCAGAGAGGCTACTTCGCTTGGTTTTTCTCGGGCTGTCAGTATTAAGCAGCTTTGATGAGACGTTTCTCCCACCCTTTTTATGAGTCTGCCGTAATCTTCATATTCGGTTCGGTAGTATCCGGTTCGGCTATGGAATGTACCCTCGCCGCTTTCTAGAAGAGTTTCCAGATTATCCAGTACGATCAGGCAACGGTGCGAGCGCAAATAATCAAGCACTCGCGAAATTTTTTCATCAGCGCTTGCATTGAGAGGAGCAAGTTCCTGCCCGTTTGAGAGAAACCGAATCAGCTTCGTCAGCAGTTCATCTAGGGGTGGAGCGGGCAACAGACTTCGCCAAAACACGAATTCAAAAGAATCTTGAAGAAGTTGGGCTAGCTTCACGGCTAAAGTGGTTTTACCAATTCCGCCCGTACCTAGGATAGCCACAACTCGGCAGTAGTCTTGAAAAATCCATTGCTCTAGCGTTGCCAGTTCTTGAGTCCCGCCATAAAAGGTGGAGACATCAATGGCTTCTCCCCAATCTTGACACTTATTGTTGATAGCCTTGCTTTCGAGCTGTTCGTACTCTTCGTGACGTCGGAAAAAGTCGCACTGTTCCAACTCTAGGTCAAAACCTTGAAAGAAGCGCTTAAGTGTCTGTTTGTCAACTCCTTTTTCGCGCTCCAATACCTTCCGGATAGTCGTTGGTTCGACGCCAGTGCGAGTACTCAGTGCTTCCAGCGAGTAGCGGCTTCCTGAATTCTCCCAAGTTTCTGCCTCACCAAGAGCCTCTTGGAGTTTCTTCCATCCCGTTAGTGTCAGGAGTACGCCGCGCTGGCGTCTTGGTCTAGGCTGATTCATCGCCCCATTCATTTCTTGCCCCCCGACCTCCTCAACTATTCTGAACCCGTGCATGCAGCTCTTTCACTACCTTTCGCATCGACTCCAACGCCCCCGCCGTCCAGCCAGGATAGTAACTCAAATGCTCGCCCGCCAGATAAATCGCTCCATCGGGTTCATTGAGTCTGGGGTAAAACTGCTTGCGCAATTCTTTCGTGTAGGAAGCCCAGCCCCCCAAGCTGTACTTGATTTTGTGCCACGCCACCGAAAAGCCAGTTTCAAACTCCCGCGCATACTGGGGATGAATCTTACCACCTTCGCTGAGCGCACGGGCTTGACGTTCTGCTAGAGACAAATTTCCCATCTCTTGTGCTGCTTTTCCGTAGTTGTAATAGCCGACGAGGATTCCCTTAGAAGATAGATAATTGTGGGAAGGGTAAATAATCTGGGTAATGTTCTGGTTTGTGAAGCTGGCACCGCCAAAAATGCGGTCATCTTCTTCCCAGAAACGACGCTTAAACTGCAAGCCTATCTTACCTGTCATCGCGTAAGCCACACTGTTAATGGCGGCCTTCATATCGGGGGAAAAGTCAGCTGGGATATTCTTAAGTACAGATAAGGGAATCGTGCAGATGCAGAAGTCTCCTGTCATTTCCCGTGACTTTCCAGTTTTGTCGGTGTAGATGATTCGCACACCTATGGGCGTTTTGCGAATTGCTTTGACTTCTGCTTGGTAAATAATCTTGTTCCCCACCCGTCGTTCAAAGGCTTTGGCAATTTGATCCATACCACCAACAGGATGGAACATCGGCATCTGGAAGTTGAAATCGTATTCAAACTGGAAGTAACGTCCAAACCCGGATTTAATCAGGGCTTCCAGATTGAAGGGGTCTTCTTGCTCGCCAGCTTGCAATCCTGCCCCCGGTAGCACGGAGTAACCCCCACGATTTGACCCTTTGTAAAACAAATCTGGGGAGAGGTCGCCTTCTCTATGGAGAAACTCAACCATTTTTTCCTTATCTTCTCGGGTGAGGGGCAAATCGAGGGCATCTTGATTGATTGCCTTGGCGAGTAATTCCGCCGTATAGCCCCGCATGTCGGCATGAGCGGCGCGGATGCGTACCCGTTTCCCTGACAATGGCCCTATACCTTCGTTGTAGTAATAGGCTGACCCATTGAGATTGTTGAACACTTCAATCGGCACGCCCAGCTCTTTGCAGTAGTCTAGAGTGACATGATGCTGGGCAATTCGTGTCGGCCCCGAATTAAAGTACAGCCCATCATCAAAGGTCGCAACTTGCCGTTCTCCTCCAATTTCCGTTTCTTCAGTACCCTTACGAACAGTCCAGCAGCGACCTCCACCGCGATCGCGTGCTTCTAAAATTGCACAGTCGTAGCCAACTTTGCCCAACTCGTAGGCCGCTGCCATCCCAGCCAGACCTGCACCCAGAATGATGATTTTTTTCCCCTTAGAATCCTTGGTGAGTTGGAATTTGCCCGTTGCTCCTGCGGGTCGTGCCAGCAAGTCCAAGGCAATCATTGCTGCGTAGGTAGAACCAGCAGATGCCCCCACTAAAGCGATGAAATCTCTGCGTTGCATAATTAATCTTGCCCTATCTTGATAGCCTGACCCGGTTTTTTTAGTCTTATAGGACTTAGGCATTGACAGAAGTCTCTGCTTGATTAGTACGATAAACAAACAGATGAGGTAATGGCATTACCCTTTTATGACAAATTGATTGCCAAGGTTCGATGAGTCATTTGCACGTAACAGC
>CAZZWA010000600.1:0-3098 GCA_964657555.1 uncultured Microcoleus sp.
AACCCGGTATTTGAGGTACGCATAAATACCTAACCCTACCAAAGCTATAGCTGTTAGGGGTAAACCAAGGTTAGCTCGTAGCTGGTCGGGCATCACTGCAACACCCGCAATAGTGACAGCAAAAAAACCTTTGAGCGCAAATTGCAAACGCTGCAAGGTTTTCAGTGCTAGGCGACAACTGCTACAAATTATCGTGTGTTGCCTATATCGATCTAGTAATACCTCATGATTATTGACTAGTGGTTCATCTGGTTGGGGTATGCTGGGCTCGCCCCAAGGCAGTCGTCCCTGGCAGTACTTATCAAACCAATTCCGAAATTCAATCACAAATCGATCTGCACTTGTTGGCAGTTTATAAGCAGTTTTCCAGCTTTCGACCTGTTTTCTCTGCTGTAAGATGCGCTCCTGATAGTGGAGAAGCACCATATCTCCATCAAGAACTTGATGGCGAGTTTTGATATGATCGAACCATCGCGGAGTCAAATGGTGTAGTGTCTTAGCAAAGTTACGGGGAAATTGGGCAACAATTCTCGATTTGCCTGGAGAAACTGGAATACAGTAAGTCACCAGTCCTACTTGCCGTCCGTCTTTTCCTAAACTGATGGCATACTCTAAACGGCAAGGAGGCTCAAAGGTCATTTTTGTCTGGGAGTACCCTCTATAAATAGCTTCAATCAGCTCCCTTGTTGATTGCTCAATATCAATCGGAATAGGTCTAGCCAGTTCTCGCTTGCCCTGCACCCCGTGATGAGCGAAAGGAACATGGCTAGGATCGGCGATATTCTCAACAAGTGTCTGCCAATCATATTCCAAATCGCGAACCAGGGATGACCAGACAAATCCCTTACTGGCATCGATCTGGGGAGATAAAGGTAGAGGTTTAGACTGAGCAAGATTGGCAGAATCTGCATCTGGCCACACCCAGAGGAGACCATTTTCCTGTTGACAAGGGAGTGCGACAGCACACAAATGATGCTGATTCTTGGCAATTAGATCCGGCTTCTCTGCTTGAGGGATAGAAGTACATATACCTTGAGAATCAAACTGCCAACCGTGATAGCTACACATAAGATTGCCGGTTTTTTCATCCACACGGCCTTCACTTAAAGGTGCAAGTCGATGGGGGCACTGATCCAGAAATACACAATACCGATCTGAGAAACGGGGTCGCCAAATCACAAGCCGGAGGTTCAGTAGGGTGACAGGTGTAGGGCGATTGGTATCGAGATCTTCTAAGGGTGAAATTGGATACCACTGCTGAAAAAAGTTAAACTGTTCTCCCATGATGTTAAGTACTGTGTAGTTGGTGTCTTATTTTCAATGTACTCAATGCAGTTTATCGGCTGGGATAAGAAACGGCAGTACACAATCTCAGTAAGATATTGGCATTGCTCCTCTTTTTTCTGAGAAGCGGTAAGAAACCCTCAAAACAAAAAGTAACGTTGTGCCAAGGGTAAAACAGTTGCTGGTTCGCAAATGAGCAACTCTCCATCAGCTCGTACTTCATAGGTTTCTGGATCAACTTCCATATGGGGCTGAGCATCGTTTAGCTTCATATCCCGCTTAGAAAGCTGCCGCGTCCCAGATACGGCAACAGCCAGCTTACGCAAGCCAAGCTGGGTGGGGATACCTTTGTCTAGTGCTGCTTGAGAGACAAAGGTGAGGGAGGTGGTGTTAATTGCCCCTCCATAACTGCCAAACATCGGACGCCCATGCACTGGCTGTGGCGTAGGGATACTGGCATTAGCATCTCCCATTTGCGCCCACGCGATCGCGCCTCCCTTAATCACAATCTCTGGTTTGACACCAAAAAAGGCTGGTCGCCAAAGGCACAAGTCTGCGAGTTTTCCCTCTTCAACGGAGCCCACATACTGCGCAATACCGTGAGCAATCGCCGGGTTAATAGTATATTTGGCAACATACCGCTTTGCCCGGAAATTATCGGCTCCCGGACTCGCCACCTCTTCCGGATTGGGAGAAGGAAGAAAACCGCGCTGCACTTTCATTTTATGTGCTGTCTGCCAGGTACGAATAATCACTTCTCCCACTCGACCCATTGCCTGGGAATCAGAAGAAAGCATACTAAATGCACCCAAGTCGTGCAGGATATCTTCAGCAGCAATAGTTTCGCGACGAATCCGCGACTCGGCAAAGGCCACATCTTCAGCAATGCTTGGATCGAGGTGATGGCACACCATCAGCATATCCAGGTGTTCATCAAGAGTGTTGAGGGTGTAGGGGCGTGTGGGGTTGGTGGAAGAGGGGAGGACGTTGGCTTCACCGCAGACCTTGATAATATCGGGTGCGTGACCGCCACCAGCTCCTTCTGTATGATAGGTATGAATGGTGCGTCCTTTGAAGGCAGCGATGGTGGTTTCCACAAACCCTGCTTCATTCAGCGTATCGGTGTGAATTGCTACTTGCACGTCACACTCCTCTGCCACAGCCAAGCAAGTATCAATGGCTGCTGGCGTGGTGCCCCAATCTTCGTGCAGCTTCAAGCCAATCGCCCCAGCAGTAACTTGCTCGATTAATCCGGCTGGTTTGCTGCTGTTGCCTTTGCCCAAAAAACCCAAATTAACTGGAAAAGCGTCAGCCGCTTGGAGCATCCAGTAAATATTCCAAGGGCCAGGGGTGCAGGTGGTGGCGTTGGTACCTGTCGCGGGGCCAGTACCGCCGCCAATCATGGTAGTAATGCCAGAGGCGATCGCCACTTCTATCTGCTGGGGACAAATAAAGTGAATGTGCGTATCGATACCACCAGCAGTGAGAATCATCCCTTCCCCAGCCACTGCCTCGGTTCCTGGGCCAATAATAATATCTACGTTGTCTTGAATGTAAGGATTCCCAGCTTTGCCAATTTTGAAAATTCGCCCGTCTTTAATCCCAATATCAGCTTTAACAACACCCCACCAATCGAGAATCACCGCATTGGTAATCACCACATCAACGGCACCCTCAGCATTGGCAATGGGAGATTGTCCCATACCGTCTCTGATCACTTTGCCACCGCCAAATTTAACTTCCTCACCGTATGTGGTATGGTCTTGCTCAACTTCGATAAATAAATCGGTGTCAGCTAAGCGGATGCGATCGCC
>CAZZWA010000601.1:0-3086 GCA_964657555.1 uncultured Microcoleus sp.
CTTTATTTATACCTACCTGCTTATAGGTGGGGTCTCTAACGGAGAGTTAAGATGAATCAAAATGATGGGTTGGTGGGTCGTCGCAGTTTCTTGAACTTAACGGGAACTGGCGGAATGGCTCTGGTGGTTGCTGTTACGGGAAGTGCATTCTGGAGCATGCAGCCAAAGCGAGCGATTGCGCTGAGCGCACGCTACGCGAACACAGCCCCGCCTGAGCCTCCCAGTCCCGATGCTGCCCTAAAACGTTTGATGGATGGCAATCAACGGTTTGTGCAGCAAAAAGGTCAGCATCCCGATCAATCACGGGCACGGATGAAAGAAGTTGCCCAAGCACAACACCCCTTTGCAACTTTGCTCAGCTGCGCTGATTCACGGGTACCTCCGGAAATTTTGTTTGATGAAGGAATCGGTGACTTATTTGATATCCGTGTTGCCGGAAATATCGTGACGCCGGAGGTACTCGGCAGCTTGGAATATGCTGTGGCTGTTCTGGGCACTCCTGTGGTTATGGTTTTAGGTCATGAGCGCTGTGGTGCTGTCACCGCCGCAGTCCGAGGGGAACCTCTCCCAGGTCATATTGGTTCTTTTGTTAAGGCTATCAAGCCTGCAATTACCAAGAGCAAAGGTGCATCAGGCGATCCAGTTGATAACGCTGTGATTGCGAATGTTCAGTATCAAATTGAGAAATTGAAACGGTATTCAAAGATTCTGTCTCAAGGCTTGGTGGATGACAAGCTCAAAATTGTTGGAGGTCGCTACGACCTAGATACTGGAGAGGTCACTCTGGTTTAGGATGGAGTGCAACAGCCATTTCAATCTCCGCCGACATTGATGCCCAGATCAAATCTATTTAGTTACTCATCATAAGCACGACACAGAATTCACGGATACACGGATATTTTATGCTGTTACATCCATGCATCTGTGTTGAAAATCCGCGTTGTGATTTCCTATCATATCATGTCCGGTTAATCACTTACTTGTCATGCTGAGCGGAACGCAGTGGAGCGAAGCATCTCCGAGATTCTTCGCAACACTGGCGAATGACAACTACTCAAGCGAACATGATATCAGTTCTAAAAATGACGACCTAAACAGAAGTGAAATGAGTTGTCTGTGGAGGGGTGTTTGAGGTTGTCGATGGGGCGATCGCTATCTTCATTCCTAAACGAAATATTGAGACTTGAATACATTACTTGCACGAAGAAATTGTAGACGAGGAGGCAGAGTATTCCAAGATTGAGAAAAATGAGGCTTTTTGTAAACCCTATGTTGAGAATTTGGCAGACATCAGTATTGCTTGGATCAAGATATACTACAAGTGTTACAAAAATCAATCATCCAACTCAATCGCTCTTCTCTATGCTTCAGACTCAGACCTCATTCAATTTGATCCTGCCCGTCGGTACACAAATCGTCAGCCGAGTTGAAGCTAAAAGTGTGGCGAAGGAACTGCTGTGCTGGCGCGGTGCTGTAGGAGTCATTGTTGAATCGCCTACTGACAATTCCCATGCCTATCAAATCCAACTGCCAAGTGGGACAACAGTTAATCTGAAACGGCATGAGTTCAGCATTCGGAAACATTTTCAAAAAGCAGGGTTAGAATCGCCGGAGAATATGTTGGAGAGCCTCTTTGATCGCGTCATCTACCGTTGCGTTGTCGGTTCTAGGGCATATGGGATGGATGATGCTAACTCCGATACAGATCGTCGTGGTATCTACCTGCCCTCGGCACAAATGCATTGGTCACTCTATGGAATTCCTGAACAGATTGAGAACAAAGAGGCTCAAGAGTGCTACTGGGAATTCCAGAAATTCCTGATTCTGGCGCTGAAGGCGAACCCAAATGTTTTGGAATGTTTGTATACCCCCTTGGTCGAAACAGCAACACCTTTAGCGCAAGAATTACTCAACATTCGAGACATCTTTCTCTCTCAACTGGTCTATCAGACCTACAATAGCTATGTTCTCTCCCAGTTCAAAAAGATGGAGCAAGATCTCCGCACAACAGGAAATATTCGCTGGAAACATGCGATGCACCTGATCCGCCTGTTACTATCGGGTATCACTATCTTGAAGCACGGATTTGTGCCCGTTCGAGTGGAGGATGATCGCGATCGCCTGTTGGCGATTAAATATCAACAGGTATCTTGGGACGAGGTGAATCACTGGCGCTTGAGGTTACATCAAGAATTCGATTGCACGTTTATGACAACTCATTTACCGGAACGTCCCGATTATGAGAAGGCGAATGCTTTTTTGATTCGGGCACGGCAAAGCATGGTGAAAGAAGTGAAAATGTAGGGGAATCATTGCTGCAATATGGAAGAGCTAGATATTCGACTCGTTAACGTTGTTTCCCAACAGCCTCATCCGCTGCTATTTATGACAATTAGCGGAGCACACCTGTATGGGTTTCCATCACCCGATTCTGATTATGACCTGCGGGGGATTCACCTACTACCGTTATCTGAGGTAATTGGCTTAAAAACAGGGCAGGAGACTATCGAAGTTTCTAAAGTGCAATCGGGATTACAAATTGATTTAGTCACCCACGACATCAAAAAATTCTTTGACTTACTGCTAAAGCGCAACGGTTACGTATTAGAGCAATTGTATTCTCCATTGGTTGTGCATACAACACAAGCACATGAAGAGTTGAGAGAAATTGCGAGAGGTTGTATCACTCGCTATCACAGCCATCATTACTTGGGGTTTGCGAAAACTCAGTGGAAACTCTTTGAGAAAGAAACTCCACAACGGGTTAAGCCTTTGCTGTATGTATATCGAGTGTTGCTAACGGGAATTCACCTGATGCAAACTGGTTCAGTCGAAGCTAACCTGGTGACGCTTAATGAAAAATTCCAGTTGCCTTATCTTCCAGACTTGATTGATGCCAAGTTAATCGGGGCAGAGAAATCCGTCCTGGAAGCAGCCGATTTGACATTTCATCAACAAGAGTACACTCGCTTGTGTCAAGCTTTAGAAGAGGCAAGCCAGAAGAGTCATTTGCTGGAGGAACCCTTTGCTAAGTCGGCTTTACACGATCTACTGGTGCAATTACGATTAGGACATTAGCTGACCAT
>CAZZWA010000602.1:0-3052 GCA_964657555.1 uncultured Microcoleus sp.
TAACTGCTGACGATCGCATCTACCGATACAGCTAAATCTGGAAACGCTAATGGATAAACCGTCCCTCCATTTAGCGTAGCTTTTGAAGCATACTCCCCATCTTGAGGGTCTCGAAATACTACAAGCTGTCTTCTCTTAAGGTTGACCACCCAGTATTCAGGGATTCTGACTTCAGCATAGATTTTACTTTTTGTCTGTAAATCTTTTTCTAAGCTGGAATCTGAGTATTCAATCAGCCAGAAAATATTTTCAGGATAAGGGTGATGCTCTAAGTATTCGCGCCCCAACCGTTGCACAATAGCAATATCAGGCTCAGGCTCAGAGTCATTAGGAAGTGAAATCGGCTTGCTTTGGCGAATCATGGCGCGAGTGCCTAACAATTGAGCCAGATATTCCCCGGCTTCACTGCTGGAATAGGCGTGGGGTTCCCCTTCCGGCGACATCTCTACGATTTCTCCCTTCAGCAATTCCACACATCGCTCGTCCAAGATACCTGCCGCAATCATGTGGTGATACTCGTCTACCGTCCACTTAACTAGAGTTACGGTCATGGCGATCGCCTTTCTCTTGCTCTTCTCATTTCACATTGTAACCTACCAAAACCACCAGCCTCTCTAGCACGAAAGGTTCAAGCCAAAAACACTATAATCCTCTACTCAACAGAAACACAATGTACTGATTGAGACTCACATTTTCCGTGTCAGCCTCCTCAGCTAAAAGACGATGCAGAGATTTAGGCATCCGCAGGAGTAGCTTACCACTACGGGTATCATCAGTGCTGGGTAAAGGAATCTTATCGCCTGATTCGTAAGCTGTCTCGATCCACAACTCCCGCGCCTCATTGATGTTGTCCATCGTCTCATCCAAAGTTTCACCTTGAGTCAAACATCCAGGCAAATCTTTAATCTGAGCCACATATCCTCCCTCGGAAGCGGGATAAAGTGTTACTGGATACTTGTTTATTAATGCAGTCAACGAAGTCACCCGCGAACGGGCGCAGAGTTTCCTCGAAGAAGACCATATTCAGAAGATTGTCAAGGTTTATCAAGACTTCCAGGATATTGATGAGTTTGCCAAGGTTGCTGCCCTGGAGGACATCCGAGAAAATCAGGCGAACTTGAGTATTCCGCTCTATGTCCGCCCTACTGGGAACGGTAACGGAACTAATGAAGCGGAAAAGCCGTTAGCAGCAGTCATTGCTGAATGGCAGTCAAGTTCTGAGGCGCTAAGAGAGTCGATGGACGAGCTATTTAACAAGTTGACGGAAGCAGGTCTCGGTTGAGCAAAGTTTGATTCTTCGTTTTTGCCCCATATCTAGTACATTTGTTCTATTTTTTTGGATTTTCTCGCTATAGCTAGTGTTTTTCCTCCCAATCCCTGTTGCGGAGAATAAAATGTTGTTAAGCTTTGGGGGAAATCGTTAACCCCTGGGGTTAACAATGTTGACCAGGACTCTGGTAAAATGGATATTGTATTTAAAAACAATAAATTTCAAGAAGAATGCATTAACCAGAGGCTTCTAGAGAAAAAACACGGTCAAAAAAGAGCTAAATGTATTCGGCGACGGCTTGACGATTTGCGTGCCGCCGATGTGCTTGAAGATATGCGATCGCTTCCAGGGCGGTGTCATGAATTGCTTCATAATCGTTCGGGACAGTTATCGCTGGATTTGGATCACCCCTATCGGCTTATATTTGAGCCAGCCGATGAGCCAATCCCAACTAAATCAGATGGGGGCATCGACTGGACCAAAGTAACTGCTGTTAGGATTCTCGGCGTGGAGGATACTCATGAGTAACGTGATTCAAAATCAATACACGCCAGATTATGTTTCCCCCCCTGGTGAAACCCTTGAGGAAGTCCTTGAGGAGCGTGAGATGACCCAGGCTGAACTGGCAGAACGGATGGGGAGACCCAAAAAGACAATTAGCGAGATTATCAATGGAAAGGCGGCAATTACCCCGGAGACAGCATTGCAGCTAGAGCGGGTTTTAGGTATCCCAGCCAGTTTTTGGAACAATCGCGAACGAGACTATCGGGAGGCATTAGCGCGGCAAGAAGAGCAAGCGCGTCTGTCCGAGCAAGTCGCGTGGCTTGACCAAATACCTGTGAAGGACATGAGCAAGCAGAAATGGATTCAGTTCTATCAGGACAAGGTTGAGCAGCTACGGGAAGTGCTAAATTTTTTCGCCGTCGCCTCCCCTGAACAATGGAAAGAGTTTTGGGGTGGCGGCATTCATGTCAACTTTCGGAAATCTCCTGCGTTTCAAAGTGACCCTGGTGCGGTTGCCGCTTGGCTGCGTCGCGGGGAAATTGAAGCTGCTGAAATTGAGTGTGCTACCTACGATGCCAACAAATTTAAGGAGACACTGCAACAGGTTCGCGCTCTAACTGTTGAACCTCCAGAGATTTTTGAGCCGGAAATGGTGCGGTTGTGTGCTGCTGCTGGTGTGGCTGTTGTCTTTGTACCTGAACTCCCCAAAACACGGACTTGTGGAGCTACCCGTTGGTTAACTTCCCACAAAGCGTTAATTCAACTAAGTCTACGTCATAAAACAGACGATCACCTATGGTTTGCCTTCTTCCATGAGGCGGGTCACATTCTGCTGCATGGCAAGCGCGATGTCTTTCTGGAGGGGAAAGGCGTTCAGGGTGCTGACGACCAAGATAAAGAGCAAGAAGCAAACAAATTCGCAGCAGACATACTGATTCCCCCTGACCAGTTGAAGCGATTCCTGGCATCGGGTCAAGATCGGAGTAAAGCGGGTATCCGGCAGTTTGCATCAGAAATCGGCATTGCACCGGGGATTGTAGTGGGGAGGCTTCAGCATGATGGAGACTTACCAATCAGTCATTGCAATGAACTGAAGTGCCGATTGGAATGGGTGTCTGATGAGTGAAAAAGCTAACTATTCAATCGCCAACAGACAGGGGGTTAAGGTAGTGGTAAGCGAGACAAACCTGGAAGCCATGTCTAAGACTTCAGCGATCGCGGGTTGGGAACCCCCCATGCCGCCTACCGATTTAATTTTCGATGATGGTGAACCATTGG
>CAZZWA010000603.1:0-3047 GCA_964657555.1 uncultured Microcoleus sp.
ACTAATTGCGATATCAGAACCTATTGGGATCAAGAAACCCTGTCTCTTATTGACACAGATGTTAATGCCGCTATTAATTTAAGCGAGTCGGGCTGGGCTTGTTCCCGACTGTCAAACGCCGTTAGGGGAATCCAGTTGTAACAAGTTCTACAACTAACAGCACCTCAAAGGAAACTCTAATCACTCTTTACAGGGTGTTAGAGGCCAATGCTTTCCTAGCATGAGGCAGCGTCTGGTGAGCCACCTGTTATATTGTGTCCGCTAGTATCGGACTTGTATCTTGCTCCCCTCGCCCTTGATGGGAGGTGAGGGTGTATGCCACCGGACTTGATATTAGACTGTCTCGCTCATGGGAGTAATATACTGGTTCGTTCCCTAGCTTCCACTTAAGATTGCAGCCAATGCTAGGTCATTGGTCTTGTTTAACTGGTTTACCTGCTAGGACGGTATCAAAAGCTGATCGTAAATCGCGACCAGTTACTGGCTTGTATACCGGGGTCTGCTGTCATCTAGCTGACCCCGGTATACCAAATGCTGGTTGGTATCAAAAAGGAAAAAGTCTGGTGTACAGGGATACACTCTTTGACTGACTGTGCTTCCCCACTATTTTGCCGCAAAAATGCTGTGAGAGAGAGCTCCCCTCGCTTTTTATTTTTTCTTATTCACGAGTGCAAGGTAAACTGTTTGCCCTAAATTTTTGCTTTTCCAACCGTTTTATAGTACTTTTGTACTAATAGCTACTGCTAATTAGAGTCGTCACATACCACGAGTCAAATGAGAGAACGACAAATAAAACGGTTTGAAGTAGGTGTAACCAAGGCACAGCCAAAACAGCCTAGCACAGGACAAAGGTCAATTTTCTCAATACCTATCAAGAAATCAAATGAACTGCTAAACCAAAAAGTCATAGATGGATTAAGACGTCTGGAAGATCAAGCCGAGCAGATTAATCAACTCTCCGCTGAGCTAGAGAGGGCCATGATTGAACTCAAAACCATCTCCACGGATGTGACCCGAGACTTGAGGGCCATGCAGACCACAAACAAACCATTTTTGGCAGCCGATATCTGTGAGTGTACATCCTCTGTCTCTGTCGTTCCCTATATCAGATACAAATCCTCTGGCTCATTGTTGTTGACAACGCGACCTGTAGATTTATTCAAGCCGGAGAGAGAAGCTGCCTTAGTTGCCAAAGAACTTCGAGAGCGGACGAGAAGAAAACGACAAAAAAAGTTAGTGGGTGGAAACAAATAAACTCACCTGAGAGGTCTTTTCTAAAGAAAACATTAACTTACGTTATGAAATTGTCGATAGATGCCCAGAAGGCTTTGTGAGTGTAGTGAGATTGTGCGCCCGCCGTTGGCGCACAAGTTTCTCATGCATGTAGCTTTCCACGCTAGAGCCAAGGGGTTGCAGATTGCAACTGCAATTAGTCAGCATGTAGGAAGCATGGTATGGTATAGGTCGCTAAGCCGCATCTATAGATGATCTGGTCAGCAGCAGACATTGAAAATCAAACAGGTTACTAGATATTGTCAGGAGTTGGTAAATGGTTAATTCAAGCCAGGAGTTTGATGCTAGAGACTTTGTCAAGGTTCGTTCCTCACTAGACGGTAGCCAAGTGTTTCTAGCCTGGACGGGTTCAATATATGCTTTTGTGCCTAATGAGCGAAGAAAGCGCCTTTTCAAGATGGTAGGAATGAATGTTAGTAGATGTATTGCAGAAACAGAAAGTAGCTGGAATTTCACCTCCCGAGAACTCACTTATTATCTTGATCCAAGCACAGGTGATATTCTGCATCACTGGGAAAACCTGTGGACAGATGAGAAGCTGACCGTTGTTCATGTAGCCAACAACCCCGTGCAAGGTCTCTTGAAAGGAAGTTTTTCTGCCGAAGTAGATGGTGATACAACTACATTTGTGATTGATATATTTCCTAACTATCCTAACCCTCTAGCAGAGGATACAGTCTTTACTGATTACAGCCCGCATCCAACTTATCAAGCCGCCGAATTATTTAAATTCATAGTTCCTACAGAGGATCTGCTCAATCAAGAGAAAACCTCTGTTTCTAAGGTATTTTTTAGTTGGGATAGAATTGGCCCTTGGGTGCCCTGGATGAAGATGGGAAACAGGGCTGGTCATCTCATATATAGTGCCAGTGGTCTCAAAGTCAAAGATTTCACTAACTTGCCCCAATTACTTCAAGATGAAATTAATACTCGTCTTCCTTTGTATAAAAAAGCCCCAGAATCATCATTAGAGCAAGAAGATATGACATCTTGGACGTACTTTAAAAAGCACTTTGACGCTTATGTAGCGGGGAATAGATTTCCCATTCCAGAACAGGAGGAATAAGAGCTGATTTATATTCCTTTTTTATTACTCTGGAAAAATAAAAAACAGTGGAATTGATGAAGGTCTTACCTCACCGATAATCTGGCGATCGCCAACTGATAGAAACCCTGTACATAGCAGATTTGAAAAAAGTTCCTCAGGGTAAGGATTTCAGGTTTTCCTCTAGCGAGAGTGATAAAAGAGGAATAGGAAAATTCTTAAAGTGAGGTCAATATGGTACAAGGCGATCAATTAAACAAAGCTTTATCTGATATTAGAGTGGTTTGGGATAACATTCGACCACAATACAATGAAGCTGTTCATGAAATGAACGTTTGGCACAAAGTCGCTATGCAAGCACTAAAACTAAATAGAGAGGACTTAGCGCGTGCAGCACTCCAGCGGAAGCTTAACTATAAGCAACGTGCTACTGAGTTGAAAAACCAGCTTGATCGGCTAGCTAAGATGACTGAAAAACTCATTCGCAACAGCATCAACTTGTAATAAGAAGCTGAAAACTAGGAAATTTATATATTACAACAGAAAAATGGATAGCAAGTTGCTGCAACTCTAGAAGCTGGAATTTTCAACGTTTAATCTTGTTGCTGGTGCGTTACACTTTGCTAACGCACCCTACAGAGTGCCTAAACAGTCAGCTTGTGAGGCTGAGTTATTTGTGTTTGGTGGATTTCCAGTCCAGCAAAGCTTT
>CAZZWA010000604.1:0-3023 GCA_964657555.1 uncultured Microcoleus sp.
GTGACTTAGTCTACTGGAGCGAGCGTAATAGCAAACTCTACAACAACCACACCTCTAAAGCCCTAAAAAGGCAGAACCATACATGTGACCATTGTGGATTAAGGACGCTCCCAGGAGAAAGAGTCCATCTACATCACATAGATGGAAACCACCAGAACTGGAAGACTAAAAACCTCATAGCAGTACACGAAAGCTGTCATGACCACATACACTTGTGCAATGCGAAAGCATAGAACATCGGGAGCCGTGTACACAGAAATGGGTACGCACGGATCTAACAGAGAGGTGCTCCGGATAATACCGGACATCGACTCTACCAATTTAGTTAGCCATCTGGGGTTGAAATTTCTAGATAAATTCGTACTGCGATTTCTGGCATCAATACCGATAGTGAATGCCATAGTGAAGGCAGGAGGCGGAATTGTCAGCCTGATTTGTGGTATTGCTCTGTGGACAGTGTTTCAAATAATTGAGGTTCTGCCTGTTGTGTTGTATAACCACTCTGGTTTTTTAGAGTCGGTTATCAATGATGCAGAATCAGGTAGAAAGTATGCCATTAAGCACGACGAAGACCCAACGGTTCGAGGTCTGAAGGAAATTTACAACAAATTACCTGTGACGTTCCTTGAGAATTTGGCGAAGGTTCGGGCTTTAGCCTATGCCTTGGACTTCTGTATCTGTTTTTGGGCTTACAGCCCAGTTAAGTCGGGTAAGATAACCGACTTCTTTTATGTCCTGGCAACAGGCCAATGGAACAAAATTGATTTTAGCAATCTTTTGTTAGCACTGACAACCTTATTTGGAGTAGAAATTGCAGTGATGTTACTTTTATGGGTTGGTAAGCTCGCCTTCACCGTAAGACGCGCCGCCGACAAACAGTAGAACCAAAAGTGAACGTAATGCCCCGACAATCGGGGCTTTAAAAATATAAGAGTATGTCAAGATTCCATCCTAACTTAGAGAAATCTCCTCAAGAGTGGGGAGCTATTGCATTGAAAGATAATCTTAGCGATCGCTCAGGGCATCTAGTTGTAGCTGGCATCGTTGGGGGAGGCTTACTTGCTTCAGCCACTACACCACTTTTAGGTGCCGTTTTTGCTGCTTATTGTATCACGAAAGGTATACAGAATGCCATTGTTTCGGATAAAAACAAAAAGCTCATAACTCATAGTGGATGTGTTGCTCACGTTCTCAAGTCCTCTGATTTTCGCGCCTACCGTCGCCAAGTTGGTGATGAGAAAGTGATAGAGGAGCTACAATTTGCGGTTCGAGAGGGAATGCCCCTAACGATTGATGCGTGGGAATTTATTGAGGAAGTAGCAGCTTTAATTGAGCAGGAGCCACAACAACTTGCGTTAAAACCCACGTCTGCCACCGTCGAAACTGTAACCAAAGACAGAGCAATTGATGTCCCATCAAAGGCAATCGTTGATCGCTATGATCCGATGGCGAGATCCAAGATTGACATTATCAGTGAGATGAGCTTACGCATTAGCAATACTCTCATCATTGGTATTCCAGGCAGCGGGAAAGGAATGCTCGTAGCCAATGCAATTAGAGTTGCAAAGCAGAAGCACCCCAATCTCAAAATCTTTGTGATTGATCCTAAGGCAGATCCAAAAGAATCCGGATACTTCAAGGCTGCGGACATTGTAGATCCATTTCCCTGTATGGATGCTAAACCTAGTACAGTCGCTGAGTGGGCAGAAGCCGCTTTTAAAAAGTATGCTGACTTTGCTCAAAGCAACGAGCGAACACTGCTCATAGTGGATGAAGGCACGATATTAGGGAATAAACTTAACCAAGCAAAATCGACACTGCTTGTTGATAAGTTAACATCTTATGCATCTGGTGGTGATTCTGCGGGTAGAAATGTTTGGTTTATGATGCAGTCGCCTTATGTTACAGGGGCATCGCTCAACCTCTCAACTACAAGCCAGATGACGAGTATTGTGATAGCTTTTTCAGAGAATATTGGGGCGCTCGCGCAATGGAAATCAGCTAAAGTTTTTCAGCAGCTATCACTTGATGAAGTCTCAGATCTGATTGATAATTCCGAAACTGGGCGAGCTATTTACTACGGTAAAACTGGCAGATGGTACATCATGCCACCGCTAACAAATCACTCATCTTATGACCGTGACAAGCGAGAGTATTTACAAGGGAGAGAACCAAAGGACAATGAACCTTCAGAGAATAAAACTGATTCTACTCCTGTTGAGATTGTAGAAAGCAACGAAAAAGAAACTTTATCAAAATCCTCACAGACCTCACTCTTTAATTTTGATAAAGGAATTGAGGCGCTCCGTAGTCTTAAAGGTAGAGACTGGATGAAACCAGGCGACGCAAGAAGCACAATTAAGCCACTACGTAACGCAACAAGAGATACTGATGATGTAAAGCTGCTCATCAGTTTTCTTGAGAAAGATAAAGAGGCTGAGTTTAGGGACGATGGATATTTCCGAATAGTTAACAAGCTTTCTTAGTTTCCTGCCTGCCTTTTATAGCACATCAAAAAAAGGCGTTTTTGAGGGGGCAGGCAGCAAGGGCAGGCAGGCAGGCAGCTTTCGGCAGATGACGTAGTGGCAAGGGGTAGGGGCGGTCAGCACGAAAGGGCAGGATGACTGGGCGCATAGCAGCGTTTTTTCGCAAATGCCCTCTAATAAAATATTTCTGCTCTGTCTACAAATTACTAATAAGTATTAGCAAAAAAAATATATTTTCTATTAATTGGATAAGTTAAAGGCATGAAGCTCAGCTTAACTCAATCGGTGGGAGTACTATGAGCGTTGAAACGTTTCAACGTTTTTTTCAAAAGTTTCCTCCTTACCGACTTAACCCAATCAGTGGGATCTGTGTTGCGGATACGCTATTAAAAGCTCAGGCTTGGCTCAAGCATGGGGGGGAGATGTCAGGAGATGGGCTAAACTTCTACATCAGATCATCTTGCCAAATCCCGCCAGAGGTCTGGTAGTATTTTGGCGATATCTGTCGCATTGATTTATGAACAAGCAGGAAGCAGC
>CAZZWA010000605.1:0-3018 GCA_964657555.1 uncultured Microcoleus sp.
GAACTACAGGTGTTACACCCATTCCCAGTCCACCAGTACCGCCAGTTAGTAGAACCCGTTTGCCTTTCATCACTTCTGCCTCTGCTGACATTCAAGTTGCTTCCGTTAATGGTGTCCTGATTGTACCTGTAAGAGTTAACATAACTTGCTTGTATCCACGATAATTCGGCACTCAGCCTGATTGCTGGCAAACTCACCTGGCTGAAACGAAATCCAAGCATGGGCGTCTGGGGGTATGAGGTGGTGTCATCAGGGTCAAAAATGCGCTGCACTGGCAAAGACTGAGCATTTTTGTACTCCTGCACCATGCAAAAGCCAGCTGGTGTCTCAAAAGAATCTAGATAGCGAGGGATACCAGGATGTTTCAGCCCTTGCAGCACTTCTGATAACTTTTAATCCCAGAACAGCGCAATTTACTTTCTCCGACTTCTAAGGTTTAATCAAATGCTGCTCCGACTTGCGATAGTTGGCAATCAGTTCTATGCGCTTTAATGGCGGGTAAAGAACTATTGTGGTTAATGGTAAGCCAGATAGCAACACAGCAAGCATGACAAAGGGATTTAGCAATCCTACTTGTAACCCAATTCCTAAACTGATGCCCAAGGCGATCGCCAGTGACGTAATTCCTACTGCCAGACTGGTGCTAAATCCTCGTGTTAAACAATTTTCTGCCACCCCCTCTGCTCTCACTGTAGCCATAAACGCTAGCACATCTACAGATAAAATACCTAAACCTATGCCAGTTTCCACGGGTCTAAACTGGTTGCCAAACCAAGCAACAAACATAGCTATAACCGCAACCACTAATATCGCTGAGGCTGTTTTTATGCCACGCAGCTTCAGGCCAAACAGGGACACTACCAAGCGCGACATAGCACCAGCCGCAACCGCTGCTGCTACCCCAAATATAGCCACAAGCGCAGTGACAAACACAGCGATCGCCACACCAGTAGCTCCGCTATTTGCGACTACTCCATTCCAAGCTGTAGCTTCACCCCAAACAGCAACAGCAGCAAACAGGACAAGTAAAGCGAGAGAAATATAAGGCAGTTTTTTGGTAGTGATCGGAATGGGAGCTGTATTAACTTTGATGTCTATCAAGTAAGTTTCTGGCCAAGAATTAGTGTGTAGTAAAATTTGGCGACTATAAGTTGTGCTTGCCATTAAATAACCAGTATTAACTGTGATTTTACACTGAGACTGATTACTTTCAAACTTATTAGGATGCAAAGAAATCCAGGCGTGTTTCTCTGGTGTATGAGGTGGGTCGCTTGGATGAGATGTGACTTCCCATGTACCTGCTAGTACCGTGTCAGGAATAGGGTTACTCACTGTAAATGTTTGAGTTAATTTTTGACCCAGTTGTGTAGCAGTGAATTCCAGATTAGATTTGCTAACTTTAACTTCTGGAACTCGCTGAACATAGATAGGCTTGAGCGCTTCCATAGCAACAGTTGCATTTGGATAGCGGTCTTTTGGTTTTAGTTCCACCATTTTGGTGAGCCAGTCAATCCAACATAGGCTGAGTTTGGGAACTAAGTGCTTGAAGTTAATTCGATAATCTTCATCAATTAATTCACTAATTGCTGTTGATTTAATGCCGGTAAGCAAGCAAATTAATGTAGTTCCCAAACCATACAAATCTGATGCCTCCGTTAGGTGGCGATTGAAGAGTTGCTCAGGTGGCATGAATCCTAAAGTTCCTTTTGCCACGCTGCTCATTGCTACTTCGCCTTCACCAATCCTGGCCATCCCAAAATCTACTAGAAAAACATTGATTTTGCCATCAACCAAGATATTTTCTGGTTTAATATCCCGATGGATAACTGTGGGAATGCGATTTTGCAGGTAAACCAGAATCTCTAATACAGAAACAGCAATTTGCTTAATTTCATCGGCAGCAAAGCTACGTGGTGCGGATAAAGATAGTGCTTTTTTATACTCCTGTACCATACAGAAGCCATCTTTGGTTGGGAAGGATTCGAGGTATTTGGGGATGCCGGGATGATTTAGCCCCTGTAGAACTTGAATTTCGCGCTTATAGCTATCGTAGTCTGACCAAGTGGCACTAGATTGGGCAAACTGAAACTGCTTGATAACTACGGGTTGCCGCGCTTTCAAGGTAATTGCCAGGTAAGTTATTCGACCACCGGCACGGTTGTGTCCCAATTCTCGAACTATCTGATAACCGTGGAGCGACAAATCTGGGAAATTGCTCATGAGTCAGAGAAGGAAACCAAGTTTAACTATTTTAGACAACTGCTACTCACTAGCATCGTCCGACAATCACTGATATTTGATTTTTGCCAACTTTTAGGATGGAGATATCTCAATTATGTAGAAATGTTTTCTTGTCAAGTGGAAGGTCTGGGCTCTCCCATGTCCAATTCCCAGACACCATTCCCATTTTCGGTATCTTTACAGAAATTTAAAATAATAAGTGGTTTTATGAAGGTATGCAACAGAAAATAGATGCTAACTTTAAGAATGAGAGCAACTACCTTCTAGAACACTAATAGGCGGTTTGAGTTTTGCAATCTTTTATGACCCTATCAAAAACCTTGAGTCTATTCATTGTCCTAGGGAGTACCGTATTAACTTCAAGTGCTGCTCTAGCTTTGAATATATACAATCAGGACAGTAAGCGCTACGAAGTTGAGATAAACTTCTACGATGGAACTACTAAAGGTCCCCTCAATGCCAACACGAGGGACAACTGGTATTCTGGCGGTTGTGACCAAGGGTGTAAAGTAACTGTGAAGAATGTAGGCAAAATCATCAACGTTCAAAATGATGACTTGGTCGTGATTAAGGATGGGAATATGACTATTGTTAAGTCTGTTGACTCCCAGTGATCTGCCCTGTCTGAAGGGCTATTCTTACTCATAAGTCCTATTCAAGTAAGCGATCGCCCCTACTCCCGGATGGTTAAGGCTGTGAAGGTATGGGTGATGAAATGTCTGGTGGTGGTGGAATAGTTTCCGGTGCCGGAATGCTTGCTGGTGATGGAATAGTTTC
>CAZZWA010000606.1:0-3014 GCA_964657555.1 uncultured Microcoleus sp.
GCTGTAGAACACAAACGGATGACAGCCAAAGTGAGTCTCAATGATGGCTGTTTAATGGTAATTTTGGAATCCGAGTATGCAAGTTAGGGGTATAAAAGCTTATACCTCTTCTATATATATTTTTGCAGAGGGGGATAAGCTGTTAGACATCTAAACTGGGTATTAGTAAAGCTCCAAACCCTTACAGGTGAATCTTTACAGCGAATCCGAATAAGTGATTTAAATGCTGAACAGCTTAGTACGTCTGGGGACTAAGTTGAAGGACATGAGGAAAAGGCAGGCTTTAGTCTGGTAGGAGAGATCCTTCTGATTTTGCTTTTAATGGAAGCAGATAAAAGAATTGTGGTGTCGCAGTATGTGGTCGAGACTTTCTACAAGTAAATGAATACCATCGTAATCACAATCAAACTTATTTTTACTAAGGATGCAGCCAATGGTTGATTTCACTTTAGAGGACTTGAGGGCAGTAGCTAGTAAAATCCTGGCTCGAATTATAGCAGAACTGTCACCCCATAATAATACAGAAAGCAGTGTTAATACTGTATCTGCTCTCATACGTGCTCGTGAGCTAATAAATGAGAGTAATGAAGCAGATTTAGATTGAAATGGACTTAAACTCTTAGCCCAAAACTTGAGTTTCGGGTGGGATATTGGGCTATTTGAAAATAGTACAAAAAGATCAACTTATAAATATTCACACCTTATCCTCCTCACCCAAAGATTAAGGCTGATACAGAGAAAAACTCAGAGGAAAGAGAAAATCCCGAACAAGAGCCAAGGCACTATACTCAGCACTCGACTGGCAGTACTATAAGAAAAGTGCGATCGCTTCCGAATAACCAGTCTCCTCAGAAATTGGTTTTAAACCAGTTTTTATCAAAAATATATTACTCAGAATAACACTCACAGGTGATGGGATCGCTCGTCTAATATCTACAGTAGCTCCCTAGTTACCGTAGACCCTGCTCCCGTAACAAAGCATCAGCCCAAGCCATATCCGACTCTTGCAAGGGCGGTACTGGTTCGCGGCTATAGTTTATTTGCAAGTCATAACCCGCTTGCTCATAGACTCCGTTTAACAATGCCTGCAAATCCACTAATGGCTCAACATCTCCTGCTGGCAAAGGCAACGGGAAAGATGGAATTACATCTCTTAAATTAAAAGCATATAAATCAGCTTGAGGGCGGTGATCTCCTCGGGTGGCCAAAATTCGGTAATCAGTCTGGATGCCATTGCTAAAAACTGGCATGGGCTTCCCTTCCCGCAACAAATCAATTTCAATCAGATGGGTTAAACTTCTCAACACCCGTTGCCGTTTGCTTTCATAGGCGTTACGTCCTTCTTTTGATCGCTTATTTGTATGGGAGAGAATTTCGATTGATGTCACCACTTCTCTTGTCGCCACTTCTCGCACTTCTAAATAGCCTTCCTTGAAGATCTCAGGCATAGGGACAGTCACTGTCATCGGTTGTGGGGGTGAGGCAACGGCGACGTTCGGCATATCGGGGTTTGTTGCAGTCAACGGACGTTGTACCGTCACATCAGGAATACTGACAAGCAGCGACGTTTCTCCAGAGATTTCATAAACTCTCACTTTAACAGCAACTAGATACTTAGGACGCAGTTGCGGAACTAGCGATTGGGCAATGGCAGTAATCAGCCAGTGATGTATCCCTGGCCATAATTCAGGACGTTCTAAATAAGGGTTCATTCCTGGAAATGGAGAGGGCATAGATTTACCTCCTAGTATTGCCTCAAAGCACTACGATTTCGACTCTGACACATCTGGTGCAGCTGTTCCACTTCTGATGGTGTCAAGTCGCGCCATTGCCCAGGTTCCAGCCCATGCAGACTTAGGTGAGCGATCGCCACCCGCACTAGCCGTAAAGTAGGAAACCCCACAGCCGCCGTCATCCGCCGCACCTGACGGTTGCGACCTTCTGTGAGTGTGATCGCAAGCCATGCCGTCGGCACGTTTTTGCGAAAGCGAATTGGTGGATTGCGGGGAGGTAAAGTTGGTTCCGATGCTAAGAGTTGTACCTTTGCCGGTCGGGTACGATAATTTTCAATGACTACACCTTCTTGCAGACATCCGAGAGCAGTTGCATCTGGAATGCGCTCTACCTGTACCCAGTAAGTACGAGGATGGCCAAATTGAGGATCGCTCAAACGATGCTGCAAGCGCCCGTCATTAGTTAACAGCAGCAATCCTTCGCTGTCTCTGTCTAAGCGTCCAACTGGGTAAACAGAGGGTACAGGGATGTAGTCCTTAAGAGTGCTGCGTTTTGTTTCACTATCACTGTTGTCAGAGAATTGCGTCAGAGTATCGTAAGGTTTGTAAAAGAGGATATATCTATACACTACTCTATAGATGTACTACTTGATTTTGACACGGAAGCAAACAAAACCCTAGTTGCTCCCAGCCCAGCCGCACTAGGAATAGTTCCTAGATTCACGATAACCGCCCCATCAGAATTATTTTGTTGGTTAGAGCAACTATTACCCACAAGCAGTGGCTCACGACACCAGATCTCCGGTGCGGACTTTGACACTGGGACTTGTACCTAGACTCAGATCTTGCACCTGCCCTGTCAGTCCGAGTGCGATTTAAATCGCGCAGCTTAAGCTAAAGTCCTCTTAAGATGACTGAGAAAAGATTTTAGTCCATTTCAAGGGACTTAAGCTGTTGGCCCGGAACTTGAGTTCCAGGCGGGATATCGGGCTTTTTGAGAATGGTGCAAGATGTCCGTAGACTTATGGAATTCCTGGTAGTTATTAGCTTGATAACTTGCTTTAGTGGAATCACTTATAGCAACAGAAGAATATTTGTATGAAATTAAGTAAATCTTACCTAGATATTAAAAATATAGAGGCTTACTATGTAAATAACAGCTCGGATGCATAATGATGCAGCCAAAAGCCCAGAAACCTGTCAATTTTCATAACTTGGAAAGTTAGCCAAGATTGACTCCTAGAGGGAAAGTCTCAGTTTTACACAAAAAACTGGTACAGA
>CAZZWA010000607.1:0-2994 GCA_964657555.1 uncultured Microcoleus sp.
AGTTCTAATTTCAAAACCTAGCTGTCAGTCTGGCAACAACTTGCTGTGACGGTTAGTCTGAGTTTTAGCCCTCGCTTTTGGAGTTAAGCCTGATGGATCGGGAACAGCGATCGCAACGTGACGCCGCCGCCAAAGCTTTTTTCGATTCGCTTGGTCAGTTAGAGGAAACATTGCAAGTCCCTGATTCAGGCTCACTTAAAGAGCAGTTGCCGTCTGGTAATACCAATCCTAGTCAGCCTGAGACACAGAAGAAAGCCCCATTTACTCTCACTGAGTTAGAAGCAGCAGCAGCAGATATTGAAGAATATTTCCAATCTCTGCAAGCAGAATCAGCTCAGTCTAAGGATTAAAACTCCGTTGTCGTTGAGCCTCGTATAACATCAAAGCGGTTGCAACTGCTACATTCAAAGACTCTACTCCTGGACTGAGAGGAATTTTGACTTGGAGATCTGCAAGGGATGCTAACTCAGAAGTTAGCCCTGCGGCTTCATTGCCCAGCAGAATAACCGTGGGACGCCGCAAGTCTATCTCCCAGTAGGTTAAACCCGCATTGGGCATGGTCGCCACTACCTGCATCCCTTGAACCCGGCACTGGGAAACCTCAGTGGCTAGAGTGGGAATAACTGCCATTGGTAGCCGGAACCACTGACCAGTAGAAGCCCGTAACACCTTCGGATTATCCAAATCTACACTATCGGGACTTAACCACAAACCATCAGTACCAGCAGCAGTAGCTGTTCGAATGATCGTACCGAGGTTGCCAGGATCTTGCACCGTCTCCAAGACTAAGCCCAAACTCCTGAAAGGCACTTGTGGTAGCCTTGTAATGGCTCGTTGTGCTGTGGCAACGACACCATCTGGTTGAACTGTAGTGGTCAGCGCTTGAAGCACTTGCGGACTCACTAGTTCTGCCCGTTGAGACCTAAAATTTGCCTCCTCCCAGAGTTGCTGGTGACGCTCCTGCCATTCTGGTGTACAGCAGACTGTCACTAATGGGTAATTCATCGTGCAGGCTGCTTCCAGCAAGTGCGTCCCTTCTAATAAAAACATTTGTTGCTCTCGCCTTTCCTTGGCAGAGTGCAACTTGCGCATTTGCTTTACCAAAGGATTTTGGATACTGGTCAGCATTCCATTTTAGATTTAGGATTTAGGATTTGGGATTTTGAGGCTCGGGCCATTCGTATAGCTAGGCTCTTTGGTGAGAAGCCATCTCTACTCAATCCAAAATCTCAAAGTGGTATGCGGAACCCGGGACTTGAACCCGGAAGTCCTTGCGAACACTAGAACCTGAATCTAGCGCGTCTGCCAATTCCGCCAGTTCCGCTTACTCTATACACACGCACAATTTACTATATTGCAGGATTTTTTTGCATTTGTCAACTATTTTTTCCGGAAATCTTAACTAGAACAAAGTACAATGCTTCACCAAGCACAGTTAATTTTCCTGGAAATCTGGACATGTCGATTCTTTCCGGTAAAATCTAAACCAAATTTAAAAAAATGCCAACCTACTTCGTTAAATCTGGAGGATAGACCCATTATCAGCCTGACAGATACTCAATCTCTGCCTGGAGCAGACAAGTCTAGCCTGCGGATTTGGGGCAGAGCTTCCTTACGAGGACACGTCACAATCAGTGGAGCTAAGAATTCAGCACTAGCCATAATGGCTGGGGCCTTGCTCTGTCCCCAAGATTGTCGCCTACGCAACGTTCCCTCCCTCGTTGATGTGAGGCGAATGAGCCAAATCCTGTCTGCTTTAGGTGTCCAGTTGGAACAGCAAGGGGATATCTTAGACATCAATGCGGGTCACATTGCTACGTCAAAAGCCCCTTATGAGTTAGTCTCTCAGATGCGAGCTTCGTTCTTTGTCATTGGCCCGTTGCTAGCACGGCTGGGAGTTGCTCGGGTACCACTTCCTGGTGGTTGTGCGATCGGGGCTAGACCAGTTGACCTCCATGTCCGGGGTCTAGAAGCTATGGGAGCGGATGTGCAGATCGAGCATGGGATTGTCCACGCTTATGTAAGTGGGAGCACTCAAAAGTTAAAAGGTGCGAAAATTTATCTGGACTATCCCAGCGTTGGTGCAACAGAAACACTGATGATGGCTGCTACCCTAGCGGAAGGAGAAACGACTATAGAAAACGCCGCTCAAGAGCCAGAAGTGATGGATCTGGCTAATTTTTGCAAGGCGATGGGAGCCAAAATTCGCGGTGCAGGTACCAATACGATTGTCATCTCTGGCGTGTCTAGCTTGCATTCCGCAGACTACAGCATTATTCCTGACAGGGTTGAAGCTGGAACCTTTCTGATAGCAGGAGCAATTACTCAGTCGGAACTGAGTCTTTCGCCTATTGTGCCAGACCATCTCACAGCAGTGATTGCCAAGCTGCGAGACATTGGAGTTGAGGTGATTGTTGAAGCTGCCAATCGCTTGCGCGTTATCCCAGGACATTGCCATACGGCAACAGACATTCAAACTCTGCCCTATCCAGGGTTTCCTACAGATATGCAAGCACCATTTATGGCTTTATTGACCCTAAGTGAAGGAGACAGCGTGATCGCTGAGACGGTATTTGAAAATCGGTTTGGTCATGTAGCAGAGTTGAATCGGATGGGGGCAGACATTCGCGTCAAAGGTAATCAAGCGATCGTCCGAGGGGTGCCCTGTTTGTCAGGAGCACCAGTAATGGCGACAGATTTACGTGCTTCAGCTGCGCTGGTACTAGCAGCGCTGGCGGCAGAAGGAGAAACCAGTATTCAGGGATTGCATCATCTAGATCGGGGCTACGAGAATCTAGAGTCAAAATTGCAGCAATTGGGAGCTAGACTGCAACGGGTGAAGGATGAAGCACTGGTTAATGGTAGCTCACCAACTTCACTCTAAGTGAGTGCTGTATGGTATTTGCGTATAAGTGCAAGTGTATCGATGCCTAGTGCGTACTGAGTTTTGAGTTAGATCCGTAATTCAAAACTCAACACTTAGGGTGGGCAGAA
>CAZZWA010000608.1:0-2990 GCA_964657555.1 uncultured Microcoleus sp.
AACCAGCCGTTGCGCGAGTTTCTGGAGTTCGACATCTGAAGCGCGATCGCCTTCTAGGCAGTCGGTCAAGTAATCGAGATTGACAAATTAACTATTCTATGTGTCTACGGAAAATCCCTGATTTTGCATTGACCCTGCCCCCTCTGCTTCCCCTGCTCAAGAACAGCCCAGCACCATCGAAATCTGAATACTTGACGTAGTAACTTCAGTTCAATCAAGTCTGGGTGCCAGTTTTGAACACACCCACAGATGCTTGCAACTGCTGTGCCACGTCAACAGTTTGTTGGAGAGAGCTAGAAACTTGACCAGAAGCATCGGCAGTGCGTTCCGAGACAGTGGCAATTTCCTGCATCAAAATAGCGACAGCTTGAGAGGTTTGCGCCTGCGACACCGTCGCAATAGAAATCGACTGTACCAACTCATCAATCTGACGTGAGTTAGCCAAAATCTTCTCCAGGCTAAGCTTTGCATTTGCCACCAGATGAGTTCCTTCAACCACTTGGTCTGTTCCCAGTTCCATGGCCTTGACCACTGCGCTGGTGTCTAATTGAATATTTTCGACGATTTGGGCAATTTCTTGAGTTGCTTGGCTTGATTGAGCTGCTAATTGACCGATCTCTTCAGCAACCACTGCAAAGCCGCGACTATCTTCACCCGCCCGCGCTGCTTCAATACCAGCGTTGATTGATAATAAGTTGGTTTGCAAGGCGATTTGATTAATTATTGAAACCACCTTGGAAATTTGTTGGGAAGATTCGCCCAGACGCTTCACCTTTTTGGCTGTTTCGGCAACGGTATCCTGCAAGCTTAGGATACTTTGTACCGTGTGCTCCATTGCTACCCTTCCCACCTCGGCGGTGGTATAGGCATTACGAGCAACCGAAGCAGCTTGATTAGCACTGGTTGCCACTGCTTGAATTGAGAGGGTCATCCGCTCTACTGAATCAAGAGTATGAGTAATCTCCTGGGCCTGTTTGAGCGCATCATCTGCAAGGGAGCGCATAGCACCTTCGTTGTCCCCAAGTGAAGCTCTCACCTGCACAGCTGTGTCTTTCACTCGAATCACAATTTGCCGTAAGTTTTCGATGATGGCATTGAAAAAGTCAGCCACGGTGCCAATCTCACCCTCTGTGACATCAGCGCGAACTGTTAAGTCACCTCTAGATGCTTCTTCCACATCACCGATCAGTTCTACCAACTGACGCTGGAGTGTTTCTTTACTACGCCTCAATTCTGCTTGTGCCTGCTGGCGCTGAGTGATATCAGTCTGTACCCCGATCAAATGGGTAAGTTGTCCATTGGCATCGCGCACGGGAGAAATAGTCAATTCATTCCAGAAAGGAGTACCGTCTTTGCGGTAATTTAAGATCACGACCTGACACTCAAGCTGCTCACGCACTGCGTTGCGGATCGCCAGGACAGTGGCTGAATCTGTGTCGGGGCCTTGCAGAAATCGGCAGTTGCGTCCCAGCACTTCTGGCGTCGAATATCCTGTAATTTTTTCAAAGGCCGGATTGCAAAAGACAATGGGATCGTCCGCCTGCTTGGAATCAGTAATGACGATGCCGTTGCTAGTTGCGGCAATGGCACGGTCTCGCAGGCGCAGCACTTCCTGCGTCTGCTTCAGCTCATATAAGAAACTCGCTTGTTCTAGGGCGATTCCCACTTGAATTGCCAATTGCCTGAATAAATCAACTTCATGCTGCTGCCAAGTACGCGGTTGAGAGCAGTGATGAGCAATCATTAAGCCGAGTAGCTGCCCGTTGTCTTTGAGAATTGGTGCAACCATATTGGCCTTGACTTCAAACTTCTCCAACATCTTGATGTGACAATCTGCTAGATCTGAGTGATAAATGTTATTGATGACACGGACACGACCCTGTTCATACTGTTTGGCATGATGCTTTGAAAAGCAGGGGTCATCTATTTCTAAATTTATAGTTTGAGTCCAACCAGGAGTAACTGATTCGGCAACGACAGTCCCTTTCCAATCAGAGTCAAAACGATAGATAACTAGTCGCTCAGTTTCAAGGCTATCGCGCACCTCTTTAACAACTGTTTTGAGAATCTGTTCTATAGTGAGAGATTCACGAATGCGCAGGGTCACGGTTGTAAACAGTTGCGAACGTTTGGCTTCGGTGTCTTGCTGTGCTAAAAGCTGTGCTTGGGTAGACATCCGCTGATCGACGAATGAAGTGAGCAGCGTGAGAGTGAGGATAACTAGTGTAGCGATCCCAATAGCAACAGCCAACCAAGTGAGAGAAGCATTGACTGCTTGGGGCATAACTGTAGATGCAGTTGCGCTCTGAGACATGAAGGTAGCCGCCGCCATCCCAGTGTAGTGCATTCCAGCGATCGCTGTCCCCATGATCAGCGCACTCAAAAACCTGGGCCATCTCCCGGTTACATCAGTCTGTGTGCGCAACTTGAACGCAATCCACAGCGCTACAATCGAAGCGCCGATCGCAATCGCTACAGACAAGGCGAACAGCAGGGGATTGTAGCTGATGCTTGCTTTCATCTGCATCGCGGCCATCCCAATGTAGTGCATGGAGGCGATGCCAATGCCCATCAAGACACCGCCAATCAGCAATTGACGGATGCTCAAGACTGGACTACTTGCCAGAAAAAGTGCGCCAATAGAGGCAATAATGGCAGGCAGCATCGACAGTATCACGATTGGCACATTATATGACATCGGCATTGGCAGATTGAAGGCCAGCATGGCGACAAAGTGCATCGACCAGATGCCCATTCCCATCGCTATAGCACCGCCAATTAACCACATTTGTCGAGCCCGACCTTGCGCTACTGTCACCCGTCCAGCCAGATCGAGGGCTGTGTACGAGGCTAAGATAGCGATCACCAGCGATAGCGCTACAAGGCGAAAGTCGTAGGTGCTATTTACAGATATGCCTCCTACTTGAAGCATTGAGTTAACCTCCTATATTTTTGTTCCACATAGAGTTGAGAGCATGTTTCTTCCATGC
>CAZZWA010000609.1:0-2973 GCA_964657555.1 uncultured Microcoleus sp.
CGAGCTTTCTCAAGAATGGGAGCAGATAGCAAAGAACTTGCTGCTAAAGCTCTAGGTTTTGATGCCGTTAGTCATCGGGAAACTGCCAACAGGAGATTTGTTCGACATCAGAGCTATCACAGCGACTACAAGCTACATCAAAGGAGGAGTCTACCCATTGATTACCGCAGCGACGACAGTGACAAAAAATATTGTTGCGGTTAGCAACCTCAATTTTCAGCCGCCATTCCTCCATCAGGGAGGGATCTAGTTCAAGGTTAGATTCTGACATGGGTAGTAAACAAGCGCGCTCTATCAGCTCCTCCTTCTACTTTAGTAGGAATGCGTCAGATGTGCGATCGCTTTTTAACACTGGCAAAAATATCTTAAATTGACCCCCTTAGTCCCCCCTTGGGTTCGGAGGGAAACAAGATTTCTTGCTCCCTCTCTTTACTAAGGAGAGGGTTGGGGTGAGGTCTTCAATACTTTCTCCGAAAGTCAGATCCTCTCAGGCAAAGCCTCCAAAACAGCATTCCCAGGTAGAGCCTGGGAACGAGAAAATTACTAATTATTTTGGTGATTTTGTAGAGAGTGCTACCTTTTTCTTCAGGAGCAATCCCCCTATACCCAAGGTAACTAGAGCTTCCATGGCTGGGTTGCTAGAGGGTTCGGGTACAGACTGCGCAGGAGTATAGGTGTAAGTGAGACTCGCTGTTTCTGTTCCTGATAAACCTACAGACTGCTGCTGTTGTCTAGGAAAAGAGATGAATATGTCGGATTGGAGAGGAATACTGCCAATAATACCTCCAAAACCCACAAAACTATTTACGTTTTCAGCAGTCCCTGACTGCAAAGAACTAAATGGTTCAGATGTAGTAACTCCAGGCGGAAAAAATCCGGTACCTATAGTACCAGATAAGGATAAAAGGGGGGCAGATGATTCACCAAGTATAGTCTGTGTGAAAACACTTGGGCCACACCCAGAAGATAAGCAATCGTCTGTTATTGTTCCTGCTGGGTTGATATTCAGGCTGACATTAGTTAGGGTTCCAAGTTGGGGGTTGAATTGAGTAAAGTTACCAGTAGCTCTATAGTCGAGAACTGGCCCAACTAAAGATACTGGCTCTAATGTAGTGGTAAAGGTTTGAGTGAGAGTAGCAGCTTGTGCCAGATTAGCATCAATTGCAGCAAAGCTTAAAGCAGTGCCAACGGAGGCTACTGCTAACTTTTGAAATAAGTTCATAACTTCTCTTAGACGTGGTGGTTTATTACAAAAGTGGCATGACAAAACCTGAGTGATTGTTACTGTCGATCTGGGAAATAGCACTAGAGCTAAAAGAACCCAAAGTTGCCAAAGTTGTATTTATGTGTATTACATAATAATTGCATTATTGGATTGCAACAGATATAAAGAAACAGTAAAATCCTAATAAAATTCTGTGAAGATTTGATGAAAATAGAGACGATTGACTTAGTAATACCAAGTTGTGTTCTATCATGTCATTCTGAGCGCAGCGAAGAATCTGCGAGATACTTCGATACACTGCGTTTCGCGTACTCATGACGGATTACCTCTTTGACTGCAACTTGGTATAAAACAAAAATATTCAATTGTTTTGCTGTGTGTGAGAAATTAAAGAAACCAATGAATAACGATTAATGTTATTGATAAATGTCTGGAAAGAAACAGCATTAAAATTCAAAGCAGCAAAACTAGCAACCTACTTAATGGAAGAGAGGTTTTGAGCAATGAGCAATTAGCGAACTCCCATCTATGAGAAGATAGGGATTTTGAATATGTACTCAGATTGTCTAAGCTCAGAAAGTTCCACTTTTGGTGAGAATCTAAAATGCATATTCCTCAACTGGAAACCCAACGCCTGATCTTACGCGCATTCTGCGAGAAAGACTCTGATGCTTACGCCGAAATGTGTGCTGATCCCGAAGTTATGCGCTACATCGGCAACGGGCGGCCATTATCCCGCGCTGAAGCTTGGCGGAGTATGGCGACGATCCTCGGTCACTGGCAGCTGCGAGGATATGGGATGTGGGCTGTTGAGGAACGCCAGAGCAGTGTAATGATTGGCAGGATTGGCTGTTGGCAACCAGAGGGCTGGCCTGGTTTTGAAATTGGCTGGACTTTGCGACGAGCTTACTGGGGCTTTGGCTACGCGACGGAGGCGGCAAAAGCGACGATGGCTCATGCTTTTAATGAGTTGCAACAATCTCATGTGATTAGTCTGATTCGTCCGGAGAATGCTGCTTCAAGACGGGTTGCCCAGAAGTTAGGGGAGAAACTGGAAGGGACAACAGAAATATTTGGAAGTGAGGCGGTAATTTACGGGATTAGTCGAGAAGATTGGCAAACCGTCACTTGAGTTGCAACTAATTTGGGGTCTTCCACAATTTTGAAGATGCTTGAGAGGGAGTCATCTTTCAAAATACCTGAGACTCAAACGGCAACCTGAGGAATCTGGGTTGATTACACAGCGCCCTTCGTCTCCGGCTAGAGAAAGCACAAGGTAATATATAGACCTCTTGCAAAAGTCGATTTTTAGCTGTAGGGGCGAAGCATTTGCGCCCGAACTTATCAGTGAAATCAGGGTTTTTATCCGCAAATGCTTCGCCCTTTTCAGATTTATGCAAGAGGTCTAATGAGCAACGCTTATGAAGTGTGCGAGGACAGAATGTTAATGCAACGTGCTCTTGGCTACTGACATTGGTATCGTCAACTTCAGCTAAGCAACGCGGACTTGTCTCTCATTCCTGAGAATTAGCTGAATTTTTGTCGTTTGATTCTCAGGAAGAAATTAGCATGTTGCGAAAAACTCTTAGAAAAAAATCATCTGCGACTAGATGGCCTGCCTCAAAATTATTTTATTCTAAAGCAAAGACTTACAAATTAGCTTACTAATATGAATGATTGGCAAACGACAGGTAAAATTAAGCCACAAGAACTGACTGAAAGCAAACTACAATTGCACTACGCGATTC
>CAZZWA010000610.1:0-2971 GCA_964657555.1 uncultured Microcoleus sp.
TGACTAGTACTTCTAATAAACTTCATCAAAAAAATATAATTAGCTCCGTAGATTTATGTAGTATCTAGCCGCACTACTAATTGCCTTTAGCCCTTTTGCAGCATTTCTGAGACATCTGGGACTTGAAATGATGTGAAGAGTTTGTAAAGATGCTTTCACCTGGTAGCTTCTCTCAGCAAGCGCGAAGCGATACAATTCATTAAGCCTCTTAGCCCAAAGTTGATCCCAGTAGAGGAAACTTAAATCGCCAGGGTATAACCGGAAGGCGTTACACTCAAAGACGTTGAGAAATATTTCAAGACTGCCCAAGCTATGTCTGCTACTTCCATCGCATCCCCAGCTGCACCAGTGTTTGATGTCATCGTTATCGGTTCTGGAATTGGGGGACTAGTCACAGCCACCCAGCTAGCAGCCAAGGGAGCAAAAGTTCTCGTACTGGAACGCTATGTCATCCCTGGAGGCAGTGCTGGATACTTTGAACGGCAAGGGTATCGATTTGATGTTGGGGCATCGATGATTTTTGGGTTTGGCACTCAGGGCACTACCAATCTCCTCACTCGTGCTCTTGATGCTGTGCATGTCAGCCTAGAAACCGTCCCCGATGATGTGCAGATTCACTATCATCTCCCCAACAAGTTAGACCTAAAAGTTCACCGCAATTATGAGAAGTTTTTGCAAGAACTAACTGCTCACTTCCCCCATGAGCGCGAGGGGATTCGCCGATTCTACGATGAATGCTGGAAAGTGTTCAACTGTCTGAACGCGATGGAGTTGCTATCCCTGGAAGAACCCAGGTATCTGATGCAGGTATTTTTTCAGCATCCGTTTGCTTGTCTCGGTTTGGCTAAATACCTGCCTCAGAATGCTGGTGATCTTGCTCGTCGGTATATCAAAGACCCGCATTTGCTGAAATTTATTGATATGGAGTGTTATTGCTGGTCAGTTGTGCCAGCTGATCGGACACCAATGATTAATGCAGGGATGGTTTTTGCGGACAGGCATTATGGAGGCATCAACTATCCTAAAGGCGGTGTGGGTCAAATCGCGCAAAAACTGGTAGAGGGACTCTCAAAAGCTGGTAGCCAGATTCATTACAAAGCTAGGGTAACGAAAATTATCACGGAAAATGGTCGGGCAGTAGGCGTCCATCTGGCTAATGGAAAAGTCTATCTGGCTAAGCGGATCGTTTCTAATGCCACGCGGTGGGACACGTTTGAGAAGTTACTGCCATCAGCAGCAATGCCAGTGTCCGAGAAGAAGTGGCAGCAGCGTTACCAGAAGTCTTCTAGCTTTCTCAGTTTGCACCTGGGGGTGAAGGCGGATGCGTTACCAGTAGGCACGGAGTGCCATCATATCTTGTTAGACGACTGGGAGCAGATGGAGACGGCACAAGGCACTATTTTCGTCTCTATTCCCACACTACTTGACCCAGATTTAGCACCGGCAGGCCATCATATCATCCATACATTCACACCTGATTGGATGGAAAACTGGCAAGGACTGTCTCCTAGTAAATACGAACAGAAGAAAGCAGCAGCAGCAGAACAGATTGTCAACCGGCTAACTCAGATTTTTCCTAGTTTAGATGCAGCACTGGACTATCAGGAAGTGGGAACGCCTCGCACTCATCGACGCTTTTTAGGCCGGGAAGATGGGACTTATGGGCCAATTCCCAGCCGGAAGTTGTTGGGGCTGTTAGGAATGCCGTTTAATCGCACATCAATTCCTGGGCTGTATTGTGTGGGAGATAGTACGTTTCCAGGGCAGGGGTTAAATGCAGTGGCGTTTTCGGGTTTTGCTTGCGCTCATCGAATTGCAGTAGATTTGGGATATTGCTAATCGCTAATTGTTCAGGAGTTTTAGTCATACCAAATCCGCTCTAATAGCCCCTTTTCCCTTCCAGTTCTAGAGACATGCCGACGGAACGTCTCTATAAGGTGAGAGCGGATTACCCAAAAGGGGGTAGCTAACCAGGATTTGGTATGATTAGCAACCAAAGTGTCATAAATATTATTCAGGAAAAATTCGTCCAAATAAGGGCAAAAACCCCCTCAGTGTCTGGTGTTGTTGTTCCAGCATCTCGGCATCTAAGCGCTTCTCAAAAGCCAAAGCCTTGAGAGTGCCATCTCGATTTTTTTCTGAGATGATCACCAAAGCTTGCGCGAAACGGACGGCGGCTTGATCGCGATCGCCCCACTTTAAAGCTTGACGTGCTAATTGAACGGCCTGATTTTCATCTTCAACTGTAGAAGGTTTAGCGATAATACCTCTAGCAATCGCTTTTTCATAGTTGTTTCTATAAGGTGTGCGAGTTGTTAGATCGGGGTGATCGGGAAAGATCCGGGCAAACATAGGCAGATATTTCCTGAGAGTTTGTCCTCGTTCTGCCTGAAACCTGTTATTTAAGCGCCTCTCAAAAGCTAAAGCCTCTGTCACTCCATCTTTGTCGGCAACGATCACTAAAGCTTGAGCAAAACGGATGGCGGCTTCATAGCGATCGCCTTTATCTAGCGCTTGATTAGCTAAGTCAATGGCTTGGTTTTCATCCTCAACTGCCGGAGGTCTGTTGATAATGCCTCTGGCAATGGCACTTTCATAGTTTTTTCTGTAAGACGTGGCAGTGCGAGCACTATCCTGTTTGGTGGCGGCTCCCTGAATAACTGGTGTTGCCATCACAGCTTGTGTAAAGTTAACTCCAGCCATCAAAATACCTACTGGCACTAGTATGACTGTCACTGTTGATTGAAGTTTCGTTTTCATCATTTCCTTCCTCAGGCAAGCAGCACTACTCTGCCTCATCCCCATAATCACTACATCGATAAGAGTGATTATTTCAGAAAGCGTTGAAAGAGAATTTTATTGCTCTTCCATCACTCTGGCTAGGGAATATTCCGAAAGCCTTGATTGTGTAGGGGCGAAGCATTGGGGCAAGCAATCCATTGTCAAAGCCCAAAGTGTAGATATCACAATG
>CAZZWA010000611.1:0-2958 GCA_964657555.1 uncultured Microcoleus sp.
CCCTGCTCCCCTGCTCCTCTGGGTCGTAGTTGAGCGAGGAGGAATCAGACTCAGACGGCTTGGATTTAGGAATGCTAGGAGAAAACGGCGCGGCGTTTTGAGGGCTACTGTCGAACTCTAGCTGGCTTTTTCCGGCAGAAAAGTTGTTCGCTGTTTTTGGCTTTGCTGACGGAGTTTGTTTCGCAGATGCGATAGATAGCGGTTCTACAGCTGGTTCAAAGTTGAGGGCGGGGGAATCTGAAGCTGACGAGTTGGTTAAAACCTCACTTGGATCGGGTAAGTGCTTGAGAGATGGCACCGCTTCAGGAATTGGGTCAGAGTCGTTACTGGTGTCTCCTAAGTTCAGCTTTAAAGCTTTGTCCACTTGCCTGATGCGCCGTCCTTGGTCGAGAGCAATGCACTGCCACCGCCAAGTTTCAGAATAAGGTGTCACTCCCGCCAATCTGCTCTTGTAGAAAGGCTGTGTGGCACAGATGTTAAACAAACCGCTAGCATCCAACACCCCTACCCGATTGCGGAACGCCTCAACTCGCGCATCAAGCAAGGCACGGCGTCCCTTAAGCCCTTGATCGAGAGCTTTCTTGTACTTGATTGCGAACTGAGGGCCAGCAGAGTTGGACTGGTTCCACAGATCGGTGCCGTTGACAAGAGCGTAGCTGTACTTTTTAGGATCTAGTCCCAAAGCAGTTAGTTTCTGCTTTGTCGAAGCTGATTGCCCTTGCAGCGCTTTCAGGCATAGCTTGTCAGCTTCAGCCACAGTTAGGGAAGCTGCCTTGTTCCAGCTGCAAAATCCCCTATTGACAACGTGGTTGCCGGGATCTATGTGCCCGAAGTAGATCGGCGTGGTTTCACCAGCCGGAGTCAGGTTGCCCTCGGCGGCTCCCACGGCGATCGCTCCAGGGGAGCTTTTCGTGGCAAACAGGGACGATGGAGAGATCTCCGCTCCCAAGTCTGATTTGATTGTTGTGAGGGTACTGTTTTCGTTCCCGTCCCGTATGAGTGTTCTTGTTGGGGAAGCGGAAAGCACCACATCCCCATCTGGGGCCGCAAAATTTAACGCCCCCTCATCAGCGAAAGCTGCTTGGCTCGTTCCCAATACCAGCATTAAGAAGCTGGCAATAAGTTTAGTAACAACGTGAAGTTTCTTCATGGCTTGGTTTCCCAGTAAACTATCCTCGGCCTGAAGGAACAGGGATGAGAGTGGGCAAGGGTCAAAGGGCATAGGGCATGGGAAGACCAACGGGAGAACCCCGCCCCTACTTACTGGCGCTGCAACATTTGCTGAATAATCTTCTTAGATGGCTCAACCATTGCCCAGCGACCATCCCGTTGTCTGTTGAGCAAGGCAAACTGCACTAGATTGCCAGTACCGATCGCTTCCCCGGCTCGTTTGGGGCCAAAAAAAGGCTTGGAGAGCCCGCACAATCGGAACAGGTAATTCGGGACTTCCTCACTGGAAAAAATCACGCACTCCGGTTTGTGGGGCTGCACTCGACCTGCATACGGTGCATAGACAGTGTCGCCATTCAAAGCAATGGTGATATCACCAAGACCACCTAGCACCTGATGACCCCCCACCACATTCCCCGGTTGCAGTTCCCATTTCTGAGCCAACGGCACCTCTCTGGGCGCTTCTGTGGAGTGCTGTGGAGTACAGCCAACAACCATCAGCAGTGCCACCACAGCCAGCACCCAATTAATCGCGTTTGAATCCATATCCCACATAAGTTTTTCCCTCATAAAGGATGACTAGGGATGTTTGTGGGTCGAATGCTAAGGGATAAGCTTCGCGCTCAGTAACTGCCCCAGAGCGAATGCTTAAAGAACTCAACCGACAGTAAGGCTCTTTGACGATTTCCTGTACAGTCCGTCGCTGGCTGCGTTCAGGGATGGTCAGCAGTTGTGCTAACTGCTCCCGTGATAGCGCTGCCTTCGGTTGTACAATTTGTTGGCAAGCTGAACTGTGGTTGAATGTGGAGCTGGACTGCTCTGGCAGCATTCCTAAAGGCGTATTCAACAGCCATCCAAGAGCTACAACCAAGCCACCAGCAGCTAGCAGATATTGCGGTACAAACGGAATTGCTTTAGGTTGCTTGATCATCTTCATCTCTATCAAATATGTCTGTGAGGATTAATAAGTAACAAAACAGGACAATTAGCAGCCAAGTTTTTCCAAAAATAATGCTTTTCATTAGCTTTCTCCTCATGAAAATGGACTGGAATAAACCAACTATGATTGACTTGCCATGAAGCTATGAATGAGGCGGAAGCTAGGAATATCGAACTAGAGAATTTGGGCTAGCTCAACCCAGTATTTAATTAAGCGAGTGTTAGGAGAACTTTTTTTACAGCGCACTGTAGGGATTTACAAGGGTGATCTGATCAACCTGCGCTCAGAGGCCATATGTTATGGCTCAATAAATAAAGATGCCTAGAATTGGCAACTGCGCTCAGCAGGCTTTGGCCCACTTACCGGAGTTAACCTTTAGCTCACAAAAAGGGCTTTTTGGCACCTTCCCCTCACACCTCCGCGAGTGCAGGGTGCTGACTACAGGTATGATTCGGTGTTTTGTGCCCGTAGCTTCTTAACTCCAGGATACTATAAATATAGTACAAGTGTACTATAAAAGTATAGAGATTACCGTACCTGAGAAACCTAGGATTTACTCGCGGTCGTCTAGATCGTGCTCAAAAGTCCAGCTTTTTGGGGCAAGACACAATTTAATCGCCTTTTTTGGTCAAAAACAGGGTTTTTAAACTTTTCAGGGCCTATACACCATCGACGAAATTTCCAGTATTGCTTACCATTTTGCTCAATACTTGCTACAAATTACTCCCCGTGAATCTATTATTTTTAGTGATTCATCTGACTGAATTCTGTAGCTAATCTAAAGTAAAAGTTAATAGAATTACATTATTTTATTATATTTTGTCTCTAAATAAAAATATTAAGCTCAT
>CAZZWA010000612.1:0-2958 GCA_964657555.1 uncultured Microcoleus sp.
GACAGCTTCCTGATTCTGGAGAATAGCTAATCTACTTCAGGAGAAGTAGACAAAACTCAGCAACAGGGTGGCATATTGATAAAACTAAGATGCTTTTATAGACTATGGCCAGCAAAGAAGTTCATGTCAAAGAATACGTTGTCAGGGCACACACGAGAGTAATTCACACCCGCACCTTCAAGTTTATCTGCAAGCGATGCGGTCAACCCACAGTGCGAGAAACTTACGGAGCTAATCCGCTTTACTGTGAATCCTGTCGCCCTCCCGTGCCTAGCAAATCCAAATCTCGCCCCAAAAAGGGACTTCAAAAACCGCGTCCCTCCCGCATTGTCTTACCAGATACCAACAACCAACTGGGAAAACCGGAAACATCCAACTCTGTCCATAACCCGAGTGCTCAGTCCTCAAGCCAACGTAATGGTAAAGGAGGTGCTCCGAATTAGGATGTAAACAGCATATCCTGGTTGACAACCTGGGGGCGATGAAGGAAACTAGTGCTCCGAAATGCTCGGCAGCAGTTCAGTTGACTGATGAGGGTAAATCAATTATTACCATAGAATGATCGCTACAAGGTTATCTAATTCGTTACTGCTCAACACACCCTAATGCTGAACATCCCTCAATTACTGGCACAGGAGCTTTCACTCAGACCTTCTCAGGTGCAAAATGCCCTCGAACTTCTCGCTGAGGGGTCAACAATTCCTTTCATTGCTCGCTACCGCAAAGAGCGTACTGAGGAGATGAATGAAGTCCAGTTGCGCGACCTTTCGGATCGATATACTTACCTAACTGAACTAGAAGAAAGGAAGGCTACGATTCTGGAGGCGATCGCTCAGCAAGGCAAACTTACCGATGAGCTGAAAGCCAAGATTGAAGCCTGCTTACAAAAAACTGAACTAGAAGATTTTTACCTTCCTTACCGACCCAAGCGCCGGACACGCGCCACCGCAGCCAGAGAAAAAGGCTTGGAACCGTTGGTGGAGTTGATCAAGTCGCTGAACACTGCCACTGCAAAGCCTGCATCCCTAGAGTCAGAGGCAGCAAAATATATTTCCGCAGAAAAAGGAGTGAAAACTCTAGAGGATGCTCTCAAAGGAGCCTCTGATATTTTGGCTGAAGAAGTATCGGAGAAAGCCAACTTGCGATCGCATCTGCGAGACTACCTGATCGAGGAAGGACTATTTGTCTCGCGCATCCAAGATCAGCATCCGGAAGGTTCTACCAAGTTTGAGATGTACCGCAACTACCAGATTCCAGTCAAAAATATTGCCCCTCACAACTTGCTGGCGTTGCTGCGGGGAGAGACAGAGGGAGTGCTGGACTTAGATCTCTTCTTCGATGAGTCAGTCATCATGTCTTACCTGGAATCCCAAGAAATTAAGACAAAAATTCGACCAGTCCGGGAATTTTATCAGGGAATGCTTAAGGATGCATTCAACCGCTTGATGAAAACTTCTTTGATCACAGAAGTGCGATCTGCCAAGAAAACCGATGCCGATATTGAATCAATCAAAACGTTTGAAACCAATCTGCGGGAACTGCTGCTGTCTCCTCCTGCTGGTATGAAGCCAACACTAGCGATCGATCCTGGATTCCGGACTGGTTGCAAGGTTTGTGTCCTAGATCGAACTGGCAAATTTTTGGAGTACCAGGCAATCTTCCCCCATCAAGCTGCTGCACAACGTACTCAAGCTGCCAGCACCATCAAAAACCTGATTGAGAAATATAAGATTGAGCTGATTGCCATCGGCAACGGCACAGCTTCCCGCGAGACAGACGAGTTCGTCTCCGAAGTGCTACAAACGATGGAACGCAAGCCAATTAAGGTGACAGTAAACGAGTCAGGGGCCTCGATTTATTCAGCAAGCGAGGTTGCCCTGGCCGAGTTTCCCGATCTAGATATAACGGTGCGCGGTGCGATCAGCATCGGTCGCCGCTTGCAAGACCCTTTGGCTGAGTTGGTCAAAATCGACCCGAAGTCAATTGGTGTCGGACAGTATCAGCATGATGTGGATCAGAAACTGCTCAAGAAGAAGTTGGATGAGACGGTAGAAAGCTGCGTCAACTATGTGGGTGTAGACCTAAACACTGCTTCCAAAGAACTTCTGACCTTTGTCTCCGGCATTACACCAACCGTTGCCAAAAATATCGTTACTCATCGCAACCAACACGGTGCCTTCAGCAATCGTCAGGCACTCCTTAAGGTATCAAAACTGGGGCCAAAGGCATTTGAGCAAGCGGCTGGCTTCCTACGCATTCGTGGTGGCGACAACCCCCTAGACAATACAGCAGTTCACCCAGAAAGTTATAGTTTGGTGAAAGCGATCGCTGTCGATCTCAGTGTGCCGTTAGAGCAGATTGCGCAAGCTGCACCACAGCTCAAGTCGATGAACTTGAAAAAATATGTTACCGACACAGTCGGTCTCCCGACCCTTAACGATATCATCAGCGAACTAGAAAAACCGGGCAGAGATCCGCGAGCTGAGTTTAAGTATGCTACTTTTAAAGACGGAATTAAAGAAATCAAAGACCTCACCGTTGGCATGGAATTGGAAGGCATCGTGACTAATGTTGCTAACTTTGGGGCATTTGTAGATATTGGAGTGCATCAAGACGGATTAGTACATGTCTCCCAACTAGCCGACCGCTTCATTGACGATCCAAAAAAAGTTGTCAGAGTGGGACAAGTTGTTAAGGTGAGAGTACTGGAAGTCAACGAAAAATTGAAGCGAATTGGCTTGTCAATGAAGTCAATAGGTGAGAATACTGGTATTGGTCGTGGCAAAAATGATAGCCACCATTCTCAGCAAAAATCGCCTACTCTTAACGATCTAAAAGCGAAGTTTGGTAGGAAGTAAGAGGTATGTAACAAGTTTCTCAATTTTGAATTTTAGATTGAAAACCCCGGAAACAGGGATGGGCATGAAACCCAAAATAGTCCAAAATTCAAAATTGATT
>CAZZWA010000613.1:0-2951 GCA_964657555.1 uncultured Microcoleus sp.
TCATCTTCACCTGATACTGACCGGAGGCTTTGCTTGGCAGGAAAACAGTGTAATGCTTACCCTCAGAATCATATTTGAAATCCAGGGTTTTCTGCGTTCCATCCGTTAGTTGAATTTGACCAGTAACTTTGGCGTTAAGTATTGGCTGATGATTGTCATCTGTCAGGAGATAATAGTCTAAATGAGCACCATTTTCTTCTTTTTTAGGAATAAACTGTAAGTGGTACTTCCCTGTTTCTACAGTCTGATTGCCTTTTGGAGGCCATTCTGCTTGACTATGAGACTCGGTTTTAGCGGGCGCAAAAGATATAGTAGATTGGGCAGGTTTTTCAGTGGCGGGGCTAGTATCTGGTTTAGCTGCCTGGTCGCCGCTACTGCTACTACAGGCTCCTAGAAAAAGCAGTCCCATGCTTAAAATTATCGAGAGGGTAATATAGCTTTGGGTGTTCGGTCAGTTAACACCTCTAATTTAGCCCTCTTGAAATTGTTCTCCGTGTCCGGCATGAGCTAAGACGGCAGTGGGAATTAGTAGTATAAGACTCAGAATAGCTCCAAGTAGCATGGCTGCTTGATTCCTTGCGTACTGAGGGAGATACCTAGTGTTCTGTCACGATGATTTTAATTGGCTGTAGGGGTAGTGCCCCCGTGCCTACCCCTTAACCCGACGGGGTATCCTTCGACCAAAGTCCAGAAACTGCTCCATACCAATGAGGTGAATTAGCCTATTGCTGACCACTGCTTTCAGTAAATGCATACTACAAAAGCAAACTAATGATGTTGGGAAAAAAGCAGCGTGAGCAACGCTAAAAGCGATCGCTCAGTTTGTGAAATATAATTCAGAGACTAGACTAAGTAGCCTTGCTCATGAGCAGTCCAAAAAATTTAAACAAATCTCTCAGCTATCAAGGCGCTTACCCTTGCCCGGTTTGCCGCCTAGGCCAGATCGAAGCTTTGGTATTAATGGATGCTTTAGCTTGTGACTTTTGCCAACATATATTCACTGCTAACCAAGAGAAACAGCAGCTCCAGATGGCAGATAGACAACCTCCCTTGACTTGGCGCTGGAATGGCCGGATGTGGGTAGGAGCGCACTTAAAAGGGGTAGAGGTGGGTTGGGGTTATTTGTTGGCAGCAGTTATGCTTGTCATTCTGCCACCTACTTTAATTGGGCTAGCAGCTTACACTTTTCCTCCAGAACCCGGTAGCACTCTATCTTGGCTACCAGTTTTCTGGACATTGCTAGCCTTCTTGTCTCATCTGGCTATTCTCGGTTGGTTAGTTATTGAGTTTTATCAATTTCCGGTCGGGATGTACCTCAGAGCTATGCGTCAGCATCTGCTTGTTCGCTAATAATAATTAGCAATTAGCACTCAACAATTAACCCTATCTATAACCACGTGGAGTACAAAACATGCCTGCAGAATGTTAAACCATCTTGAGACGTCCCCGCAGAAGAGCACGGTACATACGGGTAACTAAACGGTGTTCCTCTTCATTAAGTGAAGTTTCTATAAATGCTGTTTTCAACACTACACGCTCTTCTGCTGTTATCTGACGAGAAGCGGCAATTCGAGCTGCCATTTCATATAGTGGTGACGGCACGAAGGTCTTTTGAGAAGTCATAGAGATTTTCATAAACTGAACCCATTCAAGACATTTTTTTCAACAATTAGTTTTATTGTAAACAAACTAAAAATTTTAACCCTTGACCCTCTGGAAGATCCTGACTAGTGTAGTGTTCTTACTTTTGACAGTATTTAGGCAGTCATCCAATTTTGATTTGAGATTGCCTGCAATTTCAAGAGGCAATGCTCAATCTTTTGCCTCAGAACCATCTCCGTAAATTTCGCATCGATATAGAAAAACCTATAACTTGACCAATTTAGACGTTCCTGGAGGAGAATTGTACAACTAACGTTATGTATCTCTATCAAACGCTAGGGCGAGAATCATTTCTTAAGTAGATACTTCCAAATTTTAAATCTTATACATGCCTAAAGATAGAGGTATTTTATAATAATTAGTAATAATAATTTTAGTGAATTACTCATAAAAAGACACCCGCACTTCATGCAGTTGCTCACATCTTGCACCAAGTCCTCAGAATAGAATTCTGGTGCTAGACAAACTAAGTCCGCCGACGCGAACTAACCGAAAATAAGGGTTTTGTAACCTGCCTGCGTAGGTTTCGTTGGGAGCATCCTATTTTTTGTGATCCTCCTCACCCTCACCCTAAATCCCTCTCCTTTTGAGAGAGGAACTTGAAAACTATCTTGCTTCCCTTCTCCCTGGATGGGAGAAGGAGCTGGGGGATGAGCGTGAAAAACTGGGATGCTCCCAGGTTCGTTTGTGTAGCTGCGGTTTTAACTGCCAGATGCTAGATCTCAGGGTGTTTATTATAGGTATTCAAGCGGACTTGATATCAAAGGTAATTGATCTTTGACCCATTACTGAAGCCGGTGGGCGGCGGTTCCTTCTCCGGATGGAACTACGCAGGCTTAAGAGCCAACTTTCTGTGATAGGTTAAGAGTGTTTTTCTGATGGTTGAGGTGCAATCACTGCGGCACTGTTGGTTAAGCTATCCCAGACTATCCAGCCGCAAGCCTTGTCTAAATTATCTGTAGTATTTGTAACCTTAAAATAGACCTTCTCTCCGTTTCTGGTCTCAATTGCAAAGTCAGCATTTTGAGTATAAGCCACTTTGAACCCTCTGTCTCTCAGACAATACATAGCCCAAGCTTTCAGGGAGTGCTTTTGGGGCTCAAATTCTATCGGAGGTTGGTTGAACACATTCTCTATTACCTCAATTAGCTGCACGGGTTTTACAACTCCTAATTAGTTACAAGAAAAAACGGGAACGTGAAAGCCCACTGGATACACTACGGGAAGACAAAGCCTACAGTCGTAGGATGAAACGTGACGTGGCGACTTTAGTTGCCTTCAATGGTTGA
>CAZZWA010000614.1:0-2935 GCA_964657555.1 uncultured Microcoleus sp.
GCATCCCCAAAAGTTTTATTGGACACAGCAATATTTGTCATAAGGAGTTAACACAGTATAAAGGTAGATCAGATTTTCTAAAGCACAGATATGCTTTCACAAATCGTGCGCCCTATGGTTCACACCCAAATCCGACTCCTGGCTAGCTGTCAGGCTACTCGTTCCACACTAATTACAACTGTGGCGCGGTGGTTAGGCTTTTTGGGTGTAGGGGCTCAAGTAAACCATCTTGAGGCTGGTGCGGATCAAAAAATTCACATTTGTCTGACAGTGGACAAGCCGGAAGGTTGCGACAACCAGGACTGGCAAAATATTCTCCAAAATCTCAATCAAGGAATTACAGACGCTCTCAACAAACAGCTTTCCCAGCCTCAACTGACGCCCCAGCAACAGGGTAAGCTACAACGCTTGTTAGCTTACCTAATTCAGGTGGCAGAACCAGAAGTTAGAGTCAGTTGGGATGTTTGGTCAGTTCATCTGCAAGGGCTGGGTTTGGATGAACCAATGCTGCTAGGCGTTAGATCGGCACTGAAAGTCCCACAATCACTCGACTGGCTAATGGAAGGACTCGATCCAGATTTAGCGGCGATCGCACTGCCATTAGCGGTAAGCATTGCTATGGTTGACCGACAACTCAATTCCTCAGAAGACAATGCTTTGACAGCGCTGTTGCAGGCAATGAAACAACCAGCGAAGCTTTAACGACAAAAAATATGATCCACTGGTAGAGCAGTCATGAGTATTTTTGTTACCAATAACTCATAACTGCCTCTAGATTGGATTGTTTATTCGATCAGCAAAGCAATCTTCCCTTTTATTGACCCTGCGGCCAACATCTGGTGGGCGGCAGATGCTTCTTGCAGCGGAAAGGTCTTGGTGAGCTGGATTTTCAGCTGACCCTCATCAATGAGACGGGCACACTGTTGCAAAATATTGGCCTGATGTTGCTGATCTTCCACCAGCCCTTGCAGCATCGGTGCGAGCATCATCTCTAAGCTGATCCGCAAATTCCGATTTCTAGCAGTTTTCCAGTTGGTATTGGGCGCTGGCTCCAGAATCGTTACGATATCGCCATATATCCTTACGGCTGGAAAGGTCTTGTGGAAAGTTTCTCCACCTACTGTATCGAAGGCTAAGTCTACGCCTTCTCCCCCAGTCCAGTCTAGGGTTTCTTGAGCAAAGTCAGTTTGCTTGTAAAGGATAATGCGGTCAGCACCTAGTCGGCGGACGAAATCAGCACTTTCTTCCGAACCAACTGTCGTACAGACATCCGTACTTTTCAATTTAGCCAGCTGAATTGCCACATGGCCGACGCCCCCCGCACCAGCATGAATGAGCACCTGACGCCCAGCGTCTAGCCGTCCTCGGTCGTAAAGAGATTCCCAAGCCGTGATTAAAATTAAGGGAGCAGCCGCCGCTTCAGCAAAGGATAGAGATGCTGGTTTGCGGGCAACAAATCGCTCGTCTACTACTGCTAACTGAGCATAATTTCCTGGCTTTGTCCCCAAGCCGCCCTGGCAGTAATACACCTCATCTCCTACCCGAAACCGCTTTACCCCAGAACCGACTGCTTCGACAACACCAGCACCGTCACAGCCTAAGATCGCGGGCATTTGGTCTGGATAAAAGGTGCCGCGCGATCTCAGTTTGGTGTCAATCGGGTTGATGCCAGCTGCCAACAGACGCACCAAGATTTCTGTATCTTTTTCAATAACAGGATCTGGTACGTCCCGCAATTGCAGCACTTGTGGGCCGCCAACTGTTGCCATTAAGATTGCTTTCATCATCCATCACGATATAGACCCTGAATAACACATAATACATTTAAAGATAGTCTGGCTCCTTCCTTGTTGTGGGAAGAGTTAAGTCAATGTCCTGCGCAGTTAGCCATCAGCTAAATATCCGCTAAATTGCTGAGATAAAGTAAGCTAATTTACTGATTCGCTTTGAAGTCTACTGACAGAAAATTTTAACATAGGTGCATTATCTACAGAATTTATTAGCTTGCTAAGTAGTTGAAAGCTGCAATTATCCACACTATCTAAAATTGTCTCTTGATAGGGATATACAGCTATAAGCTCCCCGAATTAGGCAGCCTATGCCATGAGGTTATCAAGATTTTTTCTGATCTTCGATTAGGCTATTAATGACTATTTTGTCTAAAATTAAAATAGTTTTCTGACGATAGACATGTCACAAACATTCCGTGTAAAATATCAGCCTCAAGAGGTAGAAGGCGATAATGCGATCGCCACCTCAACTCCTTACAGGGAAGTTAGTAGCGTTAATGAAGCGTTAAACGATCTGCTTGGCACTCTGTGTGAAATATTACGTCGCCTTACCAGAAAAGCGGCAGATTGGCTACATGCGGATCGTGCCAGCATCTTTTTACTTGATCGCCATAAAGAAGCCCTCGTCTCGATTATTGCTGAAGATGGCAGAGGTAGCTCCCTGATGATTGAAATTTCTTTAGACAGAGGAATTGCTAGTCTAGCAGCCACCTCTTTGGAAGTGATCAATATTCCTTTTGATGTCTATGACGATCCGCGTTCTGAAGAAGCAAAGAATATAGATAAGAGCACGGGATACCGCACTTACACGCTTCTGGCTTGGCCCCTATTGAATGAACAAAAAAAATTAGTCGGTGTAGTACAATTAATTAACAAATTGAGACCCAACTACAATACTGAAGATAGTTTGTATAAAAGAATTGACGATCAGGGATTTACGCAAGAGGATGAAGCACTGCTTGCTAAAGTTGCCCCCTCAATTTTACGAATTATAGAAAAATGCCAGTTTTGTTACCAACTAGCTCAAAACTTTAAAAAAAATAAAGTAATTGTTAGAGATGGTGTTATTCTCCAAAATGCTGAATTGATTGCCAAACTTAGGCAAAAATATCGGCAAACACGAAATATCCTCAACAGAATTGACA
>CAZZWA010000615.1:0-2925 GCA_964657555.1 uncultured Microcoleus sp.
ATAACTCGGAGCATGGGACTCCAGACTACCGCCAACTTTATATTCGTAGTCCTTAGTCATACGACCACCAAATGAGCTAGATAGCGCCAGTGAACATGGTTTGAGCTAGACAACCCCTATTTAACCCTGATGCTACCTGAGATTGAACAGGAAAATATTGACTTCTCATTGACTTGTCATCGACTTTGAGGTGACTTTAGCTTTAAAATAATTGAGTAGAAATTTAACAACCAGCAATGCCCCGCTCAGTGAGAGTGCGAGAGCAAGCCGTAAAAGCGATAAAATCAGCGCTTTTAAGGAATGGATACCCTAGTCAAAGACTTTTAGCTGAAGAATTAGGACTATCTCAGTCCACCGTCAGCAATTTCCTGAATGGTGTGCCGGTAGATTATATAAACTTTATTGAAATTTGTCGGGTATTGGGGCAAGACTGGCAAGGGATAGCTGATTTAGAACCAACGACTGAAAGTGCTAAAGTTTTCATTAATCACTGCGGCAGTGAGCCAGATAATCACATAGCTCAGGCATTAACTCAATCTCTAGAAGCCTCTGAATACCAAGTCCTCAAGGCAACGAAAGGTGTTACTGCTGAGTTAAAACGGTGTGACTACTTTTTACTGCTGCTTTCTGCAACGGCTGCAACCAGTGAAGTGGTGATTGAGCAAGTTCGACAAGCATTTGAATTACGAGACTCCCGCTCTGAACCCAAACCAATAATACTACCCATCCGGATCAACTTGCCTCAGAAGACCTCACTGAGTGACGACCTACAAAACTATTTAGAAGGGGTAACACAGTGGGAGTGGCATTCTCCTGCAGATACACTTATCCTGGGGCAAGAACTCCTCAAACTATTAAAGGCAGGCCAAGTTCCTCATCCCTTGCCGATAGTGGTACCAGAATTACCAGCAGGGCAGGTACAACTAGCCTTTCTATCTCATCCCCTGTCGATGGCAGCACCAGAATTACCAGAAGGGCAGGTACAAGTAGCCTCCCTATTCTACGTTAACCGTCCTCCCGAAGAAGAACAGTGTTATGAGGAAATTCGCAAGCCTGGTTCCCTGATTCGGATTAAAGCCCCTAGGCAAATGGGCAAAACCTCCTTAATGGCTCGGATTCTCCATCAAGCTGAGGAACAAGGCGACTTCACCTTGTCTTTAAGCTTCCAACTTGCCAATCAAAGCTTTTTCAGCAACTCCGATAAATTTTTACACTGGTTTTGTGCGAATGTCAGTCGGGAACTAGCCAAAGCAGACCAGGAGTTGCAGCACAAGTTACTGAGTCAGTTAGCTGAGCATTGGCAATTAGCGGAAATCATGGGCAGTAATATGAGCTGCAAGGCTTTCTTAGAGGAGTGCATATTACCCACCATCTCTCAACCATTGGTTTTAGGTCTGGACGAAGTAGACCGTGTTTTTGAATATCCAGAAATCTACAGCGACTTTTTTGGTCTTCTCCGTGCAGTGCATGAAGAAGCAAAGCGGCGTAGTGCCTGGAAACAACTCAAGCTGATTGTTGTCCACTCGACTGAAGTTTACGTCCCACTCGATATAAACCAGTCGCCGTTCAACGTGGGCTTGTCAGTGGAGTTACGGGAGTTTAGTGTAGAGCAGGTACAGGACTTAGCTGAACGTCATCAGCTCAATTGGAGTACAGCCGAAGTCAAGCAGTTGATGGCGATAGTGGGAGGGCATCCGTTTTTAGTGCGTCTAGGACTGTATCATATTGCTCGGCAGAATTTGACCCTCACTCAGCTACAACAAACAGCCGCCACTGAAACAGGTATCTACAGCGACCATCTGCGGCGGCAGGAGTTAATTCTCTCCCAACATCCAGAGTTAGCCGCAGCGATGAGAGAAGTGGTGCAAGCCAACGGTTCAGTGCGATTAAAGGCAGTAGCGAAGTTTAAATTACACAGTATGGGACTAGTGAAGTTGCTTGGAGATGAGGTAACTTTGCGTTGCAATTTATATCGTGAGTATTTTCGCGATCGCTGAGCGACTGTGCTACGAGTCAATGAGCTTTGCCCGACGCTGTATGCTGTGAACCTCCTAGGACTCGCCAGAGATCGCTAAATTTGGCGACGGCGGTGGTGGCGGCACCAATCTTTCTGCGCTTCAGTTGGAGTTAATGGGGACAAGAAAGCTGACTCGACAATGGCAGCGAGGTTTTGTTTCCTTGTTTCTATAGCGGTTCCCGATTGCATAGAGTAGGGGCAATCCCCCCGTGGTTGCCCCTGATGTGGTTCGGGGCAGGCACGGGGGCACTGCCCCTACAAACAATCTGTGTTTCACTCAACTAAGAACTGCTATAACTCGCTCAAATTGCTGAATTTGGGCTCAATACAACTTAGAGACAAATCAATGACAAAAAAAAGTTCTCCAGCTTCAAGTCAGTTGGCAGCAGTCTGAAATGGGATTGTTGAACTCAACAGACAGTCTATGTTAACCAGAATCGCTGAGCAGTTCCCAGTATTCCTCCTCACTTCCGGTTTTTTTATGAATTCCATAACTAGCCTCCTGCCTGCAGCCTTCATAGCAGCAATTACTGGTTGTCACCCTGTAGCTGCTTTCGCTAACACCGCCCTGGAAATTTCTCTGCCAAAAATTCTCCATTCGGTACAGATTTACAGCCCCTTTTCTGAGGAGAGAAGCATTTTAGAAAACTGGGCAGAAGATCCTGATCCCACAAGAGCCTCAAGAGCAGGAGGAAGTCGGTAGGCTGTGCAAAATCTCACTAACTTCGGCAGGCGATCGCCCCTGCCTGACCGAACATATCCCCACATTCCAGTCACCGCATAGGAAACTATGTCTAGTAAGTGGACTCGTTGAACCAAGAACCCCACGGCTTTAAAGCAAGTGGAGCCTTGGGAGTGTCAAGTCATTTGAACCAAAGCTTGCTCATCTCCCAAATCTTTCAAGAATC
>CAZZWA010000616.1:0-2915 GCA_964657555.1 uncultured Microcoleus sp.
ATTATTCTAATGTTAGCTGTGTCACTCTAACGATGTGGCTGAATGTAAAAATTTGGGAATCACTCGTCCTGTGCGAGACATATAGTCTCGATACTTCTCCCCAAACGCATTGAGCATCATCTGCTCTTCTTGAGGTACTCGCAGAAGATACATCGGTAAAAACGATACGATGTTGAATAGTCCATAAATCCAATTATGTAGGAGAAGAGCTTGGGCAATTCCCCAAAGCAAAAAGGATGCATACATTGGGTGGCGAATGTAGCGGTAAACTCCAGTATCAACCAGCGAGTGATTCTCTCGAATTTCAAGTGAGGCTGACCAGTTCAAACCCAAATCTGCATGGGAACGCCAAAACAGCCAGATAGTAGTGACGAAAACGCCTGTGCCGATCCAACCAGTCCAATCAGGTAAATCGTATGCAGCAAACTCTAGCCAATATGTGAAAACACCAAGTAGAGGCAGGATAAATATGCCTATAAATGCTAAAAACAGAAGCAGCTTCTCCTGAGCAGTTTTACGTTCATCAGTAATGTTGTTATGCAATACTAGCCACTTGAAGTAAAGACGAATTAAGTATATAGCAGTAAAGCAGATGAGAAAGACAACTTTTCGAGTAGCTTCAGACATCTTTTGACTTTAAATAGAGTATTCCGCTAACATGCTAAGTTTAGCGATCGCCCTTCACTGCTGTCTTGCCTATTCTTCCGAAAATTGTTCCAATCTTCCGACGCTTTAGAGTGAGTCTCTAAATTTCTTGGGCGTGATGCCACTATGTTTCCGAAAAATCTTGGTGAAGTAGCTTTGACTTTGATAGCCAACTTGCTGACAAATCTCCACGATGGGCAATTCTGTGTGAGCTAGCAGTTGCTTTGCACGTTTAATTCGACAATCAATCAGGTATTGATGTGGAGAAAGACCAATGGATTGCTTAAACAGGCTGGCGAAATAATGAGAACTCATCTGAACGAGGTCAGCAAGTTCTGTTAAACTAGTGTCTTGGTCAAGATGTGTTTGGATGTAGCTGAGTATCCGCTCCAATTTACGCTTGGGCAGTCCATCAGCATACTCCTTGATAATCGGTTGACAGGTCGAATATCTGCGCAGTATGTGGACACAGAGAGCTGTTGCCATTGATTCTGCATAAAGACGGCTTTCAGGGCCACCCAATTCCAGTTCCGTCTTTAGCTCCAGTCCAATCTGTCCGATCAGTGCATCCTGAAACCTGAAGTTTGGCACAATCTCAATGCGATTAGTATCCACCGCTTCATAAACGACTTGCTCAAAGAATGGTGTTTCTAAACAGAGATGGATACACTCATCTTCGTGATCGCACTGGGATTTAGGAGCCAATTGATAAGCAGGAAACAAACTAATGTCGCCACTCTGGTAATTCTCCTGCTGCCATTGTCCATTCACCCACCGCCTTGCTGCAAAAGGCTGGAGATAGATACTGATCAGGTGCTGTTTGAACTGACATTCAGGAGTTTCGCGGGCGGGTTCTCGGTGATACAAAAAGTGAATCGTGTCCCAACCAACTTCATAGCTCGTGAGGACGGGAGACTGAACTATAATTTGATTCAGGGAATCCCTCTGGCTAAAGTCAACCTCTTTAGGGCGATCACACGCACTGGCAACCATCTTTCTCCTACGCAACACCATACTCCGTGTACTGCCGTTTGTAAGGAGGCGGCGATCCCAACACAATTTTCTCCGTTGGCACCTCCATCGTAACCAATTCCTCTGCCGGGTTTTGAGCTGTTAAATTCTAAGGATTAACACACTGTCAGGTTGCTTCCCCACCAAAGATTTAGCGGCATAACGGTGCGGTTGAGAACTGATGGTGCTAGGAGTGCCGTTCGCTGAATAGAGAGAACGAGGTTTATGATCCGCCAGCTCTCTAAATTGGCGATCTCTGTCATCAGATTGTCACAATTGAGATGTCGTTTCGAAGATTCGTTTCCAAATGCGGTTAGTTGAGCGTTACCGTGGTAGTTTATTAGGCTTAGCAGTCGGAGATGCGCTAGGAGCACCTTTAGAATTTAAACCGCCTGGTTCATTCCCGCCGATTGACGATATGGTTGTAGGCGGTGCTCATGATGTCATGCCGGGGCAGTGGACGGACGATACTTCAATGGCACTGTGCTTGGCTCAGAGTCTCATTGAGCAACAGGATTTTCGTCCAATCGACCAATTGCAAAAATATGTGAAATGGTGGCGGGAGGGCTATCTAAGCAGCATCGACCAATGCTTCGATATTGGCAACACAACGCTAGAAGCGCTGATGCGGTTTGAGAAAACCCAAGAACCTTATTGTGGTTCGACAGACCCTCAGAGCGCTGGCAATGGCTCGCTCATGCGTTTAGCGCCTGTACCTTTGTTCTACGCCCAAAGACCTCTAGCAGCGATTGAAAACTCGGGAGCGAGTTCGCGCACGACTCACCAAGCAACGGCAGCAGTTGATGCTTGCCGCTACTTCGGAGCACTCTTGATTGGCGCAATTCATGGCGTGAGTCGGGAGGAATTGCTCTCGGAACGCTACAGTCCCCTTCCCGGATACTGGGAAGCAAACCCATTAGTTCCAGAAATCGACGAGATTGCTGCGGGGTCGTTCAAATACCGCCAACCGCCAGAGATTATAGGATCGGGCTACGTAGTCAAATCTCTAGAAGCAGCATTATGGGCTTTCTATCACACTCATTCTTTTCGGGAGGGGAGCCTGCTTGCTGTCAACTTGGGCATGGATGCAGATACAACGGGCGCTATTTACGGGCAGTTGGCAGGAGCTTTCTATGGCGAGCAAGAAATACCAGAGTCTTGGCGTTCTCAGCTCATGCGCTCTCATCTAATTGAGTCAATTGCCGACCAACTGTTTGCCCTCGTGCCAACTCCATCCGTTTCATGACGCCTTACCGAAA
>CAZZWA010000617.1:0-2901 GCA_964657555.1 uncultured Microcoleus sp.
ACCACTAGCTGGGCTTGCTGCACTAAGTAAGAGAAAAAGTTGTCCGTCCCTGAAAATTGTTAAGGAGTCACGCATTGGTCAGGATTCTTCGGCTCGCACAAATGACATCTGAAGAACTTTCCTCGTTGAAAAGACGGGCAGAGTTAGACATTGAAAATGCCCTCTCAATTGCTCGCGAGGTGATCGACAATATCAGGCAGCGTGGAGATGCCGGTGTACTCGAATACGTCAGAAAGTTCGACTATGCAGGGGCAGAAATAGAAAAATTGAAAGTCAGCGAGCAAGAGTTCGCTGCTGCCCGTGAATTGATCGATCCCGAAATTAAGTCAGCCATCCAGCAGGCATTTGCCAACGTCAAAGAGGTTCACCAACGGCAGATGCCGGAAGAAATCCAACTGGCAGAGATTGCCGGAGGAGTCTTCGCCGGAGAGAAAGTCACCCCGATCGCCAGTGCGGGTTTGTACGTTCCCAGAGGAAAAGGCGCTTTCCCCTCTGTGATGCTAATGCTGACTATCCCAGCGACGGTAGCGGGGGTAAGCCGAGTCATTGTGTGTACGCCCCCTGACAAAGAGGGGAATGTAGAACCAGCATCTCTGGTGGCGGCGGAAATGGCTGGGGTCAAGAATGTGTACAAACTGGGCGGCATCCAAGCGATCGCTGCTATGGCGATCGGGACGGCAACCATCCCCAAAGTGGACAAAATCACAGGTCCCTGCAATGTCTATGGGTCGGCGGCTAAGCGGCTGTTATACGGTACGGTTGATGTGGGACTACCTGCTGGCCCTAGCGAGTCAATCATTCTCATTGATGAACATACTGACCCTCAACTAGCCGCGCTCGATCTGCTGGTCGAGGCTGAACATGGCCCTGAATCCGCCGCCTTACTCGTTACTCATAGTGAAGCGGTGGCCCTAAAAGCTGCTGAATTCCTGCCTCACTACCTCAAGCAGCTGCCAGAGTGGCGCAGGGAATTTTGTGAAAAAGGTCTGTCATCCTACGGTGGCATCTTGCTGACATCAAGTTTGGCAGAATCCATTGCTTTTGTGAATGACTACGCTCCCGAACATCTGGAGATTTTAGTTCAAGATCCCTTTAGTGTTTTGGGAAAGATCAAAAACGCTGGGGAGATTTTGCTAGGCCCTTACACCCCCATCCCTACAGCAAATTACTGCCTAGGAGTGAATGCCATTCTGCCAACAGGGGGTTTTGCCCGCTCATATTCGGCTGTGTCAGTCTTTGACTTCCTCAAGCGTACTGGCATTGGCTATCTGACTCAAGAAGGATTTGACCGCTTGAAAAAGACGACTCAAACATTAGCAGAGTACGAGGGTTTTCCTGCACATGCGATGGCGGTTAGAGAGCGGGATCAGCTATTGAACAAAAAAGATGATTCCCAATCCAAAGCACGTTGATCTCCAGAAGGTTGTTAGTCGCTACCGCTGATTGAGAAAGTTTCCGAGCTACTATACTTATTCCTCGATTGCTTTGAGCCGTCCAGACTTTACCGCAGCCACAAGTGCTTTGTGATCGCGCTCAGTCTGATCGGCATAAGTGAGGGCAAAGTCTGCGATCGCCCGCTCAAAAGCATCACTTTTGCCGAGATAGCCGCTGATCATCACTGGATCGCCAGAGCGAGCATGGGCACGCGCCAGCGCCCACCCACACAATCCTGAGTAGCCAATCAGCTCAGAGGTAGACAATTCCTCAATGTCAACGGCAGTCTTCATATCCCGCAATTGCCGAACGTAGAAGTCATGCCCACGTTCGCTGCGTGTCCAACCGAGGAAGATATCGCTGGCAGCTTGCATCAGGCGTTGACCGACAACAACGCGCTGACCATGGTTTTGATAGGCACTCTTGCCCGCATACGGCTCTAACACAGAAGCACGGGCTTCCTTAATTTGGAGGAATAGGGGTTCATTATTGTCTGCCATTAGGAGTGCGACGACGCAACGCGTGCCAACACTGCCAACGCCTACCACCTTGATGGCAATATCAACCAGGCGATAGCGATCAAGCAGAACGTGCAGATCGTCCCGCAAGGTTCGGCGGTACTGCTGGTAAACAGACTCCACCTCTTGTTCAAGCAGATCGTCAGGTGGCAAGTGATACATCAGTGGTGGGTGATCAACAATCCGCCACTGTCCATGAACCACCTCTGTCAATTTTGGCAATGCCTGGGCAGAGGTGCGTGTCAGCGCTCTTTCCACATGCCGATCAATGAGTTGACGGTGCTTGGCATGGCGGGCAAAGTTACGCAAGACGTCGGCATCAATCCGCGAGTACCATACCTCTAGAGCACCCATCTGAGCGTACTTGCCCATGTGTTCTCGGTAGGAACGGACAGCTTCCTGCGCCGCTTCAAAGCAGTTTTTCTCAGAAACGTTGATGTGGCGACCAGCAACAACAATGCTTGCTGTCAAACGCTTGATATCCCACTCCCAAGGGGCAGGAAGTGTTTCGTCGAAATCGTTCACGTCGAAGACGAGGTTGCGTTCTGGTGTCCCATACCCACCGAAGTTAAGTAGGTGACAGTCACCACCTGCCTGGACTCGCATCCCCGTACTTGGGGTTGTCGCAAGGTCAGCCGCCATCACAATTGCTGCTCCCCGGAGGAAGGTAAACGGTGACTTCATCATCCGACCATACCGGATCGGCACCAGATTGGGCAGTCGTCCCTGGCTAGATATCTCTAACAGGGTGATTGGATCGGGGCGATCAGCAGGGGGACTCCAGTCGCTATGAGCCTTGCGCGGTACAGTATCGCGCAAGGCTTTCCCAAATGCCTGTCGCTCAATTGGTGACGGGTGTCTTGCATTTGAGGATGAGATGATAGGCTCTGATTCCTGCTTAGCAGTCATGTGGCGTTCCTCAAAATATTCTTGATTGGGATGAGTGAGG
>CAZZWA010000618.1:0-2895 GCA_964657555.1 uncultured Microcoleus sp.
ACGAGATCGATGACAATCTTGCCGAAAAGTTCGGGCTACGACTGAGCGCGATCAGCGTCCTTGGCCTCTTCGAACTGGAACCTGCGATCAATTTTCCCCTTACTCACTTCCCCATAGCCAACTCCAGCCGCTGACGGAGAATCAATTCTGCGATCGCTAAATCTATGGGCGTCGTCACCTTCAGATTCGTCTCTTCACCCTCCACAATCCGTACGGACAGACCGCACTTTTCAAACAAAGCGGCATCGTCTGTAACTTCCCATCCCAAGCAACGGCCTTGGTCATGACAATTTTTCAGCAGCTTAACCTCAAATCCTTGTGGCGTTTGGGCAGCCCAAAGTTGACGCCGGTCTGGTGTACTCTGAATTAAACCAGTCTGATCTACCACTTTGATCGTGTCTTTCACTGGCACAGCAGCAATCAGTCCTGGACAATCCCAAAGTGCTACAGCACATCGATCCAGCAGAGCTGGAGTGGCAAGACACCTAGCCCCATCATGAATCAAAACTCGCTCAGCTGCTGTTGGCAGTGCTTGCAACCCTCTATAGACTGACTCTTGACGTGTTGCCCCGCCAGTGATCAGTTGTACCGGCTTACTCAGAGATAGCCCAGCGATAATAGCTTTCAGTTCTGACTGGTCGGCTGGCTGGTTAATAATGCCAATCCAGTCAATATGCTGAGATGCTTCAACTGCCTGGAGAGTCCAGACAATTAAGGGTTCACCCAACAAGGTCAAGAGGAGTTTATTACGGTCACTCCCCATCCGACGTCCTATCCCAGCTGCTGGAATCAACAAATGCATTAAACTTTCCAAGCCCAACTAGGTATATAGTAGGAGCGTTCTGTAACGTATTGGTCAGCTAGCTGATTTTAGATTTTCGATTATAAGTTTTATTAGTGACGTGCAATCAAAAATCCAAAATCAACGCGCTGATAACTGATGGAGTATGATGCGAATACTGGCCCTTGTTCCTGGCGGGATTGGCGACCAAATCCTGTTCTTCCCGACCCTTGATGACCTGAAGCGCTATTACCCCGAAGCCCGGATTGATGTGGTTGTGGAACCGCGAGCTAAAGGTGCATATCGAGTCTCGAAGTCGGTTCATGAAGTGATTCTCTTTAATTTTAAAGACCGCAACGGTCTGGCAGATTGGGGTAATTTACTGGGCATAATCCGCGATCGCGAGTACGACATTGCCCTCTCATTGGGCAGGAGTTGGCTAGTAGGTCTGCTCCTCTGGCTGACCGGCATTCCTACCCGAGTTGGTTACAGCGGTTCAGGTAGCATTTTTCTCACCAACCCACTACCACTCAAAACGGAGCAGTATGCGGCGCACACGTACCACAACCTACTCGAAGGTTTAGGTATTAAAACCTCCTCTCCACCCATAGCAATCAATGTCCCCAAACAAGACATTCAGTGGGCAGACGGTGAACAGAGGCGGCTCTCTATTCACGAAACTGGTTACATTTTGATTCATGGGGGGTCGGGTGAACTATCTCAGTCCCAAGAGATTGACAAAATCTACCCAGCGAAGAAATGGCAGCAGATTATTAAAGACATTCAACAGCGACAGCCCAATCTGCCTATTGTCTTCCTAGAAGGACTAGAAGATCGGGAGTCAGTCAGTTCTTTCTTGCAGTCCTCTATGGATATAAAAGTCACGGCACCGCCGGATGTTGGCAAGTTAGCGGCAATGATTGCTGGTGCCAATTTGCTGCTGTCTACTGATAGCGCACCCATGCATTTAGCAGTAGCTGTCGGGACTTACACGATCGCCCTATTTGGCCCGACCAACGCCAAACAATTGCTACCCCAGAGCGATCGCGTTTGCGGCCTGCAATCCCCAACTCGCTCAATAGCAGACATTGCTCCCGCAGATGTCTTGGATCAAATCTGGCGTGGCTAAACCAGCAGTTTTCCTTGACCGGGATGGCGTTCTCAATGTTGAGGCTGGTTATATCTGCCGAGTCGAGGATTTACACCTAATTCCTGGTGTTGTGCAAGCAGTACGTCGGTTAAACGACCGACGGCTGTTTTGTTGTCTGGTCTCTAACCAATCCGGTCTTGCACGGGGGTACTACCCCGTCAGTCATATAGACAAGCTTCACCAGCGTCTCGTTCATCTGCTGCAAACAGAAGCAGGCGCGCATTTAGATGCCCTTTACTACTGCCCATATCTTAGCCCCCCTTCAGGGGGAACAAATCCAGAATTTACCCACTGGAGTACATGGCGCAAACCCAACACTGGCATGCTGGTGGCAGCAGCATGGGAACATGACTTGGATTTAAGCCAAAGTTTTATGGTAGGCGACAAAGCTACTGATGTGGATATGGCCCACAATGCTGGTTGTACTGGAATTTTAGTGCAGACTGGGTTTGGCGATCGCGTCCTCAGTGGCAAGTATCAGCACCACACCCAGCCTGACTACATTGCAGCGGATTTGGCAGATGCTGTTGAATGGATCTGTTCTTTCCGCTCCAAGCCTTAAAAAATTTTATTTGTGCTACCAAGAGCTTTCTTCAAGTTAAAATAAAAGCCACTCATTTAATAGGTAATGGTTGCCTCTAAATCAATGATATTTTTGAAAAAGTTGTGTTATGTCCCTATTTTAGTAAGGTTAACTGTTGCCTATCCTACCAAAATACAGATGTAATATAACTGAATATAACTGAAAATTTTATTTAACATCAATTAATCAATAGTATCATGAATGCCTTATCTGATTCTCAACAGTACATTGACAAAATTTTTCTGTCAATGGCAGATGCATTATTAGTGACGAACCGAGCAGGAATTATAAAAATAGTAAATAGAGCGACACAAAAACTTTTTGAGTATAGCGAAGAAGAATTAATTAACAAGCCAATTTCCCTGATCATTGGTCATGAAA
>CAZZWA010000619.1:0-2875 GCA_964657555.1 uncultured Microcoleus sp.
CAAAGGGACTGGGAAAGAGAAGAATGTAACTCCTTCCTCTTCCCAATCCCTCATTCCTAATCCCCAATCCCCAATCCCTAATTCCCAATTCCTAATTCTCAAGCTACTCAGCACCTATGCCTACCGCGAACGCAAGCATCTCGCCAACCATTTTCAATTGGGTGAAGGTTTGGTGGGGCAATGCGCTTTGGAAAAGCAACGGATTTTACTGACTGAGGTACCCAGTGACTATATCAAAATTAGCTCTGGCTTAGGAGAATCAACTCCCCTCAACGTCGTCGTCTTACCCGTCTTGTTTGAAGGACAGGTAACAGCAGTAATTGAACTCGCTTCTTTCCAACGCTTCAGCGAGATTCACCTCACCTTTTTGGATCAACTTACCGAAAGCATTGCGATCGTCCTGAACACGATCGCTGCTAGCATGCGCACGGAAGAGTTGCTCAAACAGTCCCAGTCCTTGACGGAAGAATTGCAAAGTCAGCAGAAAGAACTTACAGAGACCAATAAACGACTGGAACAACAAGCTAAATCCCTGCAAGCTTCTGAGGAACTCTTGAAGAATCAGCAGGAAGAGTTGCAGCAAACCAACGAGGAATTGGCAGAGAAAGCCCGGTTGTTGGAGGTGCAAAACCAAGAAGTGGAGCGCAAAAATAGTGAGATAGAGCAGGCGCGACTGGCTTTGGAGGAGAAGGCAGAGCAACTGGCACTCACCTCTAAGTACAAGTCAGAATTCTTAGCCAATATGTCTCACGAGTTGCGGACACCCCTCAACAGTTTACTGATTTTGGCTCGTCTGCTTTCCGATAATGCTGACGGTAATTTAACACAGCGCCAAGTGGAATTTGCTCAGACGATTTATTCAGCAGGTACCGACTTGCTGGCGTTGATCAACGACATCCTGGATCTCTCCAAGATTGAATCAGGAACTATGGCCGTGGACATCGACCAAGTGCTGTTGGTCGATCTGCAAGAGTACATGGAACGCACGTTCTCTCAGGTAGCACTGGATAAACATCTTGGCTTTTCAATTCATATCGACCCCGCATTACCCCGCGCTATCTACACTGACTCGAAACGTTTGCAACAAGTGCTGAGGAATCTTCTGGCTAACGCCTTTAAGTTTACAGAGAAAGGGCATGTAACATTACGGGTAGATTTAGCAATTTCAGGGTGGAGCTTGGAGCAGGAAGCCTTAAATCGTGCTAATGCTGTAGTGGCTTTCAGCGTGATTGACACGGGGATAGGGATTGCCTCAGATAAGCAGAAGGTGATTTTTGAGGCATTTCAGCAAGCCGATGGCACCACCAGTCGCAAGTATGGGGGTACGGGTTTAGGCTTGTCGATCAGCCGCGAAATTGCCCGTCTTCTACGTGGAGAGATTTGTTTAGAGAGCAAGCTAGGTGAGGGTAGCACTTTCACTCTCTACGTACCGCAGACTTGCAGGGGAGCAAGGGAGCAGGGGGAAACTAGCGCAACGGCGCGACAGCGGGGGACAAGGAGGACTTGACAATGCTTTCTCTCCCCATCTCCCCAGCTCCCGCGCTTCTCAATTCCTAATCCCTGATGACCGCAACAGTATTCAGGCCGATGCTCGCATCCTGCTGATTGTAGAGGACGATGCTAAGTTTGCGCGCATCCTTTTGGATATGGCACGCGCCAAAGGCTTCAAAGGCATTGTGGCATTGCAAGGAGATACGGGTCTAGCCTTGGCGCGAGAATATAAACCTGATGCCATTATGTTGGACATCCGATTGCCAGTGATGGATGGCTGGACAGTTCTGAACGAAATTAAGCAAGATCCCCAAATGCGACACATTCCCGTCCATATCATTACTGTCGAGGAAGGACAGCAGCGCGGCATGCAACAGGGAGCGATCGCCTATCTGAAAAAGCCGGTGAGCACTGAGATGCTAGATAGAGCGTTTGCTCAACTATCCGCACCGCTGGCAGTGGAGCGTTCAGTGATAGGCGAGACACCAGTGCTACAGTTGAAACACCTGTTGGTGGTGGAAGACGACGACATTCAACGTCATACAATTGTGGAAAGGTTGGGTAACAGCAACCTCAGTGCAACTGCTGTCGCCACCGCCCAAGAGGCTCTGACAGCGCTGAGAGTCAATCAGTTTGATTGCATAGTCGTCGATTTAAAGCTGCCGGATATGTCCGGTTTTGAACTCATCCAGAGAATCCGTGAGGAGCTTAAATTGTGGCAGCTGCCCATCATCGTTTATACTGGCAAGGAACTGACTGCTACAGAAGATTCAGTACTCAAGCGTTTGGCTGACAATGTGATCGTCAAAGGCGACCAGTCAATAGAGTCTCTGCTGGCGAAAACTGCTAATTTTCTCAACCAGGTTCAGACAAGTCTACCCATGGAAAGCACGGGGAGCACCGCTAGCTCCCAAGAAGCCGCTTCGCTAACGCTTAGGGAACTGGGAGAGAATTTTTTAGAGGGTGCCTCCTCTGCCTCCGAGGCCCCTTTGCCCTTTCCCTCCTTGCAGGAAGTCTCTGCGGTACTTACTGGCAAGAAAGTCCTGATTGTGGATGACGACGTCCGCAATGTCTTCGCCCTCACCAGTATGTTGGAACGCTATCAGATGCAGGTAATATATGCCGAAAACGGCAGCGACGGCATTAAGACTGTGCAAAATACACCGGATATTCAGATAGTGTTGATGGATGTGATGATGCCAGAAATGGATGGTTACGAAACAATGCGTGCCATCCGCAACATTGAACAGTTCAAATCTCTGCCCATGATTGCCCTGACTGCAAAAGCAATGAAAGGCGATCGCGAGAAGTGCATCGAAGCTGGTGCCTCAGACTATATCACTAAACCCGTGGATACCGAGCAGTTGCTTTCGCTGCTTTGCTT
>CAZZWA010000620.1:0-2848 GCA_964657555.1 uncultured Microcoleus sp.
AGCGTTACTCACCGCCTGCACAGCAATGCCATAGCCGCTACTTCCCACTTGTCCACGAAACACAGCAACAATATATTTGGTGTTGAAGTCAATGGCTTGAATCCGCTTGAAAGTATCAGCATCATTAAATAACTGGGTGAGGCGGGCTGCTTGAGCTGCGTTGCAGACTAAGAATAGAGTTGGGTTTTCTAGCCCAGCAGTGTAGGAATCTCCTTGAGCCAGACTCTCAAAACAAATCGCCAGCATAGTTTTTGGTACCCTAACTTGAGTCACATGTGAGGAACTGGTATGGCTGACTGTAGTACAGTTGACAGGCTAGATTTGCAGGTGATCAGCCATCCACTAACTACTAACGGAATTGCCAGAGTTGGCGAATGGCAGTTAGACTCAATTACCCTGCCGCCATGCCCATCCTAACCATCTAGGGCTGTAATCACAGCGATACTTGTGCACGCGTAGTTTATAGGTACCAGTAGTGCTGGGAGTGAAGTCAGAAATCTCGTAGGTGTTGTCATAGCTTGCTGAGCTAGCAACCACAGTGCCTGAGGCATTGACTATCTGGAGGTCGAGGTCAGCTCCGGGCTGAGAAGCATAATTAGAATAACTGGGGTCGTTGTCCCAAGCGATCGCCGCTCTAGTTCGCTGCCCCGCAGTTAATGATATTGTTGCCACATCGCTTGAGGTTGGTGCACTGCAATTGTAAGACTGTGCTCCCCAGTTGCCACCGACTCCATGAGCTATGTCGTCTGCTCGGTCGGCAAAAATCCCGCCAGCACCATCAAGGGTACTAAGTCTGGCGTCACCTGTAATGTTGTGTACGGCAGTGGTCATGAGAATTGCTTTAACAGCTTCCGGCCAGTACGCCAGACTGCTGTTGCGCTGGATTATCAGTGCGGCTGTACCAGCCACCATCGGGGTGGCGAAACTTGTCCCTGAGCCGATGTTGCCTATCCAGGGAGATGAAGTTGTTGTACTGCTGATGCTGTTGCCTGGTGCTACTACCTCTGGTTTGATGCGATCGCTGTGAGTTGATACAGGGCCAAGTCCACTGGAAAATGAGCTAATCAAGTTAGGAGTGACGCGATCGTTAAAGCTGCCTACGGTGATGATGTTATAAGCTACCCCAGGAGTCAGGACATTCCCACTGTTACCCTCATTGCCAGCAGCTACTACGACTGTACGAAAGCGATTGATTACCATGTCGTCATAAAATCTGGCAGCACTATCAACTTGACGGTTACTATTACCTCCCAAACTGAGGTTGAGTACCCGCGCTCCCCAGTCTGCGGCAGCAGTTGATCGATCCTGAAGCTGGCTAAACGGTGCTGTACCGTCTGAGCCAGGGCAAGATCCACCTACCCACAGGGAAACATTTGGAGCAATACCACGATAGGTTGGATTGGTGCTACGGATGATGCCAGCTACACCAGTGCTATGACTGCTGAGGCAGCTGTAGGTTGTATCTTGTGTCACACCGACGAGGTAGGGGTTGGTGGTGGCAATGCGCCCACCGACTTCAACTTCTCCCACTTGAACACCCGATCCAGTGATGCCTCGGTTTTGGACGACGTCTGCTAATATTGTGTGCCGCGCTATATTCAAAGTTGGTTTGGCTTTTTGATCTTCGTAAACTTGGTCAACCTCATCCCAATTTGCTACTTGCGCGATCGCTTGGGGTGTCAGGTTGGCATAAACCACAGGTGAATATTTTTCAGTGCTAATGTTGGTACCAAGGCTCCTCAGCTTGTTGACTGCTGAGTTAACAATAGGCTGCACTGCGGCGGCTCGTCGTGCATCTACTTGCTTAAAGAAATCATTCACTTGTGCTTCTGAGGCACGGAGAGTGTTACCAGGATTGGGAGCTGGACGTGATGTTTCAGATTGAGAAGTTTCCTTAAGCCAGATAATTACTCTAAGTGGCTGAGTGGTTGCAGTATTAGCTAATTTTTCAGCAAGGGCTGGATAGAGCTTTCCGTAACGCGTAGCATTAGTAGTTTTTTCATTGGCTCGTAGTTGTGTTGAGCTGACTTCTTGGCCACTGCTATCTAGAGTAATGCCGTAGATTTTCCCAGACTCATCTATCACTTTAAAGTCAGAGACAGTCTTATCCTGAAGAGGGTACTTGGCTTCAACTGAGTTGATTACACGCAACTGACTCGCTTGTCGGCCACTAATTTCAGCCACCCGTTGCAGCGCCAGACTCTTTAATTGTTCTGGTGCCTCAGCTTTGGTTGCTTTGCTGAGAGTCGTTAATACACCTAAGCTTACTACTGGAACAACTAGGGCTAGAGTTAAACGTTTAATGGTAGTAGAAAACATGTTTGCACCTTCATAGAGGTTTTACATCTCTAGAATGTCATTGCTATCTCAGCTTGATTGCTCAGCGTTTTGCTCAATGGTTGTTCAGAAACCTGTTCACTTGTTGTGCAGTAAGTAAGCAGGCGCAAATAAATTCTGAATGTTTAATTGCTATGAAAAATTAGGTTCTAAGTAGAAGGACGGAAATCAACGTAAGTGGTGGGGGCTGAAGGATGGCTATTGCCTGACTATCATTGCCATCCTTCAATCTTAACCAACATTTATTTGTCTCCACCTACTTTAGGAACCACATACACCATCGCCAACAGATAATCATAGCGCCCACATTCCACAGGTGCGATCGTAAATGCTGTATTTTAAAAATGATCTAAATGCTGCATTTTGTCAGCATGACAGTTTCACCACTAGATATTAGGGTACAGGATATTGACCACTGTGGCCTACATTGTGCACACTTCGACTGCGCTCAGTAGCCACCCCAAAGTGTCACAGTACTGATTTTGAGGATGAGGGATTGAGGACTAAGGAA
>CAZZWA010000621.1:0-2847 GCA_964657555.1 uncultured Microcoleus sp.
GAGATCTCCGACTTATTGAAGAATTCGGGGATCTGAGGCGCTAGCGTCTCACAACTCATATAGCTATAGTAGCCAACAGCATATAGCCATCTCCGGGGCTTTTGATGACCGTGAAAGCGATCGCCAAGTACTCCCTTTATACCTAGACGCATCTTCAGTAAATTCTCGCGCTCGCCAACGACAAACGTATTTTTTATTAAGAGTTCTTACTGATTAACTTAGTACTTAATCACAGCTACGATTTTCTTAAAGAAGCCATCCGTTATGTTCCAAACGCCTTCGCCCGTAAAAAAAAGAGCCTTAACAGTGCTTCCATTCCATCATGATGAAAGTCCTCTATCCCCTCCTGTTACCCATAATTCGCAACTGCTGGCGATTTTTTCGGATCTGTCTGAGTAAGGGCAAACAGAAACAGGGTGCCCTGTTCCACAATAGAGCGACACCAAGAGCACAACCAGCACCTTTACCTAGCAACGAGGCGGATAGGCTCAAGGCACTGCATTGCTACAACATTCTCGATACTCCTCCTGAAGCGGAATTCGACGATCTGACTGCTTTGGCTGCCCAGATTTGCGACGCTCCCGTTGCTTTAATCAGCCTGATCGATACAGATCGGCAGTGGTTCAAGTCAAAAGTCGGTGTGGAAGCAACAGAAACACCAAGGGATTTGGCATTCTGCACTCATACCATTCTCAAACCGGATCAGCTGCTCGTTGTACCGAATACTCTCAAAGATCGGCGGTTTGCCACCCACCCACTGGTTATATCCCACCCCAACATTCGGTTCTATGCGGGAGTTCCCTTAGTAACACCTGATGGCCTTCCTTTGGGCACTATCTGCGTGCTTGATATAATTCCCCGCCATCTAACTAGTCAGCAAAAAGAAGCACTACGGGCTTTGGGGCGGCAAGTTATTACCCAGATGGAACTACGAATTAATTTAGCTAAGTTAGAACGCACAATTGCTAAGCGCAAGCAAGCAGAGTCAGCATTGCGGCAACAGGGGGAGTGGCTAGAAGTCACTCTTTCCAGCATCGGTGACGCTGTAATTGCTACTGACATGAGAGCAACTATAACCTTTATGAATCCTTGGGCAGAAGTACTGACGGGATGGCTAGCCGAGGAAGCTGTAGGACGAAAAATAGATGAAGTTGTTCACATCCTTGATGAGCAAACGCGGCGTCCTGTGTTTATTCCTGTAGAACAGGTAATACAGGAGAGAGTTGTTGTTGAGTGGAGCAAATATACGGTTTTACTGGCACGAGATGGTAGAGAGATCCCAATTGATTACAGTTGTGCTCCTATTCTTAGCATCAGCGGGTCAATGTATGGAGCGGTGTTAGCATTCCGCAACATGAACGCCCGCCGAAAGGCAGAAAAAGAGCGCCTACAACTCCTCGAACGAGAACAGGCGGCACGGGAAGAAGCTGAGGCAGCGCGAAATCGCACTACAAACATTCTGGAAAGCATCACTGATGGGTTCTTTGCAGTAGACAAGGAGTGGCAATTTACCTACCTGAACCCACAAGCAGAGCCACTGATGCAGCGATCGCGCCATGAGTTACTTGGCAAGAAGATTTGGGATGAGTTTCCCGAAACTGTTGGCTTGGTTTTCTTCGAGCAATTTCACAAAGCAGTATCCCAGAGAGTAGCTGTCGAATTTGAAGAGTTTTACCCGCCGCTCAACACTTGGTTTGCCGTCCACGCCTATCCCGCGAAAGATGGCCTGTCAGTGTATTTACAAGACATTACCAAGCGCAAGCAAGCTGAAGAAGAAGTTTTTAAGGCGTTGGAAAGAGAAAAAGAACTAAACGAACTCAAATCCCGCTTTATCGCCATGGCCTCTCACGAGTTCCGCACTCCGCTGACAGCAATTCAAGGTTCTGCTGATTTACTAGAAATTTACGGCTATAAACTTAGCAACGATAAAAAATTGATCCATCTCCATCGCATTCAAGATCATGTTCAAAATATGGTTCGATTATTAGATGATGTATTGTTAATTGGTAAAGCAGAAGCTGGAAAAATGGAGTTTCAACAAGTTAATTTGGATTTGGAGCAATACTGCTACAGCTTGGTGGAAGAACTGCAACTAACTGCTAGCAGTCAGCATAAAATTGCTTTTTCCATTCTTGGTAAATGCACCCATGCTTGTATGGATGAAAAACTGCTGCGGCATATCCTCACTAACTTGCTCTCCAATGCTATCAAGTATTCACCACAAGGCGGTACTGTCAATTTTGAACTAGCTTGTGGAGAGTCAGAGGCAGTCTTCCAGATTAAAGACCAAGGTATCGGTATTCCTCCAGAAGACATTCACCGAATGTTTGAGTCATTTCATCGAGCTAAAAATGTTGGCAAAATAGCTGGAACTGGACTAGGGTTAGCAATTGTCAAAAGGTCGGTAGATTCACACGGGGGTGAGATTACAGTGACTAGTGAAGTCGGAGTAGGCACTGCGTTTACAGTCAGGCTGCCATTGAATGAGAAAAGAGAAACCGCGATCTAGATAACGGCGGCAAAAAGCATTTCATATCCTGTCCTGCTAATCAATTCGTTGATAATCTGTCGTTTTTTGCTAATGGCTAATGGAATAGAGGATTTAAAAAATTAGCAATTAGCTATTAGTAGCTAAGCGCGATATCGTAAGTATTCAAGCGGACACGATATCAATTGTCACAAGTGAATTTAGCTGTGCTAAAGCCACTGAATCCAGAGACTATTAAAAAGGTTATTCCCTCTATTAAAGGTCATTTATCTGGTACGTTATACTGCATTAACGCACCCTACAAATTTAAGATTTACTTGATAAATCAGCTCTTATACAATTTACACTTAGCGTTATTT
>CAZZWA010000622.1:0-2820 GCA_964657555.1 uncultured Microcoleus sp.
ATCAAAGAGATCATTGATGTTGGACCAGAGCTGGATTTTGAGATTAAGCCAGTGGCGGGAATTCCTGTTGTCGCTCTAGGAGTTAAGACTGCTCAAGAAATTAGTTGTCTGCTGTCAAATTCTGTGGTAGGTTTTTTTGATTATGCGACTGAGTATTTAGCGAAATCAACAATCTTCGCGGCTTACTGCGCTCATAGGGTGCTCCCAGTAGGAGTTTTCTATGAAGGACAAAATGTGGATGGTCTGGAAGCAGGCAAACACTACTGGCAGGCGGATCGGCATCAGGGCAGCATGAATTTGTTAGAGGGACAGCTGGTTGCAGACAACGCCTATGCTTGGTATCAAACCCACCGGCTATCAGTTCAGGCTCAGGCGTTTACAACTTATTTGATGGCTGATGATTGAATTGGGCATGACTTAGCTAGAAGGCTTATCTTGTGATGATTGCAGCAGCATAAAGTTGCTAAACTGATGGGATACATCTATAGCGAACTGATCTACAGTCTTTCTAAGAAATGTCGATACAGGCAATGTCACTAATAATAAAGTTATCAAGGCTAACAAGGCAGATAGATTATAACCAATAGCTTTATTGGTAGACAAAAAAGATATAGAGCACATTGAAAAAATTAAAGGTTGATGAATTAAATATAGCGGAAAAGAAATATATCCAAAATAAAGGATTATTGGTGTTTCAAGAAATTTTTGTATACTCGTTGAATTGAGAATAATAAAAATTAGAATTGTTGCCGCAATAACATAGTATAAAATTGCTGGGTTCGTAAAGTGAGCCAGTGAAGTATGAGAAATTTTTGACATAAAAAAGTAGGCTTGGCTATCAGGATTGTAACCTCCAAAATACAGTGATACTGCAATTCCCGGTATTACCCAATAATTAGATTGTCTGGTGGCTTTTATTCTACAACTTGCCAGAAGTAAGCCTAAGAAAAAAGCAGCGTAATAGATCCCATAAGGTTTGATCACAAGTATAAACAACCCTGCTATCATCAAAATAACTAATTTTTTATACTTGATATGACTCACTAAAAAAGCGGTAGTTAGTACCAGTAGCGAACCTTTAAACTCAATTGGCATAGTCCATAAAACTAAATTGAACATTTTATTTAATTCTGGCTCGTCTAGCCAGGTTGTAAAAAATATATTTTTAAATAAGTACTTAAATGTGTTCGGGAAAATGAAGAATTGTTGATAGTTAACAATTTTTTCTGCACTAGTGAGCAAAGCTAACTCTTTGATTTCATATAGATTAAATTTTAGCAATAAATAAACTAAAACAATAGAGATAGCAGCAGGAATTAGTAGCCTCGGATACCTGGCAATTAGTCGTTTAATTAATATCTTTTCATCTCCTTCGTCAAAATAAGATTTTGTTAGAACATAGCCACTTAAAACAAAAAAAATACACACAGCGAATTGCCCATTATATAAAAAAGAGAATGGAGAATTGAACATAACAATATCCAGAAAAAAGTGTGATATTTCTGAACTTCCATTTGCCGAGGCAGGATAAAAAACAGCTAAAAAATGGCAAATCAAAACACCTAGTGCAGCTAAACCTCTCAATCCATCTAGATAAGAAGTCTTATTTCTTTCAGCTCCTGCAAAATTAATGCTGTTAAACACAATTTTTCTCATCATCACCTGAGCCATTAGTTTGAGTATGATGACTGCTATTTGTCAGATTATCTATGCTTTGGGGCAGCGGAAAACTGAATCCGGGCGGTGTAGTACCAGAGCAAAGTTTAGATATATGCTTGGGTCAATAGCATCTTGTTCGGTAAAACGGATTAATGTTGCACAGAGTGTTGATGGAAGCTGTTTCAATAAACGTGAGGCTAAGCTCTCTGGGTTGTAGAAACGACCATGCTCTTGGCGGAACCCATATACCGGACGTAATTCCCCTTCGGCGTCATATTTGCTAACCTGCTCAACAGAAACTGTAGTTGGGTCGAAAAAGATCCGATGGGTGGCTGCAACGTACAAAGGCAGAATCAGACAAGCCCCAATCGGGCTGAGCACGCGATCCACCTCTGGGAGGAATTCAACATCAGCCAATCCATCAAAATGCTCGAAGGAACAGTGTAGGGTCAAGGCGTCAAAAAAGCCGGACTCCACAGAATGCATCGCTTGAGCTGGGCCACCAATGATTTGACTACTGATGTCTGTCTCGTACAGCATGTCTTGTTTCCAGTACTCCACTTGAGGCCATTCAGCAACAAGAGCATGTTCGATGGGACTAGTAGCTGCCGCAATGTCGCAATAACGTCGCACTTGCAAGAAATCCAACAACTCGAAAGTGAGGGCGTGTTCCAGCGCTTTTTCACGACCCTGGTCAACAGAAGCGTAGTGTTTACCATAGCGTTGCCAGTAAAGACCACCCCCCGACATTTGGAGTTGTGACGACGACACGACACACCGTGCCACACCGCCTAGTGAGGCAATTTGTGCGAGTTGCTGCCACAGCCGATCAGTAGAAATGTCGGCAGTTATTGAACCGCAGGGCATCATCGGACGTTCCAGTTCATTTTGCAGCTTGTTGATAGCTCGATGAAAACGGAATGCATACCAATATTGCCGAAGCTGACGAACGATAGAAGTTACAGGCATTTTAAGTGTTTGAATGGTTTGCTCAATGCTCATTGCTTTTGATTTTTGGTAACAACACGCGCAGCCGATTGCTCCAATCCGTTCGCTCAGCTGCACTTAACACGAAGAACCAGGCCAAGATGAGGTACAGCAGTGTCGTCAGTCCCATTTCACTGGCTAATCCGAACCACCCCCAAGGAGTATGGCTTCTGG
>CAZZWA010000623.1:0-2812 GCA_964657555.1 uncultured Microcoleus sp.
ACTACGGAAAGCCACCTCTTACTATAACTTTTATCGCTCGGTTTCTCGATAAGCTTGCGGTTGGCGGAACTTGTAGATATCCTCAATGACTTGCACCCAGCCGTCAGAAATTGATTCTAAGATGCGATCGCCCTTCTCCTTAGTTGCTGTTGTCGGATCTCCCAACACCCCAGTTTGGCTTAAATCGCGTGTCGCCCAAGCAAAAGGCAACTTGCCTTCCATACTCAACAGACTATCTTGAGGTAAACCGTGGGGATACTCGCATGCTGCTGCTTCCATCTTCACTTGTTCGGGCAGCACCGAGAGCATCAAACTGGTTTCCGCATCTCCTGCATGAATGCCTAACTCCAACTCCTTAGCTGTCAGCAACTCGTTGGTGACATTGGGAACCCGCCAAGTAAACAGCGGAAATACCAGAAAGTCGCTGTACTTGATATGCAAGTCTCGGGCAACAATTTCCATCACCTGCGGCTGTCCGCCATGAGAGTTCATTAACACGAACTTGCGGAAACCTGCCCGATAAACGCTATCAGCAATTTCCATCAGCATTGCTATTAGCGTCTGAGTACTCAGTGTAATAGTACCAGGAAAATGCCAATGTTCGTTTGATTTACCATAATAAAGGTTTGGCAAGGCATAAGCTGGTATATTTGACTCCAGTTTGTGCAGCGCTTTTCCCAAAACGGCGAGGCCAATGGCAGAATCAACAATCAGCGGTAGATGGGGACCATGTTGTTCAACTGCGCCCACTGGCTGGATGATCACCACATTTTGTTGATCAGACATTGCTGAGATATCAATCCAGGTAAGATAAGGGAAGAAGCGTTGGGGGGGAATCAAACTGTGCATGTCATTGCTCTCACAACCTCTGCATTTTAAACTAAAACTTTGAGTATGGATGCTATCAAAGTGTCTCCTGCAATTAAAAGCGTTTCTGAATACAATTTTGTTTCTTGGCAGAGGTGAGCCGATTTCATAACTGTAGCCACTTTAAGCAATTTGTAGTTTCGGGTTTAACGAAATATTTCTGATGAGCAGCGACCTCCAATTTGATTTCGCCCCTAACGTTCTAGCCAAGTTCTCATTTTACCAGGATTCAGCAATCCATAAGGATCAACCATTTCCTTGAATTTAACTTGCTGTGGGTCCATAATCTTGCGTCCTCCATCCTCAATGATATAGGTGTGAGGATTAGCAATAAATGCGCCTTGTTCTTCATGGTAATGGATAATTTCGTTAAGACGCTCTTCTGTTGTGAAGCGCACAAGTTGTAAAGCAGCGGGAATTGCTGAACCGTTAACTCGCAGAAATTCTAAATGCATCATTACTTCATCTCCAAAGTGATGATACATATGCTCAACTAGCTTGAGACTTTTGTCATTTGGGAACAAAGTCTGTAAATAAGTCAGTGAGGGATCGACACTACGAGCATGCAAGGTGGTATGGTTCCAGGTAAATTCAGCTAAGGATGTACCTTTACTAGCTTCTTGAGCTGATTTTTGATAGCAAACACTGCCACCATACTCAGCAATTAAGCCCTGTAATGGTTCCAGACAAGATTCTGCTATCATCAATAAGGAACAGTGAGCGCCTTCAGGAATTTGGTGGCGCAGAGATGCAAAATATGAAGGAATCGGCGCTGCACAGATACAAATCAACTTCTTAATTAGCCCGTCAGCATCACCTAGTGCTTGACCAAACCGAGCTGCCATCATAAAGTCGTCAAAGGTAACAATCAGTTCTGCCCAAGGATAAGCTGGCCCCAGACCGATCTCTAGTTCGGTAATAATACCATTCAAACCCCAGGCATGGTTTACCTTGTAAATGTCATCGCCCCGTAATTCCAGGGCACGGGGTTGGTCTTCCATCGTGATGACGCGGAGGGCTTGGATATTGCCGCGATCGCGCAGTTGCCCGTAAGTAATCGAACCAATACCGCCGCTCCCACCAGCAATAAATCCGCCAATCGTTGCCGTGCGGTAAGTTGAAGGTGCCATGCGGATCTCCCACCCAGTCTCCCGCGCTTTCTTGTCAATCGCTGCCAGTTTTGCCCCTGCCTCAACACGAGCGATTCCTGGTTTAATCCAGTGAATTGCTTGTATCCTCGTCATATCTAAAATCACACCGCCATGCAGTGGTACGCATTGCCCATAGTTGCCAGTTCCTGCACCCCTGACTGTTAAGGGCACTCGATATTTCACGCAGGCTGACGCTACCCGCAATACCTCTGCTTCATCTAGGGGACGGACAGCCAAGTCCCCTATCTTACCAGCTAACTTTGCTTGCAATATGGGACTGAAGGTGTGGTAATCCTGAGATAACTTAGCGACTTGTGACGGCTCTGCAATCACCTCTATGCCCTCTAATTCTAACTTCAAAGCGTCCCAGTCAATGGTTTTTGATGTGGTAGCAGTCATTAAGCAATCTCCCTAGATATCAATTATCACAACAGCAGCAGGACTAAAGGGGCTTTGGGGAACCCAAAGTATAAATAATTATCCTCTCGTTATGGCCGTTCTTAGTCCTTAAATACCAATGGTCGATGACCAAGGACTTAGGATACCCCCATAAGGGATATTTATTTTCGTTAAGTTCTCTTAGCAATCAATGTATTCCATTCCCGCCTGTATCCCTACAGCCAGCCTTTGGCCTAATGTAGCGTGTTTCCAACAGCGATGAGTTTTTGAGTACTGTTTTTCTGACTTGCTCGGCAGGCGATCGCTTTGAGTAGAAAAAGAAAAACCCCAGAACAGGATAGTTCACTGGGGTGGCTTTCTCTGTTACCTCTATTCCTTCTACTTAATACTTTTTT
>CAZZWA010000624.1:0-2808 GCA_964657555.1 uncultured Microcoleus sp.
TAAAATTTGATGTTTATTTTAAAGTGCCCGAAAGAGTATGAAAAAATAAGAGGTAAAAAGCCTCATTAAGTTAAAGTAGGCTCGCGCTGGCACGGAAAAATCCTTCGGTAAGCAGGAGAGAATCCGTAAAAAAGATTTAAATTGCCGACTTTTTCTCCCACCTTTAACTTCATTCTCTTTTTAGTATTCCCAACGAGCGCGGTAGCTACGCGCATCAATATGGCATAAATGTGGAAATTGAGTATGACGGCCCAAACCCCCTGGCCACCAAGGGTCAAGAAACCAGTAAAGTTGGTTACCAGAAAGACCTTCGCAGGTGAAACTCAGGGCATCGCCTAAAATGTGACGGCAGGCAAGGACACCACCGAAGGCTTGATAGATATTAGGTGGAAGATACCAGATAGCCACTAGGAAAGGCCGAGCGATGCGATCGCGTGCCCGTTGTGCAAGGCTGGCAATGCGAACTATCGCATCCACTGTCTCTTGATTGGGAGGCATCCACATGCCACCCTGGGTGGCTTCAGCCCAGGTAAAGTTGCCGTCTACTATGATTGAGGCTGATAGATAGATGTTTTGTGTTGTCCATTGGTCGGGACGCTTGGGGAAAGCCAAGGGCCTTGGCACAGGTGGTGCGTCTATGCCATCGCGGCGGCTAACTCTCATACGTTTGAGGTCATCAAACAGGGATTGAATTGTTTGGTTTCTGGTGGTGAGACTGCGCCAGAGTTGGACGAGGTAGATTAAGGCTTCCCGCTGGTAATCGAGTTCTTTATATTCTGCTGGTAGACGACGAATAAATTCCCCAAGTTCCCTATCTAGCTGGGTGGCAAAGCTAGCTAGCTTAGTCCGATCCGTGACACTGCCAGTGAGGGCATCGGCAGAGATACCTAATGCCTTCAGCGCGGCAGTGCGAGATCTAAGGCGGTACCAGAGTCGAAACGTTTCAGTTAGAACATGACGTTGGGAACCTGAGGAATTGTAAGACTGGGGAAGACGCTGGATAAAACTGATCAGAGCTGGGTCAAGAATGTAGAGACCTACATTAGGAGAGGTGTTTTTTTCCAGAGAGGCGATCGCTGCTTCCCTCGATGGCAACTGCCGCCACAATTGAGTTAGGCGAATCAGTGCCTCTAGCTGATTGGGGTATCCAGCCCAAGCTGGGGAAATACCCCGAAGAAATTGCTTGAGAGGGATATCTAACTGCGACTCATCCAGATTGGGAATTGGGGATTGGGAAGATAAAAATTCTTCCTCCCCAAGTCTCTTTGTCCCCTGATCTCCTTGTCCCTCCAAACAGGCAATTGCTGCCTCCTGCGTATCCACCCGACACCAGATCCGCACCGCCTCAAGCATTGCCTCCCGTTGGTGCGACAAGCCGTAGTAAAAATAGGGAATTTTCTCGACAAATACCAGTAAGGCTCGCTCTAGATACTCTAGACTTTCGGGCAAAGCTGTGGCTGCTAAGTCCGTTTCCAGATCCTTCAAGTAAGCTGCGCGTAGCACGCTATAGTTACAAGCTTCCAAGCGCGCTAGAGTAGGTTCATTAGCTGGTGGTACATAACCAGTGGCAACAGTCTTGATAAACAAGTCGGTGTAGCAACCTTTCTCAGAATTCCACAACTCAGACCCTATCCAGCCCTTAGCTGCTAGCTGAGCGATGAGACTGCGGATGGTATTGGCAGCATGGTGGACTTGTTTTACCAAGGTATCTACAGCCTCCAGAGGAATTCGGTTAGCAGGAGAGATACCCAACCCTGTTTCTCCCTGATTCACAGAAGGTTGACCTTGAGCTACATAAAGTGCTGCCAAAATCGGCTTGTGAATGCTTGTGCGTTCTGCTTCTAAAAGGTAGTAATAATTGCGCTGCTCTGGTGTAAGTGTTGTCATAACCAGTTTTGAAACCCCTGAACACCACTTTATGACTTTCGTCTCTCTGAATCAGCTCACAACAAACGACCGCTTGAAAAATATTCGCCTTGTCGCCACAGATATGGATGGCACACTGACCCAGCAGGGAAAGTTTACCGCTAGTCTGCTGCAATCGCTAGAGGATTTAGCTACTGCTGGTATTCCCGTACTAATTGTTACCGGGCGTTCTGCTGGGTGGGTGAGTGGTTTGGCGAGTTATTTGCCGGTTGCAGGCGCGATCGCGGAAAATGGCGGTTTTTTCTACCCTTCTCAAGCGGAACAAGTGGCTTTAACACCCATTCTCGACATCGCTGCACACCGACAGCAGCTTGCTCAGGCGTTTGAGTGTATCAAAGCAAAATTTCCCCAAATTCAAGAATCTGCTGACAACCGCTTTCGCATCACCGACTGGACATTTGACAATCAGGCTCTGACGCTAGGGGAATTGCAAAGCATGAGTGCCTTGTGCCAGCAGATCGGCTGGGGTTTTACTTACAGCTCTATACAGTGTCACATCAAACCTGCGCCCCAAGATAAGGCAGCTGGGTTGCTGAAAGTATTGCACGACTGTTTTCCCCAATACACGCTAGATCAAGTTATTACAGTCGGCGATAGTCCAAATGATGAGACTCTATTTGATGCCAAATATTTTCCCGTTTCTGTAGGCGTTGCCAATGTGCTGGACTACGCCAATCAGCTGACTTATCAACCAGCTTATCTTACTACAAATGCTGAATGCAAGGGCTTTTGCGAGTTAGTGCAATTAATTTTAAAGTCTACCTCACATCACTCCACTAACTGATTCCTGTCAGCCAAGTCGAACAGAAAAAATACTGAGAAGGCTTGATGTCAAATCCGATTGATTACCCATAGTTAAGCTGATGGGGTAATAGGACGCTA